>DASTQX010000090.1:0-18614 GCA_035761505.1 Pyrinomonadaceae bacterium
TTGCCCGTGGCCGCTCACGTCCAAGTTCCCGAAGAGACGAACCCGTACCGCCATTACAAGGACGAGAGCGGCTACGGCTACTCCGACGATTATTACGCGTGGGAGGAGCGCGAGCGCGCGCGGCTCCGGCGCGAGGCCGAGAAGAAGGCGCTGGCGCGCGTCGCCTCGTTCGCCACGCGCATGATGCGACGCCACCCGCGCGCCGAGACGGGCGGCGGCTTCGCTCTGCGCGTCGCGCAAGTCCAACTCGAACTCGGCGACGCGCAGGCCGCGCAGGAACTCGCGCGCCGCGCTCTCTCTTCGGGCGTCGCGGGCGACGAGCGCGCCTCGGCGCTGTGGGTCAAGGGCGCAGCCGAGCAACGCCTGCGCGACTACGCTGCGTCGCGCCGGACTCTCGAAGCGCTCGTCAAAGAGTTCCCGGCGGGCGATTTGACGGAGGGCGCGCGCCGCCTGCTCGCCGTCACGGCGGAGGACGCGGGCGACCTCGACGCCGCGCTCGAACAGTATCTCGCGCTCGAATACGCGCCCGACGTGGCCTACTTCGTGGATGTGCTGATGACGCCCGCACAGCTCGAAGACTTCGTCGCGTGCCGCCCCGACATCCCGCAGCGCGACATGCTCTATTACTCGCTCGGCGTGCGCCACCTGCGCGCGCACGATTTCGGGGCGGCGCGCGCGGCCTACTCGCGCGTGCGCCCCGACGCGCCCGGCCTCCGGCCTCGCTGGTACGCGGACGACGGCTGCACGGACGAGTGGCCGTCGAACCTGCGCCCCTGCTCCGACCCGAAGAGTCCGGGCACGGAAGAGTTGGGCGTCGTCCTCACGCGCTGGGTGATGCGCGACCTGAAGACGCTGGAAGAACTCGAACGACTCGAACAGCAAGTCGAGCGGGCCGACGGCGAAGAGGCGAAGGCCGAAGCGCTCTATCAGCTCGCCGGTTATTACTACGAGTCGAGCGAGTTGACCTTCTACAACCCGGCGGCGTGGCGCGGCATCAGGGGCGGCTCCTTCATGTACGACCAGGAGCTGCGCGCGCCCGGCGAGGCGCTGTTGATGCGTCGCTACATGGAGGAGCACGAGCCCTTAGTGCGCGCTCTCAAAATCTATCTCGAAGTCGCGCGGCTCTACCCGCAGGCACGGGCGGCGCGCGACTCGCTCTACACCGCCGCCGTCATCAACGAACGGCTCGCCGGCTTTCAGTGGTACTGGCCCGAACAGTACAAGCAGGGCTTCCATCCCGGCGAACGGCTCGTCACCTACGCGGACGTGCGGCGCGAGTACCCGCGCTATCAACTGCCGCGCGGCACGAACGGCTGGGAGCCTCGGACGCGCACCGTCAACGGCGGCCCCGGCTGGGCCGAAGCGCCGAAGCCTAAACCTTTGACGAACACCGAGCGCGTGCGCGGGAAGTTGAAGCGCGCCGAAAGGGCCGTCGTCAAAGGTTGGACGCTGTACGGCGAGGTGGCGGGCGGGAGGCTGCGCCGCTGGTCGCTCGCGCTCCTCTCGCTGGGCGGGCTGCTCCTCGTCTGGCGCGCGACGCGCCGCTCGCGCGCGCTCCTCTTCCGGCTCCTCACGCACTTCGCGCGTCGCGCCCCGCAGAGGCCGAACGTCATGCCGCGCTCCACTTCGTCTTTCGCCGCGCACGAGCCCTACACCCTCGGCGCGCGCGCGGGCGCGGCCACGCGCGGGGTCTTCGACGTGCTCTGGCAAATCGTCCTCGACCGGAGGGGCCGCGCCGCGCTCGCCCTCAACTTCCTCACGCACGGCGTCCTCACCGTCCTCCTCTGGGCGCTCGCGTGGGCGCTGCGAAACGGGTGAAAGAAGACAAAGGTTAAAAGGTTAAAAGGGGAAGAGGGGAAAAGGGATTGAGGGGAGCCGCCCCTAATGTCCCTTTGACCCTCTTCCCCTTTTCCCTTTTAACCCTTCCCCTTGTGCCTTCCTTCGTCGCCGTTTGTCGCCGGGCGCGTGTTGATGATAAAGTGCCGTGTCAATTAAACCGCACGCCTTACGGTAAGACATTTATCCCCGACATATTTGCAGCCGGGGGCGTAGCGTTCGCGGCCTCGGCGAAAATTTTTATCTATTCTGACAAGCCGGTTGATTTTTTGTGAGCAGTAAAAGCAGCAGCACTCCGACCCCCAGACAACTGTCGCGCGCCGAGCAGGAAGTGCAGACGGCAGCCGAGCGTTTAACTTCGCAGATGGACGACGCGCTCGCCGCCGTCACCATCCAGTCGCCCGACGCCGTGGAAGAACTCGAAGCGTGCGCCGACCGTCTGGAACGGGCCGCGCGCGACATGTCGGTCGCTCTGCGCGAACTGGCCGAACAACGCAGCACGCGCGCGCAGCAGTAAGCCGTTCGAGCACAGGGGTCACAAGTCTAATCCGTTCGAGCGGGAGCGCCCTCGGCGGACGCGCGCGCAATCGCCGTCCGCGAGTGCGCTCCTCACTGCGTCGGCCCCCGTTTTGTTCGGGAGGCAAACAAAGAAGGTGAATAGTAAGATAGTGAATGGTGAACGGATAAGAACCGCCTTCCACCATTGACCATTCATCATTCACCATTTACCGAGGAGTGAGTATGCAGGCTATGAAACAGAGCGGCGTGCAGGAGCATGGGCGAAAGAATTCGGACGTGGGGCTCGAAGCCTTAGGCATCGAAGCGCCCGCCAATGTTTACTGGAACCTCAACACGCCGGAGCTGTATGAGATCGTCGCGCGGCGCGGCGAAGGCGTCTTCTCGGCGCACGGCGCGCTGCTGGTGGACACGGGCGAGCACACCGGACGCGCCGCCAAAGACAAGGCCATCGTGCGCGAGCCCACGAGCGAAGATAAAGTTTTCTGGGGCGAGGTCAACAAAGAGTTTTCGCCGGAGCGGTTCAACGCGCTGCGCGACCGCATGATGGCGCACACGGCTGGCCGCGACCTCTTCGTGCAGGACACCTACGCGGGCGCAGACCCGCGCTACCGCCTGCCCGTCCGCATTGTCACGGAACTGGCGTGGCACTCGCTCTTCGCGCGCACGATGTTCATCAACGACGACGAGGGGCGAGAGAAGCACACGCCCGAATTCACCATCGTCAACATCCCAAGCTTCAAGGCCGACCCCGAACGCGACGGGACGCGCGCGCAGACCTTCATCCTCATGGACTTCAGCCAGCGCCTCGTCCTCATCGGCGGCACGTCCTACGCGGGCGAGACGAAGAAGTCGGTCTTCACCATCCTCAATTATCTTCTGCCGCAGCGCGGCGTGATGAGCATGCACTGCTCGGCGAACGTCGGCGACGCGGGCGACGTGGCCGTCTTCTTCGGCCTTTCGGGAACGGGCAAGACGACCTTGAGCGCCGACCCTGAGCGCAAGCTCATCGGCGACGACGAGCACGGTTGGAGCGACGACGGCGTGTTCAACTTCGAGGGCGGCTGCTACGCCAAAGTCATCAAGCTCTCCGAGGAGGCCGAGCCCGACATCTATCGCACGACGCGCATGTTCGGCACCGTCATGGAGAACGTCGTCTTCGACCCCGTGACGCACGTCCCAAACCTCGACGACGCCTCGAAGACCGAGAACACGCGCGCCGCCTATCCTCTGACCTCCATCCCGAACATCGTGCCGGAAGGTTACGCCGGTCATCCGCAGAACATCATCATGCTGACGGCTGACGCCTTCGGCGTGCTGCCGCCCGTCGCGCGTCTGACGCCTGAGCAGGCGATGTATCACTTCCTCTCCGGCTACACGGCGAAGGTCGCGGGCACGGAGCGCGGCGTCACCGAGCCGCAGGCGACCTTCTCGACCTGCTTCGGCGCGCCCTTCATGGTCTTGCATCCCGGCGTATATGCAGACCTCCTCGGCCAGAAGATTCAGGAGCACGGGGCCGCGTGCTGGCTCGTCAACACGGGCTGGTCGGGCGGCCCTTACGGCGTCGGCGAGCGGATGAAGATTCGCCACACGCGCGCCATGATTCGCGCCATCCTGAACGGCTCGCTTGCCAACGTCGAGACGCGCCCCGACCCGGTCTTCGGCGTCGGCGTGCCCGTCTCGTGCCCCGAAGTGCCGGTGGAAGTCCTCAGCCCGCGCCACACCTGGGCGGACAAGGAAGCCTACGACACGAAGGCCCGCCACCTCGCCGAGCGCTTCAACGAGAATTTCAAGAAGTACGAGGCCAGAGTCTCCGAAGCGGTGCGCGCCGTCGCGCCGAAGGCCGTCTGAGACGAGGGCGAGAGAGGTGAAGTGAAAAGGCGCGGCCTTCATCAAGAAGGCCGCGCCTTTCCGTTTACCGCCGCGGCGAGGGTTGCGGCGGGGGGCGAGGAACCAAGTCAGTTGAGAATCCGCAACGTCGTGTCAGTCCTGTGCCTCCGAACGGCGCAGACGATGGCCGCGATGAGGACGAAGGGCGAGGCCGCCACGCACAGCAGGAACAGCAGCATCCAGATCAACATGCCGGTGTCGAGACACATAAACTTACTCCCCTCTCTTTAGGTTCAAGCGCCTCCGTAGTTCCTTCTCCATGACCTTATCGGCGACGCGCTCTTCCACGCTCCGCGCGGGGCGCACGTTGATGGTCACTTTCCGCTCGGCGGTCTGCGCGTTGGCGTCCTGACTCACGGCGAAGAAGATGGCCGCCGCCAAGAGGACGAGGACGCTTCTGAAGATGCGTAGAAGCTTGTTCATGTCGTGCCTTCCTTAGAACCTGTAGCCGAAGCCGATGCTGGCCTGAAAGTTGTGCGAGACATCGGTCGAAGAGAACTGCGTGCCGTCGAAGACGTTGCGGCCAGCCGTCTTGAAGCGAACCATCGTGTCGCCGAGGTCAACGCGGACGATGGTGCGCGCCGAGGGATAGACTTCGACGACGGCTCCGGCATCAAGCGCGAGGTGGCTGCGGTCGGGGCGGCAGATGTTGAAAGAGCCGCGCGAGGTACAGTCGAAGCCGGAGATGGAGTTGCCGATACGCATCACGCCGGGCCGCGCCTTGGCGAAGACGCCCACGTACTTCGAGCGTGCGCCCGCCTTGAGGCCGACGAACCCTTGCACGTTCTGCGCGAACTGGTTGTTGCCGAGGGCGTCGCGCGGGAAGAAGGCGGTCTCGGCGTCGAGCGCGAGGTGCTCGTTGAAGTTGTAGCCGAAGCGCGCGCCGAGACCCTTCGAGGACTGGTCGAAGGTCTCCGCGCCGAGCATGGTGAAGACGACTCCGGCCTCGAACTTGTGCTCATCGGTCTGCGCCTGCGAGGTCGCGGGCAGGAGCATGATGAGCGCCGCGGCGGTGAAGAAGAAGAACTTGCTCATCTCAAAAAATCCTTCCTGAGTTTTGTTTGAATGTCGGTCTGAGGACTTTACGATTCGCTCTCCTCGTCCTCGTCGAAGTCCGAGTCGCGGGGCCGCTTCTTGCGCGGCACGCGTTCGGAGGAGGCGCGCACGTCCCTGAGCTTTTTGATAATCTCTTTCCCTAAGTTCTCGGCGGCGACGAGGCCGTTGATGGCGACGGTCTTACCACTGGCGACGATGACGCTGGTGCGCGGGTTGCTGATGGCGAAGATGTAGTTGAGCGCCGTCTTCTCGAAGGTGATAACGAGGTCGGCGGCGCGCTCGTCGGTGACGAGCATCAAGCCCCAGTCCTGAAGCTCTCGATACTTTTGCAGTTTGTATTCGAGGTATTTCTTGTCGAGGTGCGGCGTCGCGCGGACGTAGATGGTGCGCGCCTCGCGGACGATGGAGACGGGGCTCAAGTCCTCGCGCTCCTCGCGCGAGGGCGCGGCCTTGCGCTCGCGGCTGCGGCGCTCGACGTTCGAGGGCGCGTCCTGCCGCGCCTCGCTCTCTCTTTCGACGGCGCGGGCGGAAGCGCCTGCGGGCGTCCCTCCCTGCGCGAAGACGGAATGGCCCGCGAAGGCGAAGAGGGCGACGGCGGTCAGCCAGCCCAAAGCTTCCAGAACTATCTTCATCATGCGTCTCCTCCGTGCGGCTTCGGTTTCCGGGTTCTCGACTTGCATAAAGCACCTCTCGGACGCGGAGGCTCATGGCAACGCGCGTGCCGTCGCGTTCGCTCAATGAAAACGAGGGGCCGGCGCGGGACGCGCAGGGAAAGGGCGTCGGGCGCAGGCAGCAGGTGAAAGAAAATTGTGACGACCCTTCGGGCCGGGTGAGGACTTTCGCGGCCAATTCTGGCAAGATACGGGCGAGATGACGAAGAACGCGGATGAGTCGTTCGAGAGGTCGGACGCGGGCGGCGGGCGGCGCGGCGCGGGCGCGGCCTTCGACTCGCACGGCGGGCGGGCGGGCGGCGCGGAGACCGCCGCGACGCTCAAGACCGTGGTCGAGACGGTGCGGCGCGTGATGCGCGCCGACACGGCGAGCGTCGCCAGCATCTCTCTCAAAGAGCGCATCATCACGTGGCACGCGATGAGCGGCTTCCTGACGCTCGAACCGTCGGGCGGCGAGATCGTCAACCCCTTGCGCGGAGAGTTCGCCGAGCGCGCCGCCGAGGCCGACGAGGACATCATCGAGGTGCGCGGCCTCGCCGGTGATTTGCCCGTGAGCGAGTTCCCCTTGCACAGCGCCGAGGGCGTGCGCGACCTCGCGCTCGTCGCCTTGCGCGCGCGCGGCGAGGCGCTCGGCATCCTCGCCGTCGGCTACCGCGCCTCGCACCGCTTCAACGCCGAGGAGCGGCAGCAGTTGGAAGGCTTAGCCGAGATGGCCGCGCTCGCTTTGGACAACGCGCGCCTCTTCGAGACGTTGGGGACGGCCAAGCGCGTCTGGGAGCAGACCTTCGACGCCATCCCCGACGGCGTTATCGTCCACGACGACCGGATGCTGGTCGCGCGCTGCAACCTCGCCGCCGCCGAGATGATGGGCTTCCACCCGTCGGAGGTCACGGGGATGACCTGCGCCGAAGCCTTCGCCCGCCTCTTCGGCGAGCGTGCCGCCGCCTACCACATGAAGCAGGGCGGCGCGCACACCTCCACCTCCTTCGAGCTTCAGGCCGAGGACGGCAGGCGCTACCTCGTCTCGGTCGCGCCGATTACGAGTCTGGAGTCAGGAGGCTGGAATCCGGAGTCGGAAATCAAAGACCGGCGGCCCTCGGACTCTCGACAGGCTTCTCCGGCGGACGCTCCCGCCGCCTCTCAAGAAGACGCTCAAACCTCTCAGCCGTCTCAGCCGTCTCAGACCCCGGAGTC
The DNA here is from genome assembly GCA_035761505.1 of Pyrinomonadaceae bacterium. Taxonomy (GTDB): domain Bacteria; phylum Acidobacteriota; class Blastocatellia; order Pyrinomonadales; family Pyrinomonadaceae; genus JAIVJM01. The sequence continues at coordinate 7,164 of DASTQX010000090.1, forward strand.
CGCCACCCGGACTTATTGGAGCGTGATTACGTGGAGCGACATCACGGCGCTCTCGGAGGTGCAGGAGCAACTCGCGCGCGCGCGCCGTCTGGCGACCATCGGGCAACTCGCGGCGGGCGTGGCGCACGAAATCAACAACCCTCTGGCGGCCATCACGACCTGCGCCGAGGCGACGCTCAGGGACTTGCGCGCCGTCCCCGAAACCGCGCCGCTCATCGAAGAGCGCAACTGGAATTTTTACCTCGAAGAGATTGTCCGGCAAGCTCTGCGCTGCAAGCAGATTACGCGCGGCCTGCTCGACCTCGCGCGGCAGAAGCGCGCGCGGCGCGAGCCCTGCGACCTCAACCGGCTGGTCGAGCGCACGGCCCGCCTCTTCGAGCAGCGTGGGGGCGAGAGGGGCGTCAAAGTCGGCGTCGCGCTCGATCCCTTAATCAAAGAGGTGGCGACCGACGAGGGGATGGTGCGGCAAGTCCTCGATAATCTTCTGAGCAACGCGCTCGACGCGACGGGCGAGGGCGGCCACGTCATCGTCTCGACCGCGCTCGAAGGCGAGCGCGTCCGCGTCGAGGTCAAAGACAACGGCCCCGGCATCGCGCCCGACACGCTCGCGCGCGTCTTCGACCCGTTCTTCACCACCAAAGACCCCGGCTCCGGCTCCGGCCTCGGCCTCGCCATCTCGCTCAGCTTCGCCGAAGAGCTGGGCGGCGCGCTCACCGTCGAGTCCAAGCCGGGCGCGGGCAGTTGCTTCCGCCTCTGGCTCCCGCGCCGCACGCCCGAAAAGAGCGGCCAGTGAGCTTGAATCGCCGGACGGTTCGGGGCGCGGCGCGGCGAAGTCTTGTCCCTCTCCGCCGCGCACGCGTTCAAGGGAGTTCTTCGTTGAACTCCTTCTCGTCTTTGTAGGAGTGACTGAAATTCTCCCAGAGCAGATTGAACTGGGTCGTCCAGAAGGCTCCGTGAGCGTCGCCCTCGGCGTGCTTGTGAAAGAGGAACTCGACCGTGTGGTTGTCCACGTGGACGGGGGTCGGCCCCCAGAAGACTTTGGAATCAATGACGGCGATCCAGCCCGGATGGTGGCCGTAGTTGAATTTCAGACAATGCCTTTTGTCTTCCTTCGCGTCGTCGGAGACGAAAGGCGCGACCGAGCTGGCGACATGGCCTTTGGCCTTGGCCGGGGTGATGTTTTTTCGTCCGAGGATGCGCGAGTAGATGAAGGAGCGCTCTTTGAAGGAGGCGAGCAGGATTTTGATGTCAATGTCGCGCGGCTTCCCCTGAAGGATTTTCGTCGCCTCCTTTTCGATGCCGGGGAGCCACGTCTGGCAAATCCAAATCCGCCGGTGCGCCCCTTTGATCGCCTCCTCGTACTCGGTTCCGTCCGTGTCCGTCAGCTCGGCTTCGGAAAAAACAATTCCGATCCAACGCACGGCGAGCGCGACGAGCGCGGCGAACGCCAGCTTCTCGCCGAGTTGCACCGGCACCGAACCTCCGTAGGGGCCGAACGGCAGGAGCATGAGGCAGACGGCTAACGCGAGAAGCGTAAAGGTGATGATGAGTTCCGTCTTGCGGCGGCGGAAGACTCTCTCCCATCTCAAGGACATCTTCGACCTCCTTTTCGACTGATGCGGGCAGGACTCCATGCAGAGCTTACGGGGCGGGCGCGCGCGCCGCTCCGGGAAGGCTTGAATTTCGAGGTGGAGGGATTATACCGCCGCGCGAAACAATCGGCGCAGAAGTTTTCGCGCGGCGCGCGTCACGGCGCGGGCAATCGGCTTCCCGCTCCGGCTCCCGCGCCGCACGCCCGAAAAGCAGTGACGCGCGCGCCGCGAGAAGTGTTAAGATTCAGCCCCGACCGAAAGCTTCGGACGTGCTCTCGCTGAAAGCTCTGAACCGAAATCACCTCTCTGCCGCCGACTCTATGAGTAGAAAAATTCGCGTGATGGTCGTGGACGACGACGCCGTGCTGCGCCGCCTCATCACCGACCAGACGGCGCTGATGGGCTTCGACTCGACCGCCGCCGCGTCGGGCGAAGAGGCGCTCGAAGCGCTCTCGAAGAGCGACTTCGACGTGGTGCTCCTCGACATCCGCATGCCGGGGCTTTCCGGCCTCGACGCCCTGCGCGAGATTCGCCGCATGGAGGACGCGCCCGAAGTCATCATGGTCACCGCCGACACGTCGCTCCCGACGGGGCTCGAAGCGATGCGGCTCGGCGCTTACGACTACCTCACGAAACCTTCCACGCTCGACGAGATCGAGGCCGTCATCCGCAAGGCCGACGAGAAGCGAAGGCTCGTCCGCCAGAACGCTTCCCTGCGCGACGTGGTGCGCGCGCCCGCATCCGACTCTTCTGCGGACGACGTGCCCGCGCTCGTCTATGGCGGCGCGGCGATGGAAGGGCTCGTCGCTCTGGCCGAGACGGCGGCGCGGGCGGATTCGACGGTCGTCATCACGGGCGAGTCGGGGACGGGGAAAGACGTGCTCGCGCGTTTCATCCACGCGCGCTCGTCGCGTGCCGACTCGCCGATGATTACGGTCAACTGCGCGGCCTTCCCTGAGACGCTCTTCGAGTCCGAGTTCTTCGGCCACGAGCGCGGCGCGTTCACCGGCGCGACTGCGACGAAGCGCGGTTTGATAGAGGCCGCCGACGGCTCTTCGCTCTTCCTCGACGAAGTGGGCGAGATGCCCGCGCAGACGCAAGTCAAGCTCCTGCGCTTCCTCGAAGAGGGAAGCTTCCGGCGCGTGGGCTCGACGCGCGACCGCTCGGCGGACGTGCGCGTCATCGCCGCGACGAATCGCAACCTTGCCGAGGACGTTTCGGCGGGCCGCTTCCGCGCAGACCTCTTCTACCGCCTCAACGTCATCTCTCTGCACGTCCCGCCGCTGCGGCAGAGGCGCGAGGACGTGCCCGTCCTCATCGAACACTTCCTCTCGCTCTACCGCGAGCGCTTCACGCGCCCCGCACTCGACCTCTCTCAGGAAGCCCGCCGCCGCCTCGCCGAGTACGACTGGCCCGGCAACGTGCGCGAACTGCGCAACGCCTTAGAGCGCGCCGTCGCGCTCTCCGCCGCCGACCGCATCGAGGCCGAGCAAGTGCTCCCCTCGCAGGCCGCGCGCGCGGGCGCTTCGGCGGCGAGCGCCGACGCGGCGACGCCCTCCACGCTCGAAGCACTCGAAAGGCAACACATCCTCCGCGTCCTCGAAGAGACGGGCGGCAACCGCGAGCGCGCCGCCGCCCTCCTCGGCATCTCCTCCCGCACCCTCTACCGCAAGCTCCGCGAATACGAGACGGGCGGCGAGCCCTGAGAGCGCGAGCGCCGCTAGATCGGACTGATCAGCACCGCGCGGTACGGGCCGCCGAGGTAAGCGCCCGTCCCTAAGATGAGCCCGTCGTCGTTAATCCATTCCCCGTAAACAAGCTCCCAGCCGGAGTTGGCGTCAATCAAGTCGTTGAGGTCTTGCGTCACGCCGCCTTCGTGGAGGAACGCGTGCCAGACGTTGCTCGTCGTCTCCGACCAGCCGACCACCTGCCCCGCCGAGTTCATATCGCCGGGCGCGTTCCACGGGCCGCCGAGCGTGAGCGCCTGGATGCTCGTCCCGTCGTAGAAAAAGGCGCGCATATCTCCGGCGGGGCTGAACTCGTAACCCATAATCTGGTCTGACGAGTTGACTCCGAGGATGTAACTGTCGCTCTCGCTGTTGAGCGAGAGGTCGAGCAACTGGCTGCCGTCGTAAAAGAAATCGTGGCTGTGATAAGCGCCGGGGTACTGCGTCATCTCGACGACCTGCGAGGAGCCGGTGACGCTGCCCGAAGGGGTGAAGTTATAGGCGGCGCTGTCCGGCCCGCCGAGCGTGCCGAGGTCGTTCATCGTGCCATTGCTGTAGAGGAAGGCATGAGCTGCGCCGCTCGTCGTGTGCGACCAGCCGATGACCGCGCCCGCCGGGCCGATGCCGTAAGCGTCGCTGTCCCCGGCTCCGAGCGAAAGCTCCTGCACGCTCGTCCCGTCGTAGAGGAAGGCGCGGCTCATCGGCATCCCCGTCAAGGGGTCGTTGGCGGCGGTCTTCGCATCGCCGACCACGAGCCCTGAGTCCGTCAGGAACCTCACGTTGCTCCAATCGCCGCCGAGCGAGAGCGCCGTCATCGTCCCGTTCTTGTAAATGAAGGCGTGTCGCGTCGGCGCGTTCGCCGTGTCCGATTGCCCGATGACGTGACCGTTCGCGTTGATGCCGGAAGCGTAACTGAAGTCGCCGCCGAGCGTGCCGAGGTCGTTCATCGTGCCGCCGCTATAGAGGAAGGCGTGCGTCTCTCCGCTCAACGTCTCCGAAGACCCGGCCACCTGCCCCGACGAGTTGACGTATTCGGCGTGCGTGAACGTGCCGCCGAGCGTGCCGAGGTCGGTCGTCGTGCCGCCGCCGTAAATGTAGGAGTGCTCGTCGCCGGAGGACGTGAGCGCGCGACCGATGACCTGACCCGCAGCGTTGTAGCCCCGCACGTCGCTCCACGCGCCGCCGAGCGAGAGCGTGTGCATCCCCGCTTGGTCGTACACGAAGGCGTAACTCTCGCCCGTCGCCGTCTCCGCCTCGCCGATGACGAGGCCGGAGGCCGTGATGTGGAGTGCTTGGCTGTACGTGCCGCCGAGCGTGAGCGCGACGGTCTGCCCGTTGCGATGGAGGAAGGCGTGCTCTTCTCCGTTCGTCGTGAGCGACTGGCCGATGATGTCGCCGGAGGCATTGGCCGAAATGACCGAGCTATCCAAGCCACCGAGCGTGAGCGCCTGCACGCTCGTGCCGTCGTAGAGGAACGCTTGACGGCCCCCCGCGCTCGTGACCGAAGAGCCGAGCACCTGCCCGCTCACGGGATGGAAGTAAGCGTTGCTCTCGCCGCCGAGTGAGAGTTCGGTGACGGTGTAGAGCACTGTCTGCGCCTTCGCCTTGCGCCACGGCGCGGCGGAGAGTAAGAGGCCGACGACGGCGAGAGTCGTCAGGATGGAACCAACTCTGTGAGATTTGAACATCAAAATTCTCCTTAGAGGTAAAGCGTCGGCGGTCGGCAAAGGGTTCGACGGACGGCCCCGCCTTTCGCAAAGACCGCCGCCGCCGAACGGAAGTCCCGCGCGTTCGGCGCGAGCACACTCCGGCCCCGACGGTCGTCTCCCTTTGGCGACCGACCTTGCGTGTTTCCGAACGGGCGAAGAGGCCACCGGCTGCGAGCCTTCGCGCAGCCCGACGCCGCTTCACGCCGCCGGTCGGGCAACAATCAACTTTCGTCTCATTTGTGTAGATTGTGCATGACTCAGGCGCAGTGAGGTGCGCCCAAGATGTCGTCACTACGGGCACATCCATCTTAACCGTCCGTCAACCCCTGTCAAGTTAAATCCCCTCCGCCCCTCTCCAACGCGCGCGCGCCCGAAGAGAATGAATCTCCGAAAGCTTTGAGAACGCCTGACAAAACGTCAGGGACGCTGACAAAATTTCAGCCCCGCTTGTCACCCGACGCCTTAAAGCAACGCCTCGCGGCCCCTCCGAAGAGGCCGTAACTTGAAGAATATAAGGAGTTAAGCATCGGCGCGGCGGCTCGCGGGCGGGCGGCACGGGCCTTGTTAAGAAGGGGCGTGCCGGACGTGTGTTCGTTCGGCGGGTTCCGTGACGAATTCGAGGGAAGTAAAGGAATAAAGCCGCATGGCCCGCGTGATGATTTGTGATGACGACCGTGTGATGGCCGAAGAGTTGGTGAGGGCTTTGCGTGTCGCGGGGCACGAGGCCGAGACTTGCCGCCACACGATGGACGTGCTGAGAGCGGCGGCGGACGGTCGCTTCGACCTCATCGCCGTCGGGCTCGACATGGCCGGTTTTGGTCGCGGCGGGGCCGTCGAAGCCCTGCGCGAGATTGCGCCCGGCACTTCGCTCATCGCCATCCACAACCGACCGTCCGAGATCATGCGCTCGGCCACGCACGCGCGCCTCGCGGCGGTCATCCCGCGCCCCGTCAGCCTCAAGCACTTTATGTACGCCGTCGCCTGCGCCCTCAAAGAGCAGACGACGCCTCAACCCGCCTAAGAGACGACCGGAAGGGAGACCGCCAAAGCCTCCCACCCTCAAGCTCCCGACGGCACGCCCACGGCCCGACGCCGAGGCCACTCTCATCGCAACCATAAAATTTGGAGGAGAAGATGATGACTAAGTTGAAGAAGAATCTGGGCCTCGTTCCGCTGCTGGCGCTCTGCGTCGTGGTGTTGGGCGGTGCCGCCGCTTTCGCGCAGAGGCAGTTACGCAGCGCGGAGACCGGCAGGCCCGAAATCAAAGTCGTGCTTTCCGGCGCGGTCGAGCGCGAAGGCAAGCGGCTCACGCTCGAAGAGGTCAAGGACGTGCAGCCGGGCGAGATTCTGCAATGGCAGATCGAGTCGTCGAACGAGGGCACGGCCTCGGCGCGCGACTACAAGACCGTCGGCCACATCCCGGCAGGCACGGCCTTCGTCGCCGGGAGCGCCGTCGCCGTCGAGGGCTCGACCGTCACCTACAGCATTGACGGCGGCAAGACCTTCTCGACGCAGCCCGTCGTCGAGCAGAAGCAGCCCGACGGCACGGTCAAGAAAGTCGCCGCGCCCGTCTCGATGTACACGGAAGTGCGCTATGAGTGGTCGGACGCGCTCGCCGCCGGCGGCAAGCTCTCCGCTTCCTACAAGGTGCGCGTCAAGTAAACAAGGGCACTCGCGGCTGCGGTCGCTTCTCAGGGCAACAGGGCCGGCCACGACCCGTCACCTCAACCGCCCCGACCGCCGCCCGGCAACCCACCGACCACTCCAGTGAGGAACAATAATGAATAAGAGAACTAATTCCCCCAGCACCTTCCGCCCGCTCGCGCTCGCCGCGCTTGCGCTGGCCGCGCTCCTCTCGTGGGGCGCGCCCGCCGCGCACGCGCAGACCGCGGGCGGCACCCCCATCTCCAACACCGCGTCGGCGAGCTACACCGACTCCGGCGGCAATACCTACGACACCACCTCGAACACCGTGACGGTGACGGTGGCGAACGTCGCCGGTTTAGCCATCACGCCCGACGACGCTTCGGGTAGCGGCGCGAGCGGTAACGTCGTCGCCGGGAACCCGAACGGCTCGGCCTCCTTCGCCGTCGCCAACACCGGCAACTTCGCCGACACCGTGACCTTTAAGGCGGGCGGCGCGAGCCTCTCCATCAGCGGCGCGATCACGGCGGCCAACGTCACGGCGGCCTTCTTCGACGCCAACGGCAACGGCACGTTCGACGCGGGCGACACCAACATCTGGACGAACGCCTCGGACGTGGCCTCGGCCTCGATCCCGGCGGGCCAGAGCCGCAACGTCGTCGTCCTCTTCAGCGTCCCGGCGGGCGCGAGCGGCTTCGTCAACATCCAGCTCGGCGACGCGGGCGGCGCTTCGCCCTTCGACAACCAGACGCTCGTCGCCTCCGCCGCCGACGTGGCGAACACGACCGCCGGAGTCAACGGGCGCTCCGAGGCGCGCGGCACGCGCAGCCTCTCGGTCTTGCGCGACGCGGCCATCGTCACGACCCTGACCGGCCCCGCCGGGCCGATCAATCCGGGCAGCGACATCCCTTACGCGCTGCACACCTGCAACGTCTCGACGACGCAGGCGGCCTCGGCGCGGACGCTGGCGAACGCTCCGGCGGGCTCGAACAGCGGCGTCTTTGAAATCTTCCCCATCCCTTCGCAGACCGCTCTGAAGGCCGGGCAGACCTTCCCGGCGGGCACGCTCTACTCCGTGAGCGCGCTCACCGACAACCCCGTCTCCGCCGCCGTCTGGACGACGAGCGCGCCCGCCGACTTGACGACGGTGCGCCGCATCGCCTTTAACCGTGGCGCGTCGCTCGCGGCGAACAACACCTGCACGTCCGACATCGCCATCCTCGTGACGATCAACGTGACGGCGAACGCCAACTTCCCCGTCCTCGCCATCGCCGACTCGTTCGCCAACAACACCTTCAACAACGGCATCACCGACCAGTCGGGCGACGCGGACGCTAACTTCGGTAACGGTCGCGCCGACCTCTCGCCCTTGAACAGCACCCCCGACGGCCTGAACCTCTCGGCTGCCGGATCGGTGGACGGCGACGGCGTGCTCATCCTGACGCTCATCGGCAAGCTCGGCGCTGTTCTGAACGGCCCGAACGGCACGCCGGGGGCGACGGGGCCGACCAACAACAACGACGACTACACAAACCGCAGCGTGACGACGGGCATCGCGGGCGTCGCGCCCGGCGGCTCGACCAACGCCGCCGGCACTTCGACCTTCACCAACACCGTCCAGAACACGGGCAACGCCGACGACGTGTACACGCTCACGGTGGCGAACTTCGGTTCGCTCCCGGCGGGCTCCTCGCTCGTCATCACGACCGCGAGCGGCTCCGTCACCGTGGACGGCTCGAATCCTTCGGGCAGCGTCACGGTGAGCGTCGCGCGCGGCGCTTCGGCCAACTACACGGTGGCCTTCAACCTGCCGACGGGGCAGACGGTGCTGACCGGCTTCTCGGCAACCATCCGCGCGACTTCGGGCAACACCCCGGCGTCGTCGAACGACACGATTGACCGCCTCTACACCGGCTTCCTCCGGCTCGTCAAGACGGTCACGGTGGACAACACGACGGGCGTGGGCGCGGCGACCGATGCCGTGCCGGGCGCTGACCTCGTTTACCAGATCGCCTACGAGAACGTCTCCTCTTCGGGCGGCGTCGGGAACGTCACGCTGACGGCGACCAACATCGTCATCAGCGAGGACGGCGACGCCGGGACGAACAACTGGGCGGCCAACACCACTCAGGTCATCGGCGCGAACGGCCCCGTTGACTCCACCACCGGCGTCATCACCGACGGCGACACCACCGGCGCGGTCACTGCCGCGACCACTTTCCTGAAGGACAGCATTCCGAGTCTCGCCCCCGGCGCGTCCGGAACGTTCACCTTCAGGCGGCGCATCAACTAACGCTGAACGAGGAACGCGGAACGATGAACTGCAAACAACCTGTCTGACAGTTCACCGTTCCGCGTTCCGGGTTCATCCTTTCCGCACATCGGTCTTCTCCAAATGTCTGAAGCCCGCCCCCAAAGTTTCCTCCGCGCGCTCGCGCTGCTCGTGCTCCTCGCCACCCTCACGGCGGGGGGAACGTTCGCGGGCGCGCGCGACGGGAACGCGGAGGCGGGCTCGGTCATTTCCAACCGCGCCGAGGCGACCTACACGGACGCCGAAGGCATGGGCTTTGCGACCGTCTCGCCGACCGTCACGGTCACGGTGCGAACAGTCGCCGCGCTCGCCGTCACGCCCGACGAGACAGACCCTTCGGCCACCGTCTCGCCGAACGAGCGCGTCACAAGACTCTTCCGCGTCTGCAACACCGGCAACACCCCCGACTTCTACACCCTCGTCGCGGCGGAGGCGACCGCGCCCGCCACCGTCTTCTCGCTCCACTTCGACACGGACGCGAGCGGCACGCTCGACGACTCCGACCGCCCCGTCACGCTCGGCGAGACGATGAGCCCACGTCTCGCGCGCGGCGCGTGCGCGGGCGTTCTGGCTTTAGTCGACACCAACGGCGCGCAGCAGGGGCAGCAGTTCTCCGTCCGCCTCACGGCGCGCTCGAACGTCCTCGAATCTCTGACCGGCACGCCGCAGGACATCGGCACCATCGTCAACGTCGTCGGCAACGGCGCGCGCCTCTCCGCCCCGGCGGAACCGTCGCTCCCGCCTGTCAAGACGGTCGAAGGGCGCGAGCGCGTCACGGCCTCGACGGGGCAGACGCTCGAATACGGCATCGCCTTCCGCAACAGCGGCGACATCCCCGCGCGGCGCGTCGTGCTACGCGACGACCTGCCCGAAGGTCTGGAATACGTCGCCGACTCGCTCCGCCTCAACAACCGCGCGCTGACCGACGCCGAGGACGCCGACGAAGGTCACGTCCTCAACCGCCGTCTCGAAGTGAAGCTCGCCGAGCCGCTCGCCGTGGGCGCGCTCGTGCAGGTCACTTTCCGCGCGCGCGTCTCCGGCGCGGTCGCGCCGGGCGCAGGGATAGTCAACACGGGCATCGTCAACGCCGAGAACGCGCCCGCCGCCGCCACGACGAGCGCGACGGCGGTCGTCAATCCCTTCGGCCTCGTCTATCAGGGGCGCAGCGGCGGCACGCCGATTCCGGGCGCTTCGGTCGCGCTCGTCGGCGACGCGACGACCGGCTCGCCCGTCCCGCTCACTTCGGGCGCGGGCTCCGAGCCGAACGACGACAACGCGAACCCCTTCCCGTCCGACTCGCAAGGCCGTTGGAGCTTCGTGCTCTCACCCGCGCAACTCGGCAGCGCCGGGCTGCCCGCGCGTTACTTCCTCAACGTCACCGCGCCCGGCTACCGCGCGCGGATGATCGAAGTGACCGTCGCGCCTGACGCCGAAGCGCCGGGCCTCTTCTCGCTCACCGTGCGCGCTCTCGACGGCCAGCCGGTCGCGCGCTCAGGCGGCTTCGAGCTGACCGAAGAGGCGGTCACGACCGCGCGCCTCGCCGCCTTCGCCTTGAACGTCCCGATGTTCGAGACGACGACGCTCGAAATCATGAAGAGCGCCGACCGGCCTTCGGTCGAGATCGGCGACACCGTTAACTACCGCGTCGAGATTCGCAACGCGACCGTCTCCGCCGTCGAAGATTTAATCGTCCGCGACGTGCTCCCGGCCTCTTTCCATTACGCGCAAGGCACGGCCCGCGTCGTCAGCCCGCCCGCCGCCGAGCGCTCGGTCGAACCCGAAATTCTTCCCGACGGCCTGCTCGTCTTCCGCCTCGGACGGCTCGCGGCTGGCTCGCGCGCGACTCTCACGTACCGCGTGCGCGTCGGCGCGAACGCGCAAGAGGGCGAGCAGTTCAACACGGCGCAAGGCTCTGGTCGTCTGACGGGCGGCGAACAGGTCTCCACTCCGACGGCGCGCACGGGCGTCCGCGTCCGGCGCGGCGTCTTCTCTTCTCAGCAACTCATTCTGGGCCGCGTCTTCGAGGACGCGAACGCGAACGGCCTCTTCGACAAGGACGAGCGCGGCTTGCCGGGCGTGCGCCTCTACCTCAACAACGGCCAGTCGGTCATCACCGACTCCGCCGGGCTCTACAACTTCCCCGTCGTCAACGAAGGCGCGCAGGTGCTCTCGCTCGACCCCGTGACGCTCCCGCGCGGCTACACGCTCGCGCCGAGCGAGCGCAGGGACGAGCGGAGTTGGACGCGCCTCCTGCGCACGCCCCTCGGCGGCGGCGCGATGCTCCGGCAGAATTTCGCTCTGCGCTCCGACGGCAGGGACGAGGCGACAAGCTCTCCGTCCGACTCCGCGAAAAATAGTCTCGCGCCGGAGCCCGCCGCGCGGAAGCAGGCGAAGCTCAACGGCTCTCTCTTCTCGACGGTCGGAGGGACGAACGGCGACGCGCCGAAGAAGAGCGACGGCGGGAACAC
>DASTQX010000091.1:0-1264 GCA_035761505.1 Pyrinomonadaceae bacterium
CGGTACTGTTTTCGGTGTGATAGCATGCAGGCAAAACAAAGAACGCGGCACAATTATTCTGAACGCACGTCGGTCGCGGACTCCCTCGTCCCGCGTTCAGCCGTCATCGTTTCAAACGCGAAGGAGCAGAGTATGTCTCAGCAGATGCAGCAGGATGAATTTCGCAACGAGTCGTTTACGGACTTCTCCAAAGAAGAGAACGCGCGGGCGATGCGCGAGGCCGTCGCGCGCGTGAAGTCGGAACTGGGGCGCGAGTACCCTCTGGTCATCGGCGGCGAGCGCGTCGAGACGGGCAACATCCTCGAAAGCACCAATCCGTCGAAGAAGACAGAGGTCGTGGGCCGCTTCCACAAGGCGACGGAGGAGCTGGCGCGCAAGGCGGTCGAGCGCGCGCACGAGACTTTCAAGACGTGGAGCCGGACGCCGCCCGAAGAGCGCGCCGGGCTCCTCTTCCGCGTCGCGCAGATGCTCCGCGAGCGCCGACACTACTTCTCGGCGTGGATGGTGCATGAGGTGGCGAAGACTTGGGCCGAGGCCGACGGCGACACCGCCGAGGCGATTGACTTCTGCGAGTTCTACGCGCGCGAGATGCTGCGCTACGCCGGGCCGCAGCCTCTGACGAAGATCGAGGGCGAAGAGAACCGGCTCGAATATATCCCGCTCGGCGTCGGCGTGGTCATCCCGCCGTGGAACTTCCCTCTGGCGATTATGGCGGGCATGACGGTCGCCTCGGTCGTCACCGGAAACACGGTCGTCCTGAAACCCTCTTCGGACGCGCCGACCATCGCCTACAAGTTCTTCGAGCTGTTGGAAGAGGCCGGGATGCCGCCGGGCGTCGTCAACTTCATGGTCGGCGCGGGCGGCGAGGTCGGCGACGTGATCGTCGACCATCCTCTGACGCGCTACGTCGCCTTCACGGGCTCGAAGGAAGTGGGTCTGCGCATCAACGAGCGCGCGGCGAAGGTGAACAAAGGTCAAATCTGGATCAAGCGCGTCGTCGCCGAGATGGGCGGCAAGGACGCCATCATCGTTGACGCGGACGCGGACTTGGACGAGGCGGCGACCGGAGTCGTGCAGTCCGCCTTCGGCTTTCAAGGGCAGAAGTGCTCGGCCTGCTCGCGCGCCATCATTCACCGGGACGTGTACGAGCCGATGGTCGAACGCATCGTCGAGCGCACGCAGAAGCTCAAGCTCGGAGAGCCGAACGACCCTTCGACGAGCTTGAGCGCCGTCATCAACGAGAAGGCTTTCAAGACCATCAGCC
>DASTQX010000092.1:0-10030 GCA_035761505.1 Pyrinomonadaceae bacterium
AGGTCGTGCCCGCCGAACTCACCCTCAAGCCCGGCGACCATGCGAGTTTCCGCGTGCGCCTCTTCGACGCGCGCGGTAACTTCGTCCGCGAAGAGAAGTCGGCGGAATGGTCGCTCGACAAACTGAAAGGCACGGTGGCGAACGGGCAGTACGCTTCGGCGTCCGATGCGGTCGTGCAGACGGGCGAGGTGCGGGCGACGGTCGGCGGCCTCACGGGAGCGGCGCGCGTGCGCGTCATCCCGCCGCTCCCCATCAACGAGAACTTCGACGCGATGGAGCCGAACACGTTCCCGCAGCACTGGACGAACGCGGGGCTCAAGTACATCGTCCGCGAGGTCGAGGGCAATAAAGTCTTGGTGAAGACGACCGAGGGCTCTTCGCTTTTGAGCCGCGCGCGGGCATACTTCGGGCCGGTCGAGTGGTCGGACTACACGACCGAGGTGGACGTGCGCGCGACCGAGCGGCGGCGGCTCGTCGGCGACGCCGGGGTCATCGCGCAGCGCTACGCGCTCGTGCTCTTCGGCAACGCGCAGAAGCTCGAAATCTCTTCGTGGCAACCGGAGACGGCGCGCGTCGCCAGCGTCCCGTTCGCGTGGAAGCCCGACACTTGGTACCGGATGAAGCTGCGCGTCGAGAACCTTCCGGGCGGCAAAGTGCGCGCGCGCGGCAAGGCTTGGCCCGCTTCGGAGCCGGAGCCCGCCGCGTGGACGGTCGAGCGCGTTGACCCCATCGGCAACCGTCAGGGCAGCCCCGGCATCTTCGGCGGCGCGCTCGCCGAGATTTACTTCGACAACTTGAAAGTGACCCCGAACAAGTAAGGACGACGAACGGACACGAGATGAACACGACGACGACGACTCCCCCGGCAGGAACGCACGAGCAGCAGTTGACGCCGGAGCGCATCTTCCAGATGCTCAACGCCTATCAGGCGTCGGCGGCGTTGAAGGCCGCCATCGAATTGGACATCTTCACCGCCGTCGCCGAGGGCGACGACACGACCGCAAAACTGGCCGCGCGCTCCGGGGCCGCCGAGCGCGGCGTCCGCATCCTCTGCGACTTTCTGACGGTCGCGGGCTTCCTCTCCAAAGAGGGCGACGCCTACAGGCCCGCGCCCGACGCAGCGCTCTTCCTCGACCGCCGCTCGCCCGCTTACATCGGCGGCGTGGTCGGCTTCCTCAACAGGCCGTTCATGTACGAAGCCTTCCAGAACTTGACCGAGTGCGTCCGCCGTGGCGGCACGGCGCTCGAAGAGCAGGGCTCGGTGACGCCGGAGAATCCGATCTGGGACGACTTCGCGCGCAGCATGACCGGGATGATGGGGCCGTCGGCGGAGGCCATCTCGCGGGTCGTGGGCGCGGCGGAGGCGGGGCCGCTCAAAGTGCTCGACATCGCCGCCGGTCACGGCCTCTTCGGCATCAACATCGCGCGCCACAACCCGCGCGCCGAAATCTACGCGCTCGACTGGGAGAGCGTCCTCCGCATCGCCGAAGAGAACGCCGAGGCGGCGGGCGTCGCCGAGCGTTTTCACAAGATGCCGGGGAGCGCGTTCGACTTGGAGTTCGGCGAGGGCTTCGACCTCGTGCTGCTGACGAACTTCTTCCATCACTTCGACCGCGAGACGTGCGTCGGGCTGATGAGGAAAGTGCGCGCGGCTTTGAAGGACGAGGGCCGCGCCGTGACGCTCGAATTCGTCCCCGAAGAGGGGCGCGTCTCGCCCCCGGCGGCGGCCTCCTTCGCGCTCATCATGCTTGGCACGACCCCTTCGGGCGACGCCTACACCTTCGCGGAGTTCGACTTGATGTTCCGCGAAGCGGGCTTCGCGCGCAACGAGGCGCACCCCTCGCCGCCGCAGACCATCATCGTGTCGAGTAAGCAGTGAGCGGCGAGCGATAAGCAGTAGAAAGAGGATTGAGGATTGATGATGAAGAGCAATCATAAACGGACGGGCAAGAGAATCGTGACATCGACATTCGCGGCGGCGGTCAGCATCGTACTGCTCACTGCTCACTGCTTACTGCTGACCGTCCGGGCTTCCGACCCCGGCGGCGGCGACTGGCCGATGTGGGGCGGGACGCCCGACCGCAACATGGTCTCGAACATGAAGGGCTTGCCGACGTTCTGGGACGTGAAGACAAAGAAGAACGTCAAGTGGGTGGCCGAACTCGGCTCGCAGACTTACGGCAACATCACCGTCGCGGGCGGTGTCGTTCTGGTCGGAACGAACAACGAGGGGAAGAAAGACCCGAAGGTCACGGGCGACAAAGGCATCCTCATGGCCTTCGACGAGAAGACGGGCGCGTACCTCTGGCAGATGGTGCACGACAAGCTCGCGGCGGGGCGCGTCAACGACTGGCCCTTTCAGGGCATCGCCTCCTCGCCGCTCGTCGAGGGCGACAAGGTCTATTACGTCTCGAACCGCGCGGAGCTGATGTGCCTTGACCTGCAAGGCTTCCGCGACAAGGAGAACGACGGCCCCGTCACCGACGAGAAGCTCAAGGGCGAGACCGACGGCGACGTGGTCTGGCGCTACGACATGATGGAAGAGGTCGGGACGCTCCCGCACAACCTCGCCAACTCCTCGCCCGTCACCTTCGGCGATTTGATTTACGTCAGCACCTCGAACGGGCAGGACGAGAGCCACGTCAACGTCCCCGCGCCGAAAGCGCCTTCGATTATCGCCGTCAACAAGAAGACCGGGAAGCTCGTCTGGGAAGACAACTCCGTGGGCCAGAACATCCTGCACGGCCAGTGGTCGACGCCGACCGTGGGGAAGATCGGCGGCGTGGATCAGGTCGTCATGGGGCAGGGCGACGGCTGGGTGCGCGGCTACGAGGCTTTGACCGGCAAGAAGCTCTGGGAGTTCGACACCAACCCGAAGGACTCGGTGTGGCCGAAGACGCGCAACGAGATTATCTCGACGCCCGTCATCTACGAGGACAAGGTGTATCTCGCCAACGGCCAAGACCCCGAACACGGCGAGGGCGTCGGCCACATGTACTGCATTGACGCCACCAAGCGCGGCGACATCACGAAGACGGGGCTCGTCTGGCACTACGACAAAATTCGCCGCTCGATTTCGACGCCCGCCATCCACGAAGGGCTCGTCTATCAGCCGGACTTCAGCGGCTTCCTCCACTGCCTCGACGCCAAGACCGGCGAGGTGTACTGGAAGCACGACATGTTCGCCGCCATCTGGGGCTCGCCGATGATGATTGACGGCAAGCTCTATCTCGGCGACGAGGACGGCGACGTGGTGGTGATACAGGCGGGCAAGACCCTCAAGCTCCTCAACCAGCCGAACCCCGACATCAACATGGGCAGCTCCGTGTACAGCACGCCCGTCCCGGCCAACGGCGCGATCTTCATCACCAACCGCAACCAGCTTTTCGCGCTCGCCGAAGCGCCGGGCGCGGCCACGCCTCCCGCCGCGACACCCACGCCGCCGCCGAGGCCCGCCGCGCCGTAGCGCGTCCGCGATCGAGAGAGCGCCGTGGAAGTTTTCGGAGGAGCCCACTTCCTGCACTTCCAACACGCTCGTCGAAGGAGCACGGATGATGAAACGTTCGCTGCTTGGTTCTCTCTTTTTCTGCCTCGCCGCCGCTTCCGTCGTGTCGGCGCAGAACTGGCCTTCGTTTCGCGGCCCCAACGCTTCGGGCGTCGCCGAGGGTAAGCCGCTGCCCGTCGCTTGGGACGCGGCGAAGTCGTCCAACGTCCTGTGGAAGACGCCCGTGCCGGGTCTGTCGCACGCGAGCCCGGTCGTGTGGGGCAACAAAGTCTTCGTCATCACCGCCGTCAGCGAGGACGCGGGCGCGAGCTTCAACCCCAAGAACCGTGGCATCGGCCTCGCCTCCGACGAAGCGAAGCACTCTTGGCGCATCTACTGTCTGGACAAGTCGAGCGGCAAAGTCTTGTGGGAGCGCACGGCGCACGAGGGCGTGCCGCGCGCGCGCCGGCACGTCAAGGCGACGCAGGCCAACTCGACGCCCGTCACCGACGGTCGCACGGTCGTCGCGCTCATGGGCTCCGAAGGGCTCTTCGCCTACGACTTCAACGGCAAGCAGCTCTGGAAGCAAGACCTCGGCGTCCTCAATCCCGGACTGTGGGCCGACCCGACCTCCTCTTGGGGCCACGCCAGTTGCCCCGTCATCTACAAGAACCTCGTCATCGTGCAGGCCGACGGCCACAAGCAATCCTTCATCGCCGCTTACGACTTGAAGACCGGCAAGCAGGCGTGGCGCGTCGAGCGCGGCGAGATCACCTCTTGGAGCACGCCGACCATCTACGAAGGCAAGCCGCGCGCGGAGTTGATCGCCAACGGCGGTCGCTTCATCCGCGCCTACGACCCCTTGACGGGCAAGGAGCTATGGCGCTTCTCCGATCAGGACACGCAGGTCAAGATGCAGGCTCCGCTCGTCGCTCACGGCCTCATCTACGTCACCGGCGGCAACCCGGCGGGCCGCGCGATGTACGCCTTCCGCCCCGGCGCGTCGGGTGACATCTCCTTGAAGAGCGGCCAAGAGACGAGCCCTTTTCTCGCGTGGAAGACGACGAGCGGCAGCCCCTACACGCCGACGCCGATCATCTACGGCGAACACCTCTACACCGTCGCCGACAACGGCGTCTTCGCCGCCTACGACGCGAAGACCGGCGCGCGTCTCTATCAAGAGCGCCTGCCGAGCACGTTCAGCGCCTCGCCCGTCGCGTCGGGCGGCAAGCTCTACGTGTCGAGCGAGGACGGAGACGTGTACGTCGTGCGCGCCGGGCCGAAGTTCGAGTTGCTCTCGACGAACCCGATGGGCGAGGCGCTGATGTCCACGCCCGCCATCTCCGACGGGATGCTCATCATCCGCTCTTCGGGCCACCTCTACGCCGTCGGCGGCTCGAAGTGACGGCGCTTGTTTCCGGGGCATGAGCGAACTCTTCAAATTCAACCTGCGGACGCGCGTCCTCTTCGGGCGCGGGGCTTTCGGCTCGCTCGGCGAGGCGGCGCGCGAAGAAGGCTTCCGCCGCGCGCTGCTCGTCGCGGACAGAGGCTTGTCCGCGCACGGCTACGTCGGAGAGGCCGAGAGGCTGCTCAAGGCTTCCGGCGTCGAGGTCTTTCACTTCGACGACTTCGACGTAAACCCCGACACCGAGATGGTCGAGCGCGGTCGCTCGTTCGCCGCCCCGCTCGGCGTTGACTCTCTCGTCGGCCTCGGCGGCGGCAGCTCGCTCGACTGTGCGAAGGGCATCAACTTCCTGCTCACCAACGGCGGCCAGATGCGCGACTATCAGGGCTACGGGAAGGCGAGGCGCGAACTGCTGCCGATGATCGGCGTGCCGACGACCGCCGGGACGGGGAGCGAGGCGCAATCTTACGCGCTTATCTCCGACGCCGCGACGCACGCGAAGATGGCGTGCGGCGACGCGTCCGCCGCCTTCCGCGTCGCGCTCCTCGACCCCGCGCTGACCGTCACGCAGCCGCGCGGCGTGACCGCCACATCAGGGTTCGACGCCCTCGCGCACGCCGTCGAGACTTACGTTACGACGAAAAGGAATCCGCTCTCCGAACTCTTCTCGCGCGAGGCTTGGCGGCTGCTCGAAGCGAACTACGAGCGCGTGCTCGCGCAGCCGGAAGACCTCGACGCGCGGGCCTCGATGCAACTCGGCGCGTACTTCGCGGGGACGGCGATTGAGAATTCGATGCTCGGCGCGGCGCACGCCTGCGCCAATCCTCTGACGGCGCGACACGGGACAGAGCACGGGCGCGCGCTCGCCGCGCTCCTGCCTTCGGTCGTGCGCTGGAACAGGGAAGAGGCGGGCGCGCGTTATGACGAGTTGATGAACGCGGGAGGCGGTCGTCGAATGGAAGATAAGGGCGAGAGCCTGGCGCGGCGTCTCGAAGAGTTGATTGATGCCGGTGAGTTGAAGGGCGGGCTCGGCTCGCTCGGCGTCCCGCGCGGGGAGTTGCCGACGCTCGCCGAGGACGCGGCGGGACAGTGGACGGGCCGCTTCAACCCGCGCCGCTTCGACGCACGCGGCGCAGTGGAGGTTTACGAGTGCGCGTACTGATGAAGAAGAGAAGGGGTAACAGGGGACGGTTCGAGGCGAAGGGCTCAGGCAGCGCCTTCGTCCTCGCGCTCTTACTTTTTACTTTCGCCTTGTGCCTTTCGCCTTCCACCGTTTCGGCGAGTTGGGACAACTGGGCCGCGCCCGCCGACGGCTGGCCGCAGTTCCGTGGAAACGCGCAGTTGACGGGCTTCTCGCCTTCGGGGATGCCGGGGAACCTGCGGCTGCTGTGGACGTTCGAGGCGGGCGAGTCAATCGAATCGTCGGCGGCGATTGCGGGCGGCACGGTCTTCGTCGGGACGCAGAAGGGAGAGTTGCTGGCGCTCGACTTGGGCAACGGCAACCCGCGTTGGAGGTATCAGGCGAAGAACCCCATCGGCGAGTCTTCGCCCGCCGTGAGCCGCGCGGGCACGGTCTTCGTCGGCGACCTCTCCGGCGTTCTGCATGCGGTGCGGGCGCGCGACGGTCAGGCTCTCTGGACTTTCAAGACGGGGGGCGAGATTAAGTCCTCGCCCGTCGTCGTCGGGAGCCGAGTCCTCATCGGCTCTTACGACCAGCACCTTTACTGCGTCTCGGCGACGACCGGAAAACTGCTCTGGAAGTTGAAGACCAACGGCCCCGTCCACGCGACGCCGGGCGTGGCCGACGGCGTGGCTTACGTCGCGGGCTGCGACGAGGTGTTGCGCGCCGTGCGCGTGGCCGACGGGCGGCAGATGTTTCAGATCAATTCGGGCGCGTACACGGGCGCGTCGCCCGCCCTGCTCGCGGGCAACGCCTTCTACGGGACTTTCAACAACGACGTGCTCGGCGTCAACCTCGTCGCGCGGCAAATCGGCTGGCGCTACCGCCACCCGGAGCGGCAGTTCCCGTTCTACTCTTCGCCCGCCATCATTGACGCGCGCGTCGTCGTCGGCGGGCGCGACAAGTTGGTGCATTCTCTGGACGCCTACACGGGCCGCCCGCACTGGACTTTTGCGACGCAGGCGCGCGTCGAGTCCTCGCCCGCGATTGCGGGCGGGCGCGTCTTCGTCGGCTCGAACGACGGCAGGTTCTACGTCCTTGATTTTGCGAGCGGGAGGAAGTTGGCGGAGTTCAACGCGGGAGCGCCCGTCTCGGCTTCGCCCGCTATCGCCTCTGGGCGCGTCGTCGTCGGCGCGCAGGACGGAAAGCTTTACTGCTTCGGCTGAAGCGTCGAGCGTCGCTTTCGGGCTCAGTCTTTGATGTCGAGGTGGAACTCGTGCTGCTCGGCGGCGTGCGGGTCCCAGCCGCGTTTGTAGAGGGCGCGGATCGTGGCCTTGCCGCGCGCGACGGGCTCGACGGTGAAGACGTGCGTGCCGCCCGCGCCGATTGCGCCGCCGCCCTGTCCGACGTACTGCTCGTCAACCAGACGGACTTTGTCGTCGCTCAACTCAAGCCGCCAGCGATAGCCGGTAGTGGCGTTTCCCTCCAACTCGATGACGAAGGGCTCGCCCACTCTGGCGTCAATCGTATCGTTCGCCTTCCCGTAACGTTTGGGCATCGTCTTAGAATCTCCGAGAGCGCATCCGAGACAGATTATAAACTCCAGCGGCCCGCACGGGACAGGAAAGCGACGGCGAGGGGAGTCGAAGAAGGCGGCGCGGCCTTCGACTCCCCTCGCCGTCGTTCGGATTCTCTTTCAGAAAGAGAACGTGATTTTGAGCCCCGGATTCCTCTCCGCGAAGGCGATGAGGTCTTCGAGGGTGATGAGGGTTTCGCCGCCAGAGGCGGCCAACTCAAGCTGCTCTTCAATGGCGAAGAGGTCGAGCCCGCCCTGAGCGTCCGTGCCCGAAACGACTCCCGCGAGCGCGGCGTCCAACTCCGCGATCAGTCCCGCCGCAGCCGGTGCCGGTTCGGACGCCGCGAAGGGTTCGCCGGAACCCGCGCCCGCCTTGTCGTGACACCCGCAGGGCTTCTCCGTGCCCGCCTCGCCTTCGGCCAGTGGCGGCAACGTCTCGAAAACAGTTTCTTCTCCCACTTCATCCTCCCTTTCTCGACGCCGCCGGGACGCGCGCGCGCAAACCCCGGCGACGCCGTCAAATGAGCCTTAGCCGAGAGCCTGACAGAAGGAGGCCCGGAGCCTCGGACACTGCCGCAGAATCTCCTGCACGGAGCGCGCCACCGACATCGTCGCCGACGAGCACCACGGGCGGAGCCCGCGCCCGCAGACGTAGTAGCGCAGGCAGAGCCGGAGCGAGAGGTTGAAGCGCGCGGCCTCCAAGACCCTCCTCAGCGCCGGGACGTAGAGGCTGCACGGGTCAGCGTCCGGCTGCGGCTGCTGCGGGCACGAGAGGTCAACGTCGTACATTGCGAAGGACGTGTCTATCCCGCACTCGCCGTAGCCGATCTTGAAGTACCCGGCCTCGCCCCAAGTGGTGTTCCAACTATTCTTACATATCCAACACCTCTGCGCGTCGTCGTAGCCGACGCAGACGATGGCGTGGCCGCCTTCCTCCCCGCCCGACACGTGGCGATAGACGCCGCCCGCGTAGTCGAAGAAGTCCGAGAAGACGGTCATCCCGGCGACGAGCGGCCCCTTCGTGGCGAGGAGGTTCTTGCGCTCGGCCACGGTCAGGACTTGCTTCCAACTCGTGATCTTCATGAAGGGCGAGCCGCTCGGCCTGCAAGGCTGGTTCTGCGGCGTGTAGGGGAAGGCCGAGTTCTCGAAGACGCCGGTGTGGCGGCAGTATTCGAGCGCGGGCTCGAAATACCATCCCGTCTGGCAGCAGTTCCCGCACCCGCAGAAGAAGAGGTTGGCCTCGGAGAAGTCCTTGTCGAAGTTCTCCTTCTGGCAGACGATGTTGAGCCGCGCTTCGATGGTTCCGAGGACGGCGAAAGAGACGCAGGCTCCACAGTCCTGCTGGTCTTTGACCGAAGTCATCCAGTTCGCGCCGTTGCGGTTGCGCCAGTCCACGGAGGCCGGGGCCGCGATGGGCGCGGCGGAGAGCGATACCAGAGCCTCGGAAGCCTCGATGGCGCGGGCGGTCGCCGCCAACTCCGCCGCGCTGATTTGGAGGCCGAGATGTCCTTTCCTTTCCGCCGCGCTCAGATTTGAAACCGGGGTCGCCGCCGCCGTCCACTCGTAGCCGCTGCGGTTGATGGCGGCCTGCAAATCCCCGCCCGAAGTCCCGCCCGAACTTCCGCCCGACCGCGACTTACCGGACGCCGATCTCTTCTTGGTTGCCATGCCTGTTCTCCTACTCTCGCCCGTGGGCGCGTTTTAGAGGTGTGTGTGAAGTCAGCCGAAAGAGGCTCTGCCGTCGCCGGACGGGGCGCTCCCTCCGGCTGGCCGTGGGGCCGGAAAGCGAGGTCGAGGCGAGTGTCGAGCGGGCCGGGAACGATGTTGCCCACGAATGAAATCATGCCCGTCCCCGGCGGCGGCTCGGTTCCGGGCGCGGGCGTGCCGCCCCGCGCACTGTCCCTCAAACGCTTATGCGTTTCAGAAGAGAAGTGTTTCGGCGGGTCGCGCGCGGAGAGTCGGGCGAGACTTTTTGAGTTTGGAGCGAAGCGACGGAGGACGCCCGCAAGGGAAGTGAATCCGGGTTGGAGGGGACGAGACGTGCGGCGCGGCTACGGAGGGCCGGAGCCGGAATTCTGAATGATGACGGAAGCCTTGTTGCTCGGCGTGCCGCGCAAGCAGACGCTGAACAGGACTTCGCCCGCCAGCCCGTCGGGCGGACGGACGACGAGTTGCGTGACGCGCTCGACGCCCGCGAGCCTCGACGCGTGTTCGACCGTCAGGGGAAAGACCCGTTGCGCGCCGTCTTCGGCGAGCGCGCCGAGCGCCGTCAAACCCGGAATCAAAAGACCGGCGAGCCACTTCCGCACGCGAATCCCCCTGACTTGGGTGAGCTACTGTTTCTTGACGAAGAGGCGCTTGGTCTCGAAAGAGCCGCGCGGGCCGTCCGTGTAGAGGTCAATCGTGAGCGAGCCGTCGGCCCACATGAGCCACTTGCGCGTGATG
>DASTQX010000093.1:0-6266 GCA_035761505.1 Pyrinomonadaceae bacterium
GACGAGCGCGACAAGCACGAGGTTCGGCAGCAGCGCCGTGATGACGCTGAAGACGAGATAGCGCTTCCACGCGTCGGCGGTCTGCGCGGTAAAACTCCACCAGACGATGGGGACTTGGAGGAGCCCGAAGCTGAGGACGGCGACGAAAGCGATGGAGAGCGCGACCTTGTAGGCGATGGGGAAGAGGCGGAACTGGTCGAGCGCCGATTGGAGCGAGAAGAGCTTGAAGTTCGTGATGGCGTAGGCGTAGATGATGACGCCGAGGAGGACGAAGACCGAGCCGACCGGGAGCAGCGCGTAAACGCCTGCGAGCGGGAGCGCGATGTTGGCGAGCGTGTTCAGAGTCGCCGTCACGACGAGCGCCCAGAGAATCGCGCCGAGCTGCTTGCCCCAGAGCGTCGCGCGGTAGCGCCGGTATTTGCGGTAGAGGAGCGCGAAGCCGTAGCCGAAGACGCCGTAGGCGTAGAGGCCGAAGGCGTAGGCCAGAGGCGTCAGTCTGATCTCGAACCGCGCGCCGTCGAAGGCGATGCCGTCCCACATCAGCCCCGCGAGCGCCGCCGGGATGACGACCACGCCCGGCGCGAAAAGCACCGCCGCGCGCCTCGCGGGGACGGTCGCGTTTTCGGGGAAGACCCACGCGAAGACGACGAGCGAGTATTGCAGCAGCAGCGCGATGACGAAACTCACGCTCGCCCACCACTCCGCCAGACGCTCGCCCTCGCCCGTGAAGCCCCACAGCGCGATATCCTTCACCGTCCACAAAGCCATGCACGCGACGAAGGCCGCGAACGTCTGGTGCGTGCGGCTTCGCGGCGCGGCCACGAAGACGTAGAAGCCCAGCAGCACGAGCGTGAAGAGGGAGAGCAGGAGCAGCGCCAGAAGCATAAAAAGGTGAGCGGTGAGCGGTAAGCAGTAAGCAGTGAGCAGTGAGCAGTGAGCAGCAGTTTTAAATTCTCGGTGCTCCGCGCTGAGAACTTGAAATCTCGGATTCGAGATTTCAAGTTCTTACTGCTTACTGCTTACCACTCACCGCTCACTTCAGTTCAGTACGCGAAAACGGACGGGCTCAGGATCACCGCCGCGATGACGGTCGGGACGCCGAATGCGAGCGGCCAGAGGTGTCGCTCCTCAATCATACCACCGCGCGAGAGCAGACGGTGAAGGAGCATGAAGGCGGGGAAGCCGAGGAGCGCGACCGGCAGCGCGCAGAACGCGCCGAAGAACGCGCCGATGCCGAAGACGATGACGCCGCCCGCCCCGCCCGTCACCAGCGCCCAGACGAGGCCGAACAGGAGCGCCGTCAAAAACGTCATCCCCCACGCGCGCTGGCGCGTGTTGCCGAGCCTGCCGCCGAGGTGTCGCCCCATCGCGCGCCCGACCACGCAGCAGATGACGGTCATTAAGAGGCAGAAGATCAGCGCCGCCTGCGCGGAGTCGGAGTTGAGGCCGCCGTCAAGGACGCGCGAGAACATGGCCGCCGGGGGGAAGAGTCCGAGGAAGGCCCCGAACCAAGTGAAGGCTTCGGCGTTCGAGACCGGCGCGCTCATCCGCATGGCCTCGGCGTCCTCGCGCTCGCGGCGCGCGAGGGTGAGCCTCCGCGGCCCTTCGTAAGGGGCGAGTTCGCCCCTCAGCCAGTTCACCCGTGCCTCGACGTTGTAGTCGGTAAAAGTGGCGTGGCAAATGCTCTGTGTGCCGCTGGTGTCGTACATGGCTGCGCTCCTTTGCGCGTGTCCTCTAAGGCTTCGTCCGCCGTCGCCGCCTCCAAACGCCGCAGCCGCGCGCACTCGGCGTCGAGCAGGCGCGAGACGCGCCGCGCGGCCTCCTCGTCTTCGACGAGCGAGAGCATCTCGACGGCGCGCGCCAGTGCACATAGCAGCGACTCGGAGGCGCGGCGCGCGGCGTGGTTGAAAGACTCGATTGGCTGCGCGCCCGTGTGGAGTTGGCCCGTCGCTTCGCGCACCCCTGCGAGGGCGTGAATCAGTTCGGCGCGCGCGCGCTCGCGGTGCGCGAAGAGGCGCGTCACGTTGCGCCGGTGGATGCAGCGACCGGCGAGTAGAAGGTCGTCGCCCGCGCCGCCCGCCAGACGGCACAACTCCAACTCGCGCTCCGAAGGGTTCGCGTCTTTGCGCGCGCCCTCGCACGCGAGCGCGAGCCCGACGTAGCGCTCAACGCACTCGCGCGCGGAGAACATGGCGAACCTTCTCGACTCGCGTCCGAAGGCTCGTACTCCGTCCAGTCCTTCGTTCGGTTCCTCGTCGCGCTCGTCCGAGCGCTCCTCGTCAAACACGTCCTCGACCTCTCGCAGCGCGTTCGTCAACTCGCGCTTCGACCGTTCGATGCGTCGCTCGTCGAGCGTGCCGTCCTGCGCTCCCGCCTCTTCCGCGCGCGCGGCGGCGGATTCGCTCACGCGTTCGAGCAGGAGCAAGAGCGCCGTCAAAGGCCAGATGATCCCAGCGCCCGCCGCCTTCGAGAGCGCGCGAACGCGGTGCGTGCCGCGCGCGGGTTGGCGGAGGAAAGAGGCCACGCCGAAGGGCGCGGCGGTCGCGAAGTAGATGATGGTGAGTTCGCTCAGACGCATGACGCCCTCAGCGAAGGGCAACGCACATGCCAGCGACGCGGGGCAACTCGTTCGTCGCCCGCGCGAAAATTTTTTCTCCGGCTGATGCAATTTTGCGGAGGTTTACGCGTTACCGTGTGGAGGGGCGACGACGAACCGCTTCTCAGGCTCTTTGGCAAACAGCGCCCCGCGCTCCGGCGCGTTGGCATTCTGCAAAAGCGGCGTGGTCGAAGAAGGCATGTATGCAATAAGGCCAGCGACGCCGCGCCAGTGTTCGCGCGTGTTGCGCCGGGCGCGTCGAAAGGCAGAAGGCGGGGCACTCGTCGGCGCGGGCAACGGAAGCATCGCGGGGCGCATCATTCAAAGCGCTCCCTTCCCACGCTCCCGCAAAAACTCGCTCATGTGTGGCGCGGCCCGCACAGTTGTCAAAGATTTATTGCGATGTGTTGACGAGAATCAGTCGGGGCGTTTGTCATTTGCCGTGTCGGAGCCTCTGGCCTCCGGTTTGCTTTAACCGATGACATATCCCCGGAGCGGGAGACGCTAACCGAACAAAACGGAACTTTACCCCCGCTTTGTTCGTCTAATGAGGAACGAAAGATCATAGATAACGGACTTAAAAGTCATGACCAAGAAAACCCCGATCAAAATCATCAAGCGCGGCGAGAAAGTTCGCCAGCAACAGCAGCAGCAGGCCGAGGAACCGGTGCAGGAACGTAAGACCGCTCAGGAGGCGGCGCGCGACATGGTCGCAACCGTCAGCCAGTGGGTCAACGAGTTCCAGCAGAAGCGCCGCATGGAGACGGCGCAGGCCATCAAGACTCTGCTCAGCGAGACTGGGCCGCAGACCAGCAAGGCTTAGAAGACCTGAGACTCGGCCCCGGCCCTCTCCTCCCCAAACGTCAGACACGGGCGTCAGCTACTCGCACCATACGCCGGTCTGAACGGAAACTAACAAAGACTCTTCTCCGCGCGCGACGGAAGCCTGACGACCGGGAACAATCACAGTTCCCGGTCGCGGCCTCTTAACGTCACCGCAGCCGCTCTCGTCAGAGGGCGGCGGGCACGCTCTCCGTCTCTTCAACTACAAACAGACGCGACGCGCAAGCCGCCCGACTCCGCGCGGGAGACTTGCGCGCCGGGGCGTGAGCGTGGCCGGGCATTGACACCGGGGCGGGAGGCACGTAGCATCCCGGCAAAATCCCCGTAGCGCCGGAGGCCCGATGAAGAAGAGCACCCAGAAACAGTCGCGGAAGGTCGCGGCGGAGCGCCCGATGTTGGATTCGATCCGCAAGCCCGTCGCGCCTCCGGGTCATCCCCTCAGCCGCGCCAAGCCGGAAGAGCGCGCGCACCCCGCCGAGCGCAAGGTCAAACACAAGCACCGCCCCGGCGACGGCGAGTGAAGCAGAGCACGCCGCGCACAGACACTCTCCAAGGAACCTCCGTCCGCGTGCGCGCGGGCGTCGAACTTGCGCGCGGGCCTTCGTCGCGGAAGCCGGTTCGCGCGCCCGTGACCGGGCGCGAAATTTTTCTTCGGCCCGCCGCAAATTTTCGCTTTCAAATCTCGACGGTTCGCGCTTAATATATCCGCCGAAGTGGACATCCCTGGATTGTCGGCGCAGCCGCACCTGCGGGCGTAAAAAGTCGGGCCGCCCCTGCGCCGCCGCCGTCATACACATTCTGTAGGAGGCAAAAGTTAGATGACGTATACCGTTTGCGAACCGTGTGTGAACTGCCGCTACACGGACTGCGTGGTGGTCTGTCCCGTCGAGGCGTTCCACCTTGACGACAACGCGGTG
This sequence comes from Pyrinomonadaceae bacterium, assembly GCA_035761505.1. GTDB lineage: Bacteria > Acidobacteriota > Blastocatellia > Pyrinomonadales > Pyrinomonadaceae > JAIVJM01. Next base: position 4,357 of record DASTQX010000093.1, read on the forward strand.
TGGATCAACCCGGAGACCTGCATTGATTGCGACGCGTGCGTGCCTGAGTGCCCCGTCGAGGCCATCTTCCCCGAAGACAAAGTGCCTGAGGAGTGGGCGCACTACACGGCGATCAACGCGGAGAAGTCGCTGAGCGGCCTGCCCATCATCAGCGAAAAACTCGACCCGCTCTGCTAAGGCCGTTCGGCGAACGCACGCGCCGGAAGCGCAAGCCCGCTCCCCCTCTGTCCGTCTGTTTCGGGGAGTGTGCTTGCGCATTCCTTTCTGCGGCGGCTGCGGGCCGAAAGAAGTCACGTCAATGAAGAAACGTACCAGACGAATGTTCGGAGCACTGGCGGGCCTCGCCGCCGCCGGGGCCGCGGGCGCGGCGCTGTGGACAAAGCGAAGGAGTTCGATGCGGGAGAAGAGATCAATCTACCCGGAGTACAACCGAGGGAGCGAAGACCGTTGGGCGCGTCCCGGCATGCGCGTTACCTTCCGCGCCGAGCTGATGCCGGGCCGCGAGCGCGAGGCGCGAACCTTCAGCGTTAAGGACGTGATGCCGAGCGGGCGCGTCACGCTCGAAGGCTTCGCCGGAGAGCACGCCGAGACCGAGTTCGAGGCGGCGCGCTGAAAGCGCCGGGAAGGACAGAGGGGAAGGGATGTCGCAGCAGAGAATAGACGTGTTCCTCGCGATGGCCGAGACGCAGCCCGAAGAGGCTCTGGTCTGGTACGGCCTCGCCAACGAATACACCAAGCTCGCGCGCTGGCGAGAGGCCGCCGACGCCCTCCGCCGCGTCGTCGCGCTCAACCCCGACTACACCTCCGCCTACCAACTGCTCGGCACGGCGCACGCCAACCTCGGCGAGCGCGAAGAGGCCCGCCGCGTCTGGCTCGAAGGCGTCGCCGCCGCCGGGCGCACCGGCGCGTGGAAGGCCCGCCAGCACATGGAAGCTCTGCTCGCCGGTTCGACCACGGCGGAAGAAGGCGACGGTCTGTGTCAGGAGTCGGATTAAAATCGGATTGGAAGCGGCCTCACAACTCGCCGTACAACTCACCGTCAAAACTGCGCGGGGCTCGACTTCCTACGCCGCCGCCGAGACATCCCTGCACTACCACGAATACTCGCGGCCCGCTTCCATCGCGCTGAGGCGCGGAATGTTGAGGGCGGCGAGTTCGCCGACGAGTTGTTCGCGGAAGGAGGGCTTGAGGTGGACGGCGAGGATTTCGAGGCCGGTGTGCGTGAGCTTGCCGAGTTCCTGTCGGAGCGCTTCGGGCGTGAGGTGGCCGGAGACTTCGGCGAGCTTCGAGAGCGAGTTCGGGAAGGAGGCTTCGATGAGGAGGGCGTCCACGCGCGAGAGGCGGTTGACGAGTCGCCAGAACTCCTCGGTGGCGGAGGTGTCGGAACTGAAGGCGACGTTGCAGCGCCCGTCGGTGAAGACCATGCCGACGGTCGGGACGATGTGCTCGACGGCGACCGCCGTCACTCTGAGGTGCGCGACGCTGAACTCCTCGCCCGTGCGGAAGGGGACGAACTCCATGACGCGCGTCCGCTCGTTGCTGAACTTGTGGAAGGGCGGATAGACCGTGCCGTTGAAGATGTCGCGCTCCAACATGCGGCAGACCTCTTCGGTGGCGTGGACGCGGACGGGCTCGTCGAGCAGCGCGAAGAGGTCGTCAACGAAGATCGGGAGCGTGGCGATGTGATCCATGTGCGGGTGCGTGATGATTACGTCGCGCACCGTGGAGCGCTGCGCGTCCGAGAGGCCGATGGCGATGCTCCCGGCGTCAATCGTCACGCGGTCGTCAATGAGGAAGCAGCTCAGCCGCTGCTCCTGTGAGGCGCGGCCAGTGGCGGTGATGGTGCTGGGCAGGAGTTTGATTTTCACAGGGAACTATCTCGTCCTTGAGGTTCAACACACTGCGCGGGC
>DASTQX010000094.1:0-4633 GCA_035761505.1 Pyrinomonadaceae bacterium
GGCGCGCCGCGCCGCCCACGAGGCCGACGCCAGCGGAGACGGCGGCGTGGACGACCGCGACGACGACGAGGGAGAGGACGAACTCCTTCATCATCCCTGAGCCGGGCAGACCTTCGACCGTGCCGTGGAGTGCTTTGAGCGCCCCGGCGGAGGCGAACATCGCAAGCGACGAGAGCGACGCGGAGACGAGGAGCGTCGAAGCCTTGCGCGTCAGGCGCAGCGAGGCGCAGAAGGCCGAGAGGCCCGCGAGCAGGACGGCGGGCGCTCCGCCGAAGAGGAAGAGCGCGAGGACGTTCAGGCTGTCGGCCACCGAGACGTATGCGCCCGCGTGCGGAACCTTGACGACGAGCCGCGTGCCGAGGCTCAGAGTAACGAGCGTCAGGAGCAGGAAGCGCACGTCGCCGCCGACGAACAGCAGTGAGGGAAGTGAAAGGAGCAGCACCCCCAAGCCCGCAGCCACGACCGGCCAGCGGACTATGGGGGAGAGCTGATGACGTTCAAATATCATAAGGGTTTAGTCGGACGAATCAGTTTTCGCGCGGCGTCCGCTTCGAGCGCCGGAAGGTCTTCGGGAAGACTCCTAAGGGGTGTGAGCGTTGAGGCCCGGTGCGCTTCAAAACCGTCGGGATGAAGAGAAAGGGCTTTAGACCTTCGGCTCAAGGCGCGAGGGTCTGCGAGCGCTTAGGGAGAGCAACATTCGTGCCCGCAAGGGCCGCGCTCTCGTCGTCGGGGCGCGCCCCGAAGGCTTCGGAAAAGAGCACGGGCGGTCTCGGCGGAGGCGTCGCCGACGCCGCGCGGTGGCAAAAAATGGCAACGCGCGGATGACAATCTCCGTCACTCCCCTCGGTCTTCGCCCGGACGGGTCGCGCGGAGGCGAGAGCGAATTTTGGAAGAGTCCTGTTTCGCTTCCAAAAAAGTGTTTCGGGGCGGCGAGTGGGAAGGCTTCCGGCCCGGTCAGTCTCGCCCTCGGTGCTTCGCAGCGCGGCGCTTTCGCTGGCATGCAGATTGTCTATGTTGCCGTCGGTAGCTTGGTTATTTGACGAGAGTTGCCGCCGCCGGACACCTTCTGACCACGAGACGAAAGACCTTCGGGAACGGCCCCGGCGCAAGCCCCGCGCGAGGCGCGTCCCAAAAGGGAGAAACGATGCACACCGAAGAAAATCGGCCCCCCGCAGAAGATTCCCGCTACGAATCCGCCGCTACGGAAATCGCCACGCCCGCCCGCACACAGGAGTCCGGCGGCGCTCTCGCGTCGCCGCCGCGCGCCGAAGAATGGAGCGCCTTCACGCCCTCGAACGACAAGCTCGAAGACATCCTCTCGATTCCCGAAGAGCCGCTCGAAGTCTCCGCCCCGGTCGTCCAAGTCGAAGTGCTGGAAGACGTTTTCAGCGTCGAGACGGACACGACTCCGGCGGCCTCAAGCGAAAGTTTCGTCGCCGTCGGAGGTGTCGCGCTTCAGTCGAGCGTGGACGAAGGCGACGCCCTTCACACGTCCCTCGTGCCGACGACGAACGAGCCCACGCCGGTCGAAAATCCCGGCGCACCCGTTCCCGCTTACGACAAGTACGCGGTCGGGATGCGTATCCTGCGCGTCTCTCCGGCGTGGCTGCTCGTCAGCACGCTCGGTTTTATCTCCATCATCGTGCTCTTCGGCTGGATGTCGCGGCCCGCCGGGCGGGTCGAGGCTTCGGCGCTCGACGCGGCGGCGAAGAACGAGGCGACCAACCAATCGCTCCCGCCCGCGCCGGTCGTCGCCGCCGCCGAGACCGCGCCCGCGCCGCCCGTGAAAGCGGCGAAGGAAGAGCCCACACAGCAGCCCTCTCAAGAACCGCGACAGCCGCCACAAGAGTCTCGCCCGCAAGAGGTTGCGCCGCCCTCGGAGACGGCTGCGGGGGCGGGGAATTTCACCGTGCAGGTCGGCTCCTACCCGGACGCTTCGCAGGCCAACGAGCGCGTCTCCGCGCTGCGGGCGGTGGGCTTGGAGGCGCGCGCGGCGGCGGTCGAGATTCCGAAGCGCGGGACTTGGTACAGAGTTCAGGCCGGACGCTTCCAGACGCGCGAAGAGGCCACGCGCTTCGGCGCGCAGTTGCGCGCGAAGGGCGCGGCTGACAACGTCATCGTCGCGGAAGTCGAAAAGCGCTGACGCGCTCCGCGCGCCAAAAAAAGCCCCTCTCACCGACAAGGGATCGGCACGAGCATGACCGCGGATTCGACACTGATTTACTCGCGCATCGTCGAGCGCTACGCGCACTACTTCGACCGCCCGGAAGTGCGTTTGCGCTTTCTCCACAACACGCTCGCGCAACAGTCCGCGAGCCGCGAGCGGGCCGACGCCGTGCTCTCTCGCCTCGGCTTCCTCAAACGCACGAAGCTCTACGACCAACTCCTCAAACTCTGGCTCTATCACCTCATCTTTCAAGAGCTGGGAAAACTCCTGCCCACGGCCACCGCGCAGCGCAGCCAAATCCTCCGCCTCAAGGGGCGCGCGCCCGTCACGGCGCGACTCATCTTCGGCTGCTACCAGTTCCGGCGCGCGGTCGGCGCGGTCTGCGTCGTCCTCGTCGCGGCCTCGCTCTTCGGCATCTACGCGGGCGCGGCCTGGTCTGTCCGCCAGCTTAACGGCTACCTCGCCGCGCGCTACAAAACGTCGAAGACGAACGGCTCCGGCGGCAACGCCTACCGCGCTTCGGCGCAGACGGGCGCGGCGAAACACTTGCCCGACTACAAGGCGGAAAAAATCTGGATGGTCGAGCAGAAGGAGAATTTCGAGCGTTACAGCAACGGCGCGCGCATCCTCAACGACTTCGCAACCGAGAACCGCCCGCGCGGCTTCCACGTCTTCAAAGACGGCAAGGCAAGCAATGAAGGCGGCCTCAAACGCGAGCCCGTCGGCATCGTCTATCACACGTCCGAGAACGACATGCTGCCGTTTACGCCCGACAACAGCGCCTCTATCGAGACGCGGAGTCGCGGCCTGCTCGAATTCGTCCGCAAAAACAAGTCTTATAACTACGTCATTGACCGCTTCGGCCAGATTTACCGCATCGTCCGCGACGAGGACGCCGCCAACCACGCCGGGAATTCCGTCTGGGCTTCGGGGCAGGGGACTTACGTCGGCTTGAACGAGAGCTTCATCGGCGTCTGCTTCGAGACGACGATGGCCGCCGAAGGGACGGGCGAGCAGTTGACCGAGGCGCAGTTGGTCGCCGGACGCCTGCTCACGCAAGTCCTCCGCAGCCGCCACCAGATTGAAGACGCCAACTGCGTCACGCACGGCCTCGTCTCAATCAACCCGACGAAGATGCTCATCACCTTCCACCACGACTGGGCGCGCGGCTTCCCCTTCGAGGCGTTCGGCCTCTCCGACAAGTACCTGCTCGCGCCCGCGAGCGTCTCGGAGTTCGGCTTCCAGACCGACGAGGAGGTCTTGGCGAAGCTCGGCGGGGCGATGTGGCCGGGAGTCGCGCTCGGAGAGGAGCAGTTCCGCCGCCGCGCCGAACAGTCGCAGACGAAGGAAGACGCTCTGCGCGAGCGGATGCGCGACCTCTACCGCGAGCAGATGGAATCGCAGCGCAGGGAGCGGGCCGCGACGAACGGGGGTGACGGCATCGAGCCCGTCACGAGCGCGCGCGCGGTCGAATGAGCGAGGGGAAGAAGAAATTGGAAGTCACCCGGAGGCGTTCCAGAAAAGGCACGCCGCTTGCTTAGTAAATCAACGGCCACGAGCCCGCCGTCGGGGGGCTTCAATCCGCCCGACAACAAAAACCCACGAGAGGGCGAGCGCGTTTAATCGTCCCCGAAATTTAAGAAGGAGAGATCATGGAAGAGAAAATTCAGAATCAGGCAGCGCCCAAATCAGAGAACGCGCCCGCCTCACGTCCCGCCGCCGTCGGGCTCGACATCGGCACGAGCCGCATCGTCGTCGCCGACGGAACCCCCGGTAAAGAGACCCGCTCGCACCTCAACGCCTTCGTCTCCGTCCCCTGCTCCGAGATGGCCGAGAACGTCCTCAAGCAGCGCGGAATGATTTACGAGCGCAACTGCAAAAACATCTACGTCTTCGGCAACGACTCCGACTTCTTCGCCAGCTTCCTCGACACCGACGCCCGACGCCCCATGCACTCCGGCCTGCTCAACCCGCAGGAGGAGATGAGCCAGCACATCATCCAGCGCATCATCGAGATGCTCGTCCCGCGCGCCCGCCGCAACGAAACCTTGTGCTTCAGCGTCCCCGGTCGCGGCGAGAACGCCAACGGCAACCTCGTCTATCACGAGGCCGTCTTGAAGAGCTTCCTCCAACAGCTCGGCTACAAGGCCAAAGCGATCAACGAGGGGCAGGCCGTCGTCTTCTCGGAGCTTCAGGACGAGAACTTCACCGGCATCGGCATCAGCTTCGGCGGCGGCATGTGCAACGTCTCGGTCTCGTTCATGTCGATGCCGATGATCACCTTCAGCGTCCCGAAGGGCGGCGACTACATCGACCGCAACGTGGCCGAGGTGATGGGCGAGGCCAACACGACGAAGGTGCGCCTCTTCAAAGAGGAGAAGCTCGACCTCTCGCGCCCGCCGAAGGATGAGATGACCGGCGCGCTCCATATCTTCTACGAGGATTTGATGCGCACGCTCATCGACC
>DASTQX010000095.1:0-3581 GCA_035761505.1 Pyrinomonadaceae bacterium
AGACCGACCTCCCGGCGGAGTACCAGCCGACGTTTAGCCAGAGCGGGAACGATTCGGGGATGCCGATTTTCGTCACGCCGGAGATGTCGCGCGGCTCGAACCTCGAAGTCATCCTCAACATCCGAGTGCCCGACAACATCGCCGACAACCAGCAGCAGCGCTTCCTCGTGCGCGCCGCCTCGCAGGCCAACTCGACCATCACGAAGGTCGCCGACGCCTCCCTGACGGTCGTCGCCGCCGCTCTCGCCGCCGCCTCGGACGTGGCGCAGGAGACGGTCATGCCCGGCGACACCTTCACGCAGCGCATCAGCGTCCGCAATCAGGGGAGCGCCTCGGCGCGCTCGACCCGTGCCGACTTCGTCTTCAGCCCCGACTTTGAACTCGTCAGCGCCACGCCCGCGCCCATCTCTTACGACCGCCCGTCGCGCACGGCCATCTGGTCTCTGGGTGATTTGGAGTCGCGCGACAGCCGCGAGATAACGGTCACGCTCCGCGCCGTCACCGACGCGCTCGCCGCCACGAACCGCGCCATCGGTCGCGGCACGATGCGGACGACGAGTCTCACGACGCCCTCGAACTTCGACGGCCCGGCCATCTCTGTGGGCCGCGTCGCGCGCGCGCAGGTCGAGTCAGTCTCGACGGGCCTGACGGCCACGCCGGGCGACACGATTTACATCCCCTTCTTCGTCCGCAACCCGTCGAACTACCCCGAATCCTTCTCGATGCAACTGACCGCACCGGGAGCGCCGCCCGCGATCATCTACGCGGACTTGAACGGCGACGGCCAGCATCAGGACAGCGAGCCGCAGGTGACGCAGACTTCGGCGCTCGACCCGCGCGGCGGTCAGTACCCGGTGCTCTTGCGCGTGGACATCCCGCGCTCGACGCCCGACCGGCAGCAGTTCGCTTATAACCTCGTGACGCGCGCGGTCAACGCGCCGGGCGGACGCATCGCCAGCGAGGCGAGCACCGTCTTGACGGTCGCCACGCCGCGCGTCCGCGTCCGCGCGGAACTCGGCAACTCCGAGCCCGCGCCGGGCGACACCATCTTCTACCGGCTCGTGCTCGTCAACGACGGCGGCGGGCTCGCCAAGAATCTCGCCGTCACGGAGTTCCTGCCGCCCGCGTTGGAGTTCGTCTCGTCGAACCCTTCGCTCAACTTGCAGGACGCGCCGGGCAACGCGCGCAGCTTCGTCTGGCGTCTGCCGGAACTCGCGCCGGGTGACACCTCGGTGCTGCTCGTCACCGTCCGCCTCGGCACGAACATCGAAGCGGGCACGACCATCACCCCGCGCCACGCGCTCACCTATCAGGACACGAACGGCAACAACTATCAGGGCCAATGAGCGACGCCTCGGCGCGCGAGCAAACGGACACGGAGGCCGGGCGGGGAACTGCCCACCTCCGTGTTCGCGTCTCCGCGCCCTCGGTTTTTGAGCACGTCGCGCCGCCGCCTCCCGCCGCGCGCAGGCGTCTCGCCGGAGTCCTCGTCGGTAAAGCTTTTTTAGAACTGCTGCTGCTGACGGCGCTCGTCGTCGGCTTCAACTACTCCGCCTTCCCGTCCTCCTTACAAGGCTCGCTCGACGAGGCCGACGCGCGCGGCGTGCGCGGCTGGGTCGTCGACCGCTCAAGGCCCGGCGAGCCCGTGGAAGTGCAACTCTATCTCGACGGACGTTTCGTGGAGAGCAAAGTCGCCGGAGAGCGGCAAGGCTTCGTCTTCAACTTCGACCCGCCGCCGCGCGCGGGTGAACACGAGGCGAGGGTTTATGCCGTCCGCGCGAGCGGTGACGGCGCGCGGCGCACGTTGCGGCTCGTCGGCGGGCCGCGGCGGTTCAGGGCGGAGTGAGGATTGATGGCGACGTTGGTTGATGAAGGGCGAGTGACCGGCGACCGCGCTTTGGCGGCGTGGGAGATCGTGTCGGTCGTGTCGTCGGTGCTTGTGGCCGAGTGGGTCGTCTTCTCGGTCGGCGGGGAAAGCCAACTCCTTTTGCTCGTTCCCGTGGCGCTCGCCTTCGTCCTCATGTTCGTCTCGCACTACTTGCGGGGCGAGTCGGCGCGCGAGGTCGGCTGGCGGCTCGACAATTTCCTCGAAGCGGCGCGGCTGCTCTTGATGTTGCTGGCCGTCCCGGCCTTGCTGCTGCTCGCCTTCGGCTGGCTCAACTCGACGCTCAACCCCGTGCGTTGGAGCGGCGGGCAATCAATTCTGGGGATGCCCGCGCTCGGAGTCCTGTGGGGGCTTTTGCAGCAGTACGCTTTGCAGGGCTTCATCAACCGGCGGGCGCAAATCCTCTGGGGGCGCGGGTGGGTGAGCGTCTTCGTGGTGGCGCTCGTCTTCGGGGGCTTGCACCTGCCGAACCCCGTGCTCACGCTGGCGACCTTCGCGGGCGGGCTCGTCTGGGCCTACGCCTATCAGCGCGCGCCGAACCTGCTCGCCCTCGGCCTCTCGCACGGGTTGATGACGTGGGTGCTCATCTCAAGTCTCCCGCCCGCCTCGCTCTACAACCTGCGCGTCGGCTTCAAGTTTTTTGGCTGAAGCTCGACTTTTTTTAGCGCCGAGGCGGGGCGGAGTTGAACTTTAAACATCTTTCGGCTGTACGTGTTGAACACTATTTGCTATACTGGCCGGGCCGTGTACGAGAGCAGGTCGGGCGGTCGCTGCCGCGCCTCACGAGGGCGCGGGAGAGGAAAGTCCGAACACCACAGGGCAGCGAGCCCGCTAACGGCGGGGCGTTTGGGAGTTCAGGGTCGTTTCGACGGCCCGGAGTTTCCGGGCGACGACAAGTGCAACAGAAAAGAGACCAGCCTCTTCGTGAGACCTGCGGGCGTTTTCGACGCCTCCTCGCGTTGCGGTGATGGGTGAAATGGTGCGGGGGCGCTTGCCGCAGGCGAGGGCGTCCCAAAGGTAAGAGCGCACCGGCGCGCGTGGCGACACTGCGCGGCCAGGCAAACTCCTCGCGGTGCAAGACCAAATAGGGAGAGCGTCAGCTAGGGCTGCCCGTCCAAAGTCGCGCCGGTTCACTACCGCGCGCGCTACGCCTCCGGGTAGGTCGCTTGAGCCGTTCGGCAACGGACGGCCTAGATGAATGATCGCCGCCCGCGCGCCTTACGGGGCGCGCGCGGCACAGAATTCGGCTTACAGACCTGCTCTCGACGTACACGGCATCCAGATTCGACTGAGCGAACCCTCGCTCCCTCACCGATTGTCCTAGTCTCTCACGACAGGAGAACTGAAGCCTTATGGCGAACCGTAAAGGCGTCTTTATCGGGGCTTACGTGCCCTCGGAACTGAAGAAGGCTCTGCAACAGCGGGCGGTCAGCGAGCACCGCACGCTCTCGCAGGAGATTACGCGCATCCTCGAAGAGGCCGTGCGCGGCGCGCGGCTGCCTCCGGGCTTCGTCGACCGCCGTCAGCCGAACTCGCCCGCGCGCCGTCGTGCCTCCGACCCGTTGCCGCGCCGCCGCAAAGACGACGTGCCCTTCATCCCTTCCGAGCAGGCTTCGGGAGACGACTGAGCGACACGCACACGCGCGACGGCGAAGCAGCCTCGCTTACCACCCTGCCCACGGGACGCGCCCGCCAC
>DASTQX010000096.1:0-3617 GCA_035761505.1 Pyrinomonadaceae bacterium
ATGTTCCAGTGCTCGGCGAGCGCCGGAATCGGCTCCATCGTCTTCGGATGGTACTCGGTCAGCCCGTCGTAGAGCGCCATGTAGATGCGCGCATCCGGCTGGCTCGTCCCGACCTGCGGGTCGAGCGACTCGGTCTCGGAGCCGGAGATGTACCGGAGATACTGATTCGGCAGAGGCTCGGTCTTGCCGAAGTACTCGGACTTGCTCGCCTGTGTGGCGCAGGCCGCGTTGAGGACGGCGACGGCGACGAGGGCGACGACGAGACGCAAAGTTTTGGCAGAAGACATGGCTTAAACTCCTCTCGATGCTTCCGGGGCAACTCGCCCGGAGAGACCTCTTCGCCCGAAGAGGTCGCACGGGCAAAAGCGCTTCACCTTCCAACATTCCCCCCAAACGGCGCGGCGGGAGAGATTCGTCTTTAAAAAAAATGCTCGGCGGACAAGGGGGAAACTTTCCGGGGTTCGCGTCAGTGTACAACAGAAAGTCTGGCTGCCCAGAAATTATCACGCGCGAGCGTAGCAATCAAGACAGAGACGAAAGCCTTTCCCGTATTTCAAACGACGCCGCGCGGGCACGCGTTCCACGCTCGCGCTTGCGCGCCAAATAAATTCAGCGCGTCTCGATGCGCGCGATCCTCACCGTCCTCTTCTCCGGCGGCTTCCAGCCCGTGTCGAGGCTCACGTTCTTGAGCGAAGGCGCGTCCAAAAGATTGGTCTCAAATCCATTGACGTAAGGTTTGACGAGCGCATACGACGAGGCGAAATAGATCGGGATGGCGGGCAACTCGCGCAGCGCCTGCGCCTCCGAAAGAATCGTCTTGGGGTTGACCGGAAGAGCCGGGGGCGGCGCGCTGCTTTCCGCCTGTCCCGCCGCCGTCGAGTTGGTCGCGATCGTCGTCGCGTCCGCGTTCGGCGTTTCGGAGACGAGAGGCGTCGCCGTCTCCGGCGCGGGCGCGTCTTCGCCGAAGAGGGCGAGCATGTTCGATTCCTCGTCCACGCTCTGCATGACGACGCTCTTGCGCGCCACGTCGTAGTCGCCCGCCTTAATCAGCGCCTCGTACTCCTCCCAGTTGCGGACGATGATTTCAGTCTCGACGCCGAGCGCGCCGCGCCACGCACGCGCGACCTCCTGCGCGACGATGCGCTGCTGCTCGTTGCGGTTGACGACCAGACGGACGCGCGGGAAATTCTCGCCGCCGGGGAAGCCCGCCTCGGCCAGAAGACGACGCGCGCGCTCGACGTTGTGGCGGACGGGCTCGACGCGTTCCTCGTCCTGCTCTTTCTTCTCTTCGGTGTGCGGAGCGCCCTCGCTCTCGCCCGCGCTCGCTTCGGCGGAGTCCGACCGCGCGGCCTCTTCGACGCCGAAGGGCAGGAACCTCCGCGCGGGCTCGGTCGCGCCGCCGAGCGTGTCGGCGCTCAGGCGTTCGAGGTCGAGCGAGACGGCCAGCGCCTCGCGCACGCGCGGGTCGTCGAAGGGCGCGCGCGACGTGTTGAATTGATAATAGGTCAGCGCGCCGAAAGTCCTGCGCCGGAAATCCTTGTAGGGCGTGAGGAGTTTGAGCGCGAGCGATTCAAAAGAGGCGTTCGTCACCGCGTCAACCTCGCCCGCGCGATAAGCGGCGAGCGCGTCCTCGGCGTCACGTTTGGCGACGAAGAGCACGCGCTCCAACTTCACGGAAGAGGAGTCCCAGTAGTTCCGCGAGCGCTCAAGCACGACGCTCTCGCTGCCGAGTTCGGAGAGATTGAAAGCGCCGTTCGTCACGATGCCCAGAGCGCCTTCGCCTGCGCCGCGATTTCGCTGCTCGGTCTGGAGCGCCGCGAGGTCGCTTGTCGGGCTTAGTTCGTGGTACGGGCGGAAGACCGGGTGCGCGACCAGCGCCGGGAAACTCCGGTCAGGCCGCCGCAGGTTGACGCGCAGAGTGTGCTCGTCCAACGCCTCCGCGCCGAAGGCGGGCGCGGTTTCCGTCTCCTTCGCCGTCTCGGTCTTAACTTCTTCGACCGCCGCCGCCGCCGTGCCCTCGGCCTCCGGCGAAGGCGTCGGGCTCAAGGCTTCGCCCGCGCCGGTCGCCTGCGTCGAAGGCGGCGAAAGGAGTGTGCGCGCGCCTTCGATGTTCGACAGCAGCTTGGCGTGCGGCGCTCCTTCGCCGAGGCGGAGCGTGCGCTGCCAAGAGCGCACGAAGTCGCGCGCCGTCACCCGGTCGCCGTTCGACCAGAAGGCGTCGCGCCGCAGATGAAACGTCCACTGGCGCGCGCCGTCCGTGGACTCCCAGCGACTTGCGACCGCCGGGACGGGCCGCAAGGTCGCCGGGTCGTAATCGGTCAGACCTTCAAAGAGCGCGCGGATGACATCCGTATCGGGCGGCGCGGCGGCGCGCGCCGGGTCGAAGACGCGCGGCAGCCCGCCGTCGCTCCAACGGAACTCCTGCGCGCGCGGCACGACCACGCTGCCGTAAAACTGCTCGCCCTGCTCCGACTCGAAACACCCGCCGCTCAAAAGCGAGAGGCTGAGCACGAAGGCGAGCGAGAAACGAACTTTTAACTTTGAGAAGAGACTCGGCGCGCGCCTTCCGCCCGCGCGCCGGCGCGAGCGCGGTTGATGGAGGCCGCGCTTATTGAAGCGGCTCTGGGTCGGTTGGGCTGGACGTAAAATAATCACTGTCCTCAATGTGTCGCGCGTCTTCTACATTCAGACGGTGAAGTTAGCGCTGCCCGTTGCCTTCGGCGGCGAGAGTACGCAACGACTGGAAAACTTCCTCAGTCCGCCGCCGCGCCTCTTCAAATCCCCCGGTCGTGTCAACGGCGAAATCGGCGTAGCGCAGCTTCTCTTCCTGCGGCATCTGCGCCGCGATGCGCCGCTCGGCCTCCTCGCGCGCGAGGCCGTTGCGCTGCATCAGCCTTTCGAGTTGCGCTTCGGGTCGGCAGTGGACGACGATGAGCTTATCAAAACGCTTGTAGCCGCCCGACTCGATCATCAACGCCGCGTCAACGACGCCGATGCCGCGCGGCTCTTCCTCTTCCCAGCGCCGCAGCAACTCGTCCTGCGCGGCCATAATCAGCGGGTGCAGGAGCGAGTTCAAAAGCGCCCTCCGCCCTTCGTCGCCGAAGACCGTCGCGCTGAGCTTCTGCCGGTCGAGCGTCCCGTCCTCCTTCAAGACTTCCACGCCGAACGCCTCGACCACCGCGCGCAAGCCCTCGCTCCCCGGCTCCACCACCCGCCGCGCCAGCTCGTCGGCGTCAACCACGCGGCAACCCAATTCCGCCAGCACCCGCGTGACGAAAGACTTCCCCACGGCGATGGAGCCCGTCAGGCCGACGCGAAGCATACGCGGAAAGAGGGGAAGAGGGGAAAAGGGGAAAGGGGAAAGGGGAAAGGACGGAGCGCTCGGAGTTGAAATTTTTCGCCGTCGAAAACTCTGTCCATCATTCCCCTCACCTCTTCCGCCTACTTCTCCCCTTTACCCTTCTTCCTTCATTCCACGACGCCAGAGGGCCGCGTTGACCGTGTTGCGCATGAGCATCGCAACGGTCAGGAGCCCGACGCCGCCGGGGACGGGCGTGAGACGACCGGCGACCGATTCGACCTCCGCCGGGTGCACGTCGCCGACGAGCGTGAAGCCG
>DASTQX010000097.1:0-2822 GCA_035761505.1 Pyrinomonadaceae bacterium
CTCGCGCAGGTAGGTGGAGATGATGGCACGCGTCGTCTTCTTGTCCTGCTCCTGATCGGAGTAGCGCCCGGAGAGGCCGGGCATCTGCGGGTAGAAGGTGAACCGCGCTTCGCCCGCCGCGTCCGCGACGCCGACGTTGAAGAGCTTCGCGTCGAGGCCGTGCAGCGAGACGTTCGTGCGCAGCACCTCAAAGGTCGTCGGGATGGGCTCGAAGGCAAAGAGCTTCAGGTTCTTCCGCTTCGAGTTGACGTAGAGCGAGAAGAAGCCGACGTTCGCCCCAACGTCGAAAACGCAATCGCCGTCGTCGAGCGTGACGCCGTGCCGGAGATAGACCTCATCTACGAATATCTCGTGGTAGGCGACGCTGGCGCGGAAGCCGCTGAGCGTCGCGACGGTCATTCCGTTCGGTAGTTTGAACTGTTGGAATTTGGCGAGCGCGCCTTCAGCTTCCGCCGAGGCCGACGGCGCGGACGGCGTTTCGTGCGGGACGACGTAGGCCAGCAGACGATTCTCGCCGGAGCCGTCGGCGCGCGCCACGACGACGGCCTCCCTGACCCCGGCGTGCCGTTCGAGCGCCGTCTCGACCTCGCCCGTCTCGATGCGGTGGCCGCGCACTTTCACCTGCGCGTCCGTGCGGCCCATGAACTCGACGTTGCCGTCGCGCAGGTAACGCGCGAGGTCGCCCGTGCGATAGAGACGCGCGCCCCGCTCCCTTGAGAACGGGTCGGGGATGAAGCGCTCAGCCGTCAACTCAGGCCGGTTCAGATAGCCGCGCGCGACGCCTTCGCCGCCGATGTAGAGTTCACCGGCGACGCCCTCCGGCACGAGGTCGAAGTTCCGATCCAGAATACGGATGGTCGTGTTCGCAATGGGCCGCCCGATGGAGACCGGCCCGTCCACCTCGTCCACGGCGTAGGTCGTCGACCAGATGGTGGTCTCGGTCGGGCCGTACATGTTGCGCAACTCGCCGGGCACCGCCTCGCGGAGTTGCGCGGCGAGCGTTTCCGGCAGCGCCTCGCCGCCGACGAGCAGACAGCGCACCGTGCCGAGCGCGTCGAGCGTTTCCGGCTCGCCGATGAGCATCCGCGCCATCGCGGGCGTGCATTGCAGGTGCGTCACGCCATGCCTCTTAATCTGCGCGGCGAAGGAGTAGTCGTCGCGCCTTTCGGGCTCGTCGGCGTTGCTGCGCTCCTTGAGCACGTTCAGGTGTTGGAGGCCCGACAGCACCTCGCCCGGCTCGACGCCGAAATCAATCAGACACGCCACCTCGTCAACGCCTGCGGCCTTCAGACGGTTAATCATCCGCAGGCAACTGTCGGGCGTGCCGAGCAGCGCGCTCGACTCGAAATAGCGGTTGAAGGCGTGTTCCAGAACGGCGGTCATGTCCTCTTCGGTGAAGTCCGCGGAGTCAACGTCTCGACCGAGGCTGCGGGCGGCGTTACGCAGCAGGCCGATGGAGCTTCGCAGGTAATCGGTAAACGGCTTCCTGACGCGCTCGCGGACGTACTCCATGTCGTCGCCGACGAACGTGTGGAGCATGAGGCTGACGTGCCCTTCGCCCGGCCCGTGCCCGGCCTCGCGCCACGCCTCGCGGTACAATCGAATCTTCTCCTCCAACTCCTCGACGCTCTGACCGAGCAGGTGCGTCAGCAGCCCGGCCCCCATCCGCCCGGCGGTCTTGAAGGTTTCCGGGCTCCCGGCAGCCGTGATCCAGACGGGCAGCTCGGCCTGCACCGGTCGCGGGCGGATTCTCAATTCGACATCCCCGCCACCGCCGCCCCGCCGCGTGATCGTCTCGCCGCGCCAGAGTCGGCGCACCGTTTCGATCTTGCTGTACATCACCTCGTGACGCTTCTCGTATGAGTCGGGCTCGAAGACGAAATCGTCGGCGTGCCAGCCCGAAGCGAACGAGATAGCCGCCCGCCCGCCCGAAAGATTGTCGACGACCGACCACTCTTCGGCCACGCGCACCGGGTCGTGCAAGGGGATGACGACGCTCCCGGCGCGGATTTGGACGCGCCGGGTGACGGCGGCAATGGCCGCGCTCGTGACGGACGGATTCGGGTAGAGACCGCCGAAGGCGTGGAAGTGACGCTCCGGCGTCCACACCGCGGCGAAGCCGTTTTCGTCGGCGAACTTCGCCCCCTCGATCAGCAGTTCGTAGATGTTCGCGCCGCCCTGATTTTCGTCGCTCGCGAAATAGAAGAGACTGAAGTCCATCTTTCTACGAGCGGAGGCGGCGGCGTCCTCCGGCATGTACAACGGGCGCGGGCGCTCGCTCTGAATCACCACCTTGAAGCCGCGCGTCAGGGGCCACAGAAGTTCCAGCACGGAGATGTCGAACGAGATGCTCGTCGCCGCCAACCAGACCCCCCGCTCGTCGCCCCCCAACACGTCATCCATCCCCGCGAAGAAGTTGACGACATTACGATGAGTGACGACCACGCCCTTCGGTTTCCCCGTCGAGCCCGACGTGTAGATGACGTAGGCCGCCCGCCCGGACTCGTTGACCGCCGCTAACGCTCCGCCCTCAGTCGCCTCATCCACCTGTTGACGAATCCACCCCCACTCTTCGTCGAGGCTCACCACCACACCCACGCCCAGCCCCTCGGCCACGCCCCTCAACCTCCCCTCCGTCACCACCGCCACCAACCCCGCGTCCTCCGCCATCCACCGCAGCCTCGCCGCCGGGTACTCCGCGTCCAACGGCACATACGCTCCCCCGGCCTTGAGCACCCCCAGCACCCCCACCACCATCCCTACTCCACGCCCCATCAGCACGCCGACGCGCCTCTCCGCACTCACGCCCAGACTCCGCAAGT
>DASTQX010000098.1:0-2362 GCA_035761505.1 Pyrinomonadaceae bacterium
CTTCTGGAACAACGCCGCGCTTTTGATGTACCCGGACGGGCACTTGGGCGCGCGCTCGACCGTGCGCGTCGTGCCGTTCAAAGACTGGAAGGTGGCGACCGGCTTGCCCGCCGTCCCCGGCGAGCGCCACACCTTCCACGCCGAGAATTTCGACGTGCTCTACGACTCGCCCTTCATCGCGAGCAACTTCCGCCTGCTCACCTTCGAGGTGCGCGGCGTCGAGCACCGCATCGTCTTCGACGGCGAAGGGAACTTCGACGCCGAGCGCGTCCGCCGCGACACGCAGAAGATCGTCGAGGCCGGGGTCGAGATGATGCGCGACATCCCTTACCGCGACTACACCTTCATCTACATGACGCACCCGACCGTGCGCGGCGGGCTCGAACACCTCAACTCGACGGCCATCATCTACACGCGCTTCGGCTTCCGCCCAGAGTCGAGCTACCGCGACTTCCTCACCCTCGTCGCGCACGAATACTTCCATCTCTGGAACGTCAAGCGCATCCGCCCCGACGCGCTCGGCCCCTTCGACTACACGCGCGAGAACTACACGCGCCTGCTGTGGGTCGCCGAGGGCGTCACCAGCTACTACGAAGGCATCCTCACGCGCCGCGCCGGGCTGATGACCGACAAGCAGTACCTCGACGCCGTGGCGAAGGCTTTTCACGACTTGCAGAACACGCCGGGCCGCCTTGAGATGAGCATCGAGGAGGCGAGCTTCGACGCGTGGATCAAGTACTACCGGCCCGACGAGAACACCATCAACTCTTCCATCTCTTACTACGACAAGGGCGCAATCGTCGCGCTCCTCCTCGACCTCGAAATCCGCAAGCGCTCTCGCGGCGCGCGCACGCTCGACGACGTGATGCGTTATCTCTACGACGAGTTTTATAAGAAGAACCGCAACTTCACGCCCGAAGACTTCGAGAGCGCGGCGGAGCGCGCCGCCGGGGCGAGCCTCGACGACTTCTTCCGCCGCTACGTCCGGGGGCGCGAGGATCTGGACTACAACGCGGCGCTCGAAGTGGTCGGGCTGCGGCTCGACACCGCGGGCCCGGCGGAGACGACCGCCGCCGCGCGCACCGCCGCCGCGCTCACGGCCCTCGGCGCGACGCTCGTGCAGGACGGCGACCGCCTCACGGTGCGCAACGTCCCGGCGGGCACGCCCGCCTACGAGCAGGGCTTGAGCGCCGGAGACCAGATCGTCGCCGTGGACGGCTACCGCGCGACCCGCGACTTCCTCGGCGCGCGCCTCGAAGAGCGCAAGCCCGGCGACACCGTCACGCTCACCGTCTTCCGCCTCGACGAACTCCGCACCCTCCAAGTCAAACTCGTCGCCCCCCGCACCGCCACCTACCGCCTCGTCCCCGTCCGCCAGCCCACGCCCGAACAGATGAAGAACTATCAGGCGTGGCTCAACGCGACCTTCCCCAAGCCCGTCCCGCCGGGCTCGGAGTGAATGACGCGGAAGGACACGATGATTCGATGCCGAGTCTTGTTTAAGTGCCGGGCATCGCTTATAAAGTCCGTCGAAAGGAATTTATAAGCGATGCCCAAGCAGCCTCTCGCGGAGGTTTTCGGATTCCCCATTGATAATCAGTCGCCGGAAGCGATTCGGTACAGAGAGAAGCGCCTCTGCCCCTTCAACAACAAGGTTCCGAACTGCACCAAAGACAAGGCCAACGACCCGCTGGGTGTTTGTAGTGTGAAGGAAGGCGAGATCGCCGCCATCACCTGCCCCGTCCGGTTCCGCCAAGAATGGCTCATCGCGGAGGACGCCGCCGGGTTCTTCTTCCCCACGGACTCCAGATGGACTTCACTGGTCGAGGTGCGTTTGAAAGATAAGCACGGTCAGTCCGCCGGCAATGTTGATGTGATACTCGTCTCTTATGACGAGAGGGGGAGGGTTACAGACTTCGGCTCCTGCGAAGTTCAGGCGGTCTATATTTCGGGCAACGTGAGAGCGCCGTTTGAATACTTCATGGAAGACCAGACGGGCCGCTTCGACATGGATTGGTCGGGACAGGCCCACTACCCGCGCCCCGACTACCTCTCGTCTTCGCGGAAGAGGCTCGCGCCGCAACTGCTCTTCAAGGGCGGCATTTTCCACGCGTGGGGCAAAAAGCAGGCGGTCGTCATCCACCGGGGGTTCTTCAACAGCCTGCCCCGACTGAACGAAGTTGACCCGGCGGACGCCGACCTCGCATGGCTGATTTATGACATGAGGCATGACGGCGCGCATGAACGCTATAAGCTAGAGAGGGTGCGGACCGCTTACACAAAGTTCGTAGACAATTTTTAAGGGTGGGTTGACCGCGCTCCATGTTGATAAAGAAGAGTTCGTGAAGCACTTAGAAGAAGA
>DASTQX010000099.1:0-1937 GCA_035761505.1 Pyrinomonadaceae bacterium
GGTCTCACCCGCCGGTGACTCTCAGCCGCGCCCTGTTGATTCCCCGCGCGGCTCCCCCGTTATGTTTTCAGGCGGAGTCTAACGCCCGCGCGCAGGATTGACAATGAGCCACGAGTAAACGACACTCACGGCACGCAAACCCTCTACAATTTGCTGACGGAAAGTGAACAGGAGTCGAAAGGAGTCTACTATTCATGCAGGTGAAATCCGCGAAGAATAAGTTTCTGGTCGCAGGCATCGCGTCCCTTCTGGTGGTCGGAGCGGCCTCGTGCAAAGGCAGCGCCGGGAACACGAACACCAACAACAGCAACACGGCCACGGTCATGACGCCGACGCCCGCCGCCGCGCCGAGCATCGCGCCGGACACGGCGCTGCGGAACACGGTCGAGGCCAACCTCACGAAGTACAACGTGACGGGCGTCACCGTCGAAGTCTCCGGCGGCGAGGTCACGCTCAAGGGCGACATCCCGCGCGCCAAATTGCAGGACGCGATGAAGGCCGCCAACGAGGCCAGCCCGCGCAAGGTCAACAACCAGATGAACATCAAGTAGGAAGGGAGCACGAATTATGTCCGTCAGAGAAAAATATCAGCCGCTCGTTGACCTCGCCAACCAGCACGGCGTCAGCAACCTCTCGGTGCAGGAGGACGGCGACGTGCTGCGCATGAGCGGAACCGCGCCGAGCGAAGACGCCAAGCAGAAAATCTGGGACGAGTACAGCCGCATTGACCCGGACATGCGCGCCGGTGACCTCGTGCTCAACATTGAGGTCGGCTCCGCCAACGCGGGCGGCGGCGAAGTCACGCACACCGTCGAGTCGGGCGACACCCTGAGCGCCATCGGCAAGAAACACGGCGTCGCGTGGCGCGAAATCTTCGAGGCCAATCGAGATCAACTCGACGACCCCGACAAGATTTTCCCCGGCCAGACCCTCCGCATCCCGCGCAAGTAACCTGCAAGCACGGGCGAAAAACGTCCGCGGCCACTCAGGTTCGTCTCTCTCCGAGATGAACTTGAGTGGCCGCTTGTGTTTTAAATCCGGCGGCGGTCAGCCGCCGATGAGGCTCATCGTGCGGGCGGGCTGCTCGAAGTAAGTCTCGTTGATGTAGTGGCGCGGCTCTTTCTTCAGGACGACGGCGCGGATGTAGTCGGCCACTTCGGCGCGCGCGGCCCCGGAGCGGAGCACGTCGCGCAGAGAGTGTTCGACCTTCGAGAAGAGGCACGTCCTGATCTGGCCGTCGGCGGTGAGGCGGATGCGCGAGCACGCGCCGCAGAAGGGCTCGGTGACGGGCGCGATGATGCCGACTTCGCCCGGCGCGCCGTCGGCGAAGCGGTAGCGCGTGGCGGTCTCGGAGCCGCGCTCGGTGCGCTTGGCGACGAGCAGGAAGCGCTCGTTGATGGCCGCGCGAATCTCCGCGCCGGAGACGACCTGCTCGCGCGACCAGCCGTGGCCGGAGTCGAGCGGCATGTACTCGATGAAGCGCATCGAGAGGTCTTGCTCGCGCGCGAAGGCGGCCATCTCGGCGACTTCGTCTTCGTTGTGGCCGCGAACGATGACGGCGTTGACTTTGATGGGAGTCAAACCGACGCGCTTGGCCGCGCGGATGCCTTCGAGCACCTGCGAGAGCACGTCCACGCCCGTCATCCGGCGGAAGGCTTCGGGCCGGAGGCTGTCAAGGCTGATGGTCACGCGGTCGAGCCCCGCCGCCTTCAGACCGGCGGCGCGCTCGGCGAGGTTGAAGGCGTTGGTGGTGAGCGCGAGGTCTCTAATCCCTTCGACGCGCGCGAGCTTCTGGACGAGCGTCTCGATGTCGCGCCGCAGCATCGGCTCGCCGCCCGTCAGTCGCACCTTCTCGACGCCGAGCGAGACGAAGACCGAGACGGCGAACTCGATCTCCTCGTAAGTGAGCATCGAGCCCTTCGGCCCGGCGGGCGGCT
>DASTQX010000100.1:0-5308 GCA_035761505.1 Pyrinomonadaceae bacterium
AGCCGGAAGGGACGCGAGAGGTGCGGGCCAGATGAAGGAGCGTTTGAGTAAAGTCCGTCTGGGCGTCGTCGGCTGCGGGCGCGTGACCGAGTTGCGCCACCTGCCCGCGCTGCGACAGTCGAAAGGTTTTGAGGTCGTCGCGCTCGCGGACTTGGACGCCGCGCGGCTTGAGCACGTCGCGGGGCGGTTCGGAGTCGAGAGGCGTTACGGTGATTATCGAGAGTTGATTGAGGCCGGAGATGTAGATGCCGTCGCCGTCTGCGTGCCGCCGAAGTCGCACGCGGAAGTGGCGCTCGCGTCGCTCGCGGCGGGCCGCCACACGTTCGTCGAGAAGCCGCTCGCGCTGAAGTTGGAAGAGTGCGACTTGCTCGCAGGGCGCGCCGCCGAAGCCCCCGCAATCAAAGTGATGGTCGGCTTCAACATGCGCTGGCATCGTCTCGCGCGGGAGGCGCGCGAGCGCGTGCGGGGCGGAAGTTTGGGCGAGGTCAAACTCGTCCGCACGGTCTTCACGAGCGGGATCCGGCTCGGCGGAGAGTTCGCGGAGTGGCGCAAGGGGCGCGAGACGGGCGGCGGCGTCCTCTTCGAGTTGGGCACGCACCACTTCGACCTGCTCCGCTTTCTGCTCGGCGACGAGCTGGAAGAGGTCTTCGCTTCGAGCCCGCCGCCGGACGAGACAGCGACTTTCACGGCGCGCACGCGCGGCGGCGCGCAGGTCGTCTCGGCCTTCTCGGAAGGCACGGGCGAGAATCACGAGTTGGAAATCTACGGCGAGCGTGGCTGGCTGCGCGTCGCCTGTTACCGCGCCGACGGGTTGGAGCGGTTCTCTCTCGGAGAGTATCCCGGCTCCGTCGGAAGGCGCGCGGGCAAGTTGAAGCAGACGTTTTTGGAGTTGCCGCGACTCGTCGGGCAGTTGCGGCGCGGCGGCGACTACGTTTCCTCTTACGCCGGGGAGTGGCGACATTTCGCGGGAGCGATTCTCGAAGACGAGCCTTTGGAGAGCACGCTCGAAGACGGCAGGCGCGCGCTCGAAATCGTGCTCGCGGCGCTGGAAGCGAGCGAGACGAAACGCGCCGTCGAGGTCGGCGAGCGGCGCGAACGGGTCGCCCGCGTGAGAGGCTTTTGAGTCGTGCCTCGACGAAGGAAGGAAACACGCGTGACGTTGGAACGAGCCCCGGCAGAGATGTCCGTGTTGATCGTGACGCCCGACGATTACGGGACTATCCGCCGGACGGTGCGACACCTGCGGGCACAGACGATCAGCCGTCAACTCGAACTCGTCATCATCGCTCCTTCGAGGACGCGGCTCGGAGTTGTCGAGCGTGAGGTCGAGGGCTTCGGGAGCGTGCGCATCGTCGAGGCGGGAGAGATTAAGAAGGTGTCGGTGGCGAAGATGGCGGGCGTCCGAGAGGCGCGCGCGCCGTTCGTCGCCTTCGCCGAAGACCACTGTTACCCGGAGCCGGAATGGGCCGCGCTCCTGCTCGCCGCGCACCGCAAGGGTTGGGCGGCGGTCGGGCCGATGATGTGCAACGCCAATCCTCTGAGCATGGTGAGCTGGGCCGGGCTCTACTTGAACTACGGCTCGTGTCTCGCGCCCGCGCTCGCGGGCGAGGCCAGCCACTTGCCGTGGCACAACGTCTCGTACCGGCGCGACCTGCTGTTGGAGTACGGCGAAGAGTTGCCGCGCCTGCTCGCCGTCGAAGGCTTGCTGCTCGAAGACCTGCGCGCGCGCGGGCACGGGCTCTACTTCGAGGCCGCAGCGCGCACTTCGCACGTCCAAATCTCGCGCCTGTCCTCTTGGGTGCGGCACACGTTCTGGGGCGGGCGGCTCTTCGGCTCGGCGCGCGCGAGTCAGAAGCGTTGGTCGGTGTGGCGGCGCGCGGCTTACGTCTGCGGCGGGCCTTTGATTCCGCTGGTGCGCCTGCGGCGGACGCTGCCGCAGATTTACCAAGCGACCGGGCGGAGGGATTTGCTGCCGCGCGTGCTGCCCGCGATGTTCGCCGGGTTGTTGCCGCACGCCTTCGGCGAGGCCGCCGGTTACGCCTTCGGCGCGGGCGACGCCGAGCGCCATTATTCTTTCTACGAGATGAAGCGGCGAAGACACGTCACGGAGGAAGACCGGCGCGCGCTCGCCGAAGAGGACGCGCTGATTTTCGCGGACGAGGGGGTGCAGGTATGAGCCGGGGAGCGGAGCCCGAAATGTCGGTCGTCGTCGTCACGCCCGACGACTTCGAGACGGTGCGGAAGACCGTCAGGCATCTGCGGGCACAGAACGTCTGCGGCGCGTTGGAGATCGTCGTCGTCGCGCCCGCGGCGGAGAGTCTCGGCTTGGACGCGCGGGCGCTCGAAGGTTTCCACAGTCACGTCATCGTCGAAGTCGGCCCCGTCACTTCGACGGCGCGGGCGCGCGCGGCGGGCGTGCGCGCGGCGACGGCGCGCGTCGTCGCCTTAGTCGAAGACCACGCGTTCCCCGCGCCCGGCTGGGCCGAGGCGCTCGTCGCGCGTCACCGAGAGAGTTGGGCGGCGGTCGGGCCGGTGATGTCGAACGCGAACCCGAAGAGCGTGACGAGTTGGGCCAACCTGCTCGTCGAATACGCGCCGTGGCTCGAACCCTCGGAGGGCGGCGAGCGCGAGCACCTGCCGGGACACAACGGCTCTTATAAACGCGAAGTGCTGCTGCAATACGGCGAACGGCTCGAAGCGATGCTCGAAGCCGAGAGCGTGCTGCACTGGGACTTGCGCGCTCAAGGCCGGAGACTCTACCTCGAACCGAGGGCGCGCGTCTTCCACCAGAATTTTTCCGAGCCGCTTCCCTCGCTCACGCTGCGTTTCAACGGCGGGCGACTCTTCGCCTCTTCGCGCGCGCGCGCGTGGCCCGCGTGGCGGAGGGCTCTGTTCGCCGCCGCCTCGCCGCTCATCCCCTTCGTGCGCTGCGCGCGCATCACGCGCGAGATGCTGAGGCGCGCGCCGACGCGCCGGATGATGCCGCGACTTTTGCCTGCGCTGGTAATTGGGCTCGTCTTCGACGGCGCGGGCGAAGCGGCGGGTTACGCGCTCGGCCCCGGCGGCGCGATGGCAAAACTCTCCGACATGGAGTTCCACCGCGAGCGCTTCCTCGCCGCGCGCGAGCAGAGAGAGGGAGTCCGCGAGTGAGCACGCGGCGCGGCGAGTTGTTCGGGGGCACGGCGCGCATCTTCGCGGCGGAGGCGCTGCTCGTCCCCGTGGGCGTCGTGACGGCGGCCTTTCTCAGCCGACGTTTCGGCCCCGAAGGCTACGGGCTCTGGACGCTGGCGTGCGTGCTGGTCGTGTGGGTCGAATCGAACGTCGCGGCGGCGCTTTCGAGGCCCGCCATCAAGCTCGTCGGCGAGGCCGCGGACTGGCGCGAAGTCGGCCCGGCGGTCTTGAGGCTCTACACGCTCGTCGGCGTCGGACTCGCGCTGCTTCTGTGGGCCGCGTCCTCAACGCTCGCCGCCGCCTTCGGCGAGCCGGAGTTGGCAGGCTATCTCAAACTCCTGGCGCTCGACGTGCCGCTCTTCTGCGCGGCGCAGGCGCACCGCAATCTCATCGTCGGCGCAGGGATGTTCCGCGAGCGCGCCCTCGTCAGCGCGGCGCGTTGGACGGCGAGACTCCTGCTCGTCGTCCTCTTCGTCGAGGCCAGCGGCTCGCTCAAGGGCGCTCTCTGGGGGAGCATCTGCGCCTCGGCGGTCGAACTCTTGGTCTGCCGGCGCTACGCGCGTCCGAGTCTCTTCGGGCGGGCGGGCGAGACGAGAGGCGGGGCGTACACGATGCGGCGGCTGTGCGTGTACGCGTTGCCGCTCGTCGCGTCGGCGCTGTGCGTGAGCCTGTACAACCGTCTGGACTTGTTGATGCTCAAGGCGCTCGGCGGGACGAGCGCGGAGGCGGGCGTCTATGGCGTCGCGCAGAACCTCGCGCTGCTGCCGAGCCTCTTCTCCTTCTCGTTCGCGCCCGTGCTGCTCTCGACCTTGAGCCGCGCGCTGCGCGACGGCGACGAGGCGGCGGCGAGACAGCACGCGCGTCAGGCGATGCGAGCCGTCCTGCTCCTTCTGCCGCTCGCGTCCGCCACCGCCGGGGCCGCGCCTGAGATCGTCGGCCTGATTTTCGGGACGGAATTTCTGGCGGCGGCGGCTCCGCTGCGGCTGCTCATCTTCGGCTCGCTCGCGCTCCTTCTGCTGGCGGTCGCGTCCTGCGTGTTGACCGCCGGGGGTAAACCGCGCTGGACGTTTTACGTCGCCGGGCCGCTCGTCGCGTGCGCGGCGGCGGGCCACCTCTTTTTGATTCCGAGGTCGGGCGCGACGGGCGCGGCCTTCGTCACCACGACGCTCGCGTGCGCGGCGGCGCTCGTCACGGTCGGGCTCGTCCGCCAGCTCTGGCGCGTCGCTCCGCCCGCCGCGACGCTCTGGCGCAGCGCCCTTGTTTCCGTCGTGGCCTACCAGCTTTTGGTCTGGTGGCCCGGCCCCGGACTCCTGCTCGTTCCGAAGCTGCTCGCCGTCTCGGCCTTCGCGCTGGCGGCGCTGCTCCTCTCCGGCGAGTTCAAGGCCGCAGAGTTGGGTGCGTTGCGTTCTCTGTTCCGGCGGCGGACGCGCGGCGCGAGCCTCAGAGCGCCGGGCGGGTTGTGATGAAGAGTGAAGGGCTGCCATTCTTTTCGGTCGTCGTGCCGACCTACGAGCGGCCCGCGCAACTGGCGTCGTGTCTGGACGCACTCGCGCGGCTCGACTATCCGCGCGAGAGGTTCGAGGTCGTCGTCGTAGATGACGGGAGCGCCGAAGCGCCCGCAGGCGTCGTCGAACGATTCGGCGAGTTGATGGACTTGAAGTTCTGCTCGCAGAAGAACGCAGGCCCGGCGGCGGCGCGCAACTTCGGCGCGGCGCGCGCGCGCGGAGAGTTGCTCGCCTTCACGGACGACGATTGCGCGCCCGACTCAGGTTGGCTGCGCGCCTTCGCCTCGGCGTTCCGGCGCACGCCCGGACGCATCGTCGGCGGTCGCACGCTGAACGCCCTGCCGCGCAACCCTTACGCCGAGACGAGCCAGACGATCATCGAGGTCGTCTATGCGCACTTCAACCGTGACCCCGACGACGCGCGCTTCTTCGCCTCCAACAACTTCGCCGTCCCCGCCGCGCGCTTCCGCGAGCTGCGCGGCTTCGACGAGAGTTTCCGTACTTCGGAAGACCGCGAGATTTGTGACCGCTGGCTCTCCAAAGGTTACAAGCTCGCCTACGCCCCGGCGGCCATCGTCCGCCACGCGCACCCGCTCACGCTCCGCACGCTCTGGCGACAGCACTTCGGCTAC
>DASTQX010000101.1:0-6567 GCA_035761505.1 Pyrinomonadaceae bacterium
CTGCGTGTCGGGGAGGAACTCGTGAAGCCTTACGACGGGGACGGGAATCTGGATAGGCACGCCGTTCTGCGTGGCCTGCCCGGTGGCCTCGCCGAAGGCGGCCTTGTAGAGGCGGTGGACGAGGAAGCCGGTCTCCTGAAATTCGATGGAGAGGAAGAAGGCGGCGGAAGTGTCAACGCGTTTGTTGGCGCGGCATTGAGAGTCCGCGCCGCAAGATTCGATGCCGTTCGTCCAGAAGGCGAGGCCGCCCGCGTCGGGCTCGCGGTTGAGGAAATCCGCGTAATGCTGGCGGACGAAAAAGGTCGAGTCCAGTAGCGGGTTAGTCCCGGAGGGCGCGGTGTCGTTGTCGTTGATGGTGATGGTGGAGGTCGAGGCCAGCGGGTTGAGCAGGACGCCCGAAGGGTCTTTCAGCACGACCGTGAAAGTCTCCGGCCCTTCGACGAGCACGTCCTCGCCGATCAACACGGTGATGGTCTTCAACGCCTCGCCCGGCGCGAAGCTCAGAGTGCCGAGCGTCATGTTGAGGTCGGAACGGTCGGAGGCCGTGCCCGCGACGGTCGCGTAGTTGACGGTGACGGGGTGCAGGGCGTCCACGAGCCGCCTGACGACGAGCTGCACCTTGCCCGCTCCCTCGGAGACGTTGACGGCGGTGCCCTCGAAGCCGACCGAGTTGAGGATGGAGTTGAAGTTCAGGGCCGTGGTCGTCGAGAGGTCGGTGATGGTTCGGCTCGGCGGGCTGAAGACGTAGTCGGGCTTTGAAGGGGTGATGGTGAAAGGCACGCTGCACGCCGGGATGCCGGTGATCGAATAATTGCCGACGGCGTCCGTCGTCACGGTCGCCGTCGTCGCGCCCGTCACGTTGAGCGTCACGCCGTCCGCCGTGCCGCCGCCGAAGGCCACCACCCTGCCGCTCGCCGTGAAGGTCGGCGTCGGCGGCGTGGGCGCGGGAGGCGGCTGGTTGGTCGCCGTCCCGCCGATGAGCGCGTTCTCAAGGAGGAAGACTTTCGTCCCCGTGTTGAAGGCCAGACCGTGCTCGCCCCAGCGCACGACGCTCGTCACCACTTCCTGCAACGCCACGCCGCTCAGCCGAAGCTCGCCGAGCAGGAGGAAGGTGTTGGCGTCGAAGACGCGCAGCGTGGTGGATTGGCCGCCGCCGCCCTGAATAAAGTACACGCGCCCCGCCTTGAGGTCGGGCACGACGGGGCCGACCGCTCCGAGGAACGTCCCCGCGATGGTTCCGTCTTCGGGGTTGAAGACCCGCCCGCCGACGGTGTACGAGAAGCCACCCGCGATTCGGAAGTCGCTCGTTAGAAAGGCGTGTCGGATGACGCTCGCGTTCGAGACCCCGCACGAGGCGACGGCCATCTTGCGGAAGCCGAAGTCGGTCGTCTCCACGTTCTGCCCGTACAAGACGGAGGGCGAGGCGGAGAACTCGATGCGGTTACTGCCGGTGTGGTCGGGCGTCGTCAGAGGGCGCGGAACGCCTTCGTCGTAGATGACGACGCCTCCGTGGCGCGGGCTCGCGGGCCGCGTCCGCGCCACGGCGACGGTGCCGGGCTGACCCGGCATGACGGCGATGTCTTCGGCTCCGTAAGGGCCGAATAAGGGGTCTGAGCCGAGGCCGAATTGGAGTCCGGCTGATTGCGTCGCCACGTCGAAGCGGCGGACGGCGTGCGCGCCGTCGAGCGCCACGTAAATGAACTGCCCGTCGTCGGAGATCGCCATCTTGTTCGGCTCGCTGCCGACCGCGACGGGCTGCCCCTTCGTCCCGGCGAACGGGTCAATCGGCGTGATGCTGTTGCCCGCCGCGCCCTCGGTCGAAGGAACGCTCGCGTAGATGGTCTGCGTGTTCGGGTCAACGACGAGGTCGCGCGTGCGGAGAGAGATTTCTCTGAGTTCGCCGGGGGCGGGCGTCGGCGTCGGGGTCGGGTCGGGCGGCGAGGGATTCTCGACGGGCGTCGGCGTCGGCCCCGGCGCGGCGGGGGCGACGAGCGTGGAACGGATGATGAAGAGCTGCTGGTTTGTGGTGCGGAACGCAAGACCGTTCGCGCCCCAGCGCACCATCTTGCCGGGGTCGCCGCTGGTTCCGGGGACGGTGATCGTGCCGAGCGGGAGAAACGTCCTCATGTCGAAGACCCTGATCTTGGCCGCGTTGTCGAAGGCGGAGTCGCCGTTACAGAGGAAGAAGACGCGCTCGGTCGAGGGGTCGGGCAGGAGCGAGCCACGGAGGCACGAAGGGCCGAAGGGGTTCGTCGGGTCGGTCAGGCGGAAAGAGGCGAGGAGCGCCCCCGTCTCCGGGTCGAAGAGCCTCGAAAACAAGGAGAGCCCCGCCGACGTGAAGAGCCGCCCACGGTCGAAAGCGATCTCGCCGCCCTGTAGAAGATTCGTGAAGGTCTCTTCCACCGTGACGCCCTCCGCGTCCAGAGAGATTTTGCGGAGGTCGTGGCCGCCGGCGTTGCTCCCCGTGCCGTAGAGACGCGAGGGCGAGTCCGAAAACTCAATCGCGGATTCAAAATTGCCCGGCCCCATCTTCGGGCGGCGCACGCCGTCGTCATAGACGGCGAGGCCCGACGCCGAGACGGCGAGCGAGCCGGGGCTGCCCGGCACCGTCTCGATGTCAACGGCGAAGTCGGCCCCCGAACCCGAAAAGTTGTTAACCAGCGTGAGCTGCGGCCCGGCGGTGTGCGACGCGAGGTCGAAGCGGCGGACGGCGCTCGCGCCGGTAAGCGCCACGTAGATGTGCTGTTCGTCGTCCGTCAGAGCCAGTTGGCCCGGCTCGCTGCCGATGAAGGTCGGCTGCCCAATCGCCCCCGTCGCCGGGTCAACCGGCGTGATGCTGTTGCCCGCCGCGCCCACGCTCGAAGGAACGCTCGCGTAGATGGTCTCTGTCGAGGGGACGTAGATGATGTCTCTGGTCGCAAGCCTGAGTTGTCTGATGAACGTCTCCGGCGTGGGCGTCGGGGCCGGTGTCGGCGTCGGCTGTGGCGTCGGCGCGGGCACGGGTTCGGAAGAGGGCACGAGCGTCGTCTGGATGAGGAAGAGCTGGCCGCCCGTCGTCGAAAGCGCAAGGCCGTTCGCCCCCCAGCGGACGAGGCCCGAAGGGACGCCGGACGCGCCCGATACTTCCAACGTCCCGACCTGCTGAAACGTCGTCAGGTCGAAGGCGCGGACGGTGTAGGTCGTGACGGGCGCAGGGCTCGTGACGGATGAGGTCGTGACGAAAAAGGCGCGGCCCGCATCCACGTCCACGGCGAAAGGGTGGGAGGCGTTCAGTCCGCCCTGCGGGAAAGACCCGACGAGCGCCCCGCCTTCCGGGTCAATCACCATCCCGCTGCCCGTGTAGAGTCGTCCGGCCTCGTACTTCATCGTATCAACCGTCGGGCCGGACGGGAGCTGCACGTTGTTTGAAGAGGCGATGCCGGAAGGCGACAGCGTCATCCTCGTGAGCTGTCTGGGGAGCGCCGCGTAACTGTAGAGCCTCGAAGCCGTGTCGCCGAAGGCCACCGCCGCCGCATTCTCGGCCAGCCTGAAGGTCGTCTCGCGCTGCACGCCGTCGTCGAAGACCGCCACGTTCCCACTGAAGCCGCCCGCCTTGGCAAGCCGGAAGACGGCGAAGGTTCCCGCGTTGCCCGGTGCGACCGAAAGGCTCAGCGCGAAGAACGGCCCGTCGAAGGAGTGGTTGCCGAGCGTGTACTGCGGCCCCGCGCTCTGCGTCTGAACGTCGAAGCGGCGCACCGCGCCCGCTCCTTCGAGCACGACGTAGATGAAGTGGCCGTCGTCCGTGAAGGCCATCTTTCCGGGGTCGCTGCCGAGGAAGACCGGAGCGCCGACACTGCCCGTCGCCGGGTTGATGGCCGCGATGCTGTTGCCCATAGCCCCCGCGCTCGAAGGCAGGCTCGCGTAGATGGTCTGCGTGTTCGGGTCAACCGCGAGGTCTTTGGCGAGGAGCGAGAGTTGCCGCACGCTGCTCACTTCGCCCGTCTGAAGCGGCGCGGGCGTCGTGACCGCAGAGCGTCGCGACGAAGACGCCGGACGCGTCAGCCCCGACGACCCCGCGACCGGCGGGAGAGCGACCAGCACACAAAGATAAGCGAGGGCGAGGGAGGCGAGGCGGACACTCCTCCCCCCAGCGAGGGTCTTGTTCATGTGAGTCACCTCTCAAAATCGAGAAGTCAGGGCTGTCTTATCAACGAAGGGCGCGGCGTGCGGCGTCGAAGCGCCTCTGACGCTTCACGCCACCCCGCAGGATTCCATCTTCCAATTTCGCAAGGCAAATCTCCGCGCGGGAGTTGTGTCCCTCAAAAGCAATTTTCATGGAAGAGCATGAGGCTCACGATGGTCGGGCCGGTCGGCACTTACACCTGCGGGAACGGGGGAGAACCGCCCCTAAGGAAACGGGATTCTAATTCAGCCCCCCGCGCCTGTCAAAAATTTGAGACATAAATCAAGAGTATATTATTAAGTGTCCGATAACATATCTTCTGTTCCTTTTTTCGACTGAGCTTTGCCCATCTCATCCGCTCAAATAGCGTTTTATATTTGGGATTTTAAGCAAAACAGTGCAATTGTCTGCAAGATGACAAGATAGAATCTGCGACGTTATCGGACGCGCATATTTGATTCCGTGTGCGGTGTTGAGGGGCGAGGGTTGTTTGTCCGGTGAAGCAGGCGAAGAAGTTGTTGGAGACGACCTTCATAACCAGCAAGGAGATCGGCACGGTCGGGGCGGTAAATCCGGCCTGACGAGACGCTTCCACGGGCCCGAAAATTTTTTTCGGGGCGTGATGCAATCACCTCTTCGTTTACGCGTGTGCAGGGTGAAGGCGCTTTGCCGACTCGCCCTTGCCCTTTCGCGCCTTCGGCCTTTGCCTCATCGCTCTCTGAACCAGTCCGATGCTCTCACACGAGGAGGAACCCTTCATGTCTCATACTTTTTCGCGCCGAAACTTTCTCCGCACCGGCCTCTACGGCGTCGCGGGCGCGACCCTGCTCGGCCCCGGCGTCCTGCGCACGGCGCGCGCCGCGCATAGCGAACCGGTCGAGGCTGTTATCGTCGGCAGTGGTTTCGGCGGCGCGGTCGCGGCGCTCAGGCTCGCGCGCGCGGGCGTCCGCACGGTGCTGTTGGAGCGCGGGCGGCGCTGGCCCGTCACGGCGTCGCAGGACACCTTCGCCACGCTGCGCAACCCGGACGGGCGCGCGGGCTGGCTCCGCTCGGACGCGCCCGTCGGCGCGACCACGCCCATTGACGTGTACACGGGCGTGTTGGAGCGAACCGACGAGGAAGGCATCTCCGTTTTTGCGGGGGCGGGCGTCGGCGGCGGCTCGCTCGTCTATAACGGCGTCACGTATCAGCCGACGCGCCCGCTCTTCGACCGCGTTTTCGGCGGCGCGCTCGACTACGACGAGATGGCCGACGTGTACTACCCGCGCGTGCGCGAAATTTTACAGCCGTCGCAAATCCCCGCCGACATCCTCGCCTCGGACTTCTACCTCGGCACGCGTCGCTTCCTCGAAGAGGCCGCCAACGCCGGGCTGCCGTCGCGCCTGCTCGACCTGAACGTTGACTGGAACGTCATCCGCGAAGAGGTGCAGGGCTTGCGCGTCCCTTCGGCCATCAACGGCGAGTTCTGGTATGGCAACAACAGCGGCTTCAAGAACAGCCTCGACAAGAACTATCTGGCCGACGCCGAGGCCACGGGGATGCTCGAAATCCTCCCGCTCCACGTCGTCACCGACATCGAGGACGCGCCCGGCCACCGCTACACGGTGAAGTGCAAGCAGATAGACGAGTCGGGGACGACCTTGCGCGAGGTCGAGTTCAACTGCCGCCATCTCTTCCTCGCCGCGGGCTCGGTCGGCACGAGCAAGATGCTGGTCAAGGCGCGCGACAAGGGGACGCTCAAAAAACTCAACCGGCACGTCGGCGAAGTCTGGGGCAACAACGGCGACTTCTTCGGGATGCAGATCGGCTTGCCTCCGACGAACCCAAGTCAGGGCGGCCCGGCGGCGAGCGCCATCGAGCACCACGACAACCCGTTCGGCCCGACCGTGCTCCTCCAGTTCCCGCAGTGGGACGAGACGCGCGAGGGCGCTCTGCTCTCGCTCGGCATGGGCATCGCCCCGCCGCGCGGGTCGTTCCGCTACGACGCGGCGACCGATGCGGTCAAGCTCTCATGGCCCGGCTCAGACCCGGAGATCGCGGGCGTCAACGTGGCCGCCGCGCACACATACGACGTGCTCAATCAGGCCAACACCAACGAGCAGTACCAGCCCTCGACGGCCTTCGTCGCGGGCGGCGCGACGGCTCATCCTCTGGGCGGGGCCGTCATTGGTCGCGCCTGCGACTCCCGTGGACGCGTCCGAGGTTACAAGAACCTCTACGTCGTGGACGGCGCGCTCATCCCCGGCGCGACCGGCTGCGCCAATCCCTCCTTCACCATCGCCGCGCTCGCCGAGCGCTGCATGGACGCCCTCGTCCCCGAAGTCATTGACGAGCGCTCGAAGGTCTTGAGCGCCGCCTGACGCGGGTTCAGCACTTCGAGTTTTTCGTTCGGGCGGAGGGAGCGA
>DASTQX010000102.1:0-3363 GCA_035761505.1 Pyrinomonadaceae bacterium
GGGAGTTCGTGGTCGGCCTCGGCCATCTTCTGGTGCTTCGTCGGCCTCTGCGTCTTCCTCCCGCTCACGAGATTCACGACCGAAATCTTCCTCACGCGCGTCGCGCAGGACGCGCTCTTCGACATGCGGATGCAGATCAGCAGGCAAATCCTTGCCGCGCCCCTGCGGAGCCTCGAAGAGTTCGGCCTGCGTCGCCTGATGACGGCGCTCACCGACGACATCCCGGCCATCACGGGCGTGCTCGGCGTCATCGCCGGTCTCTGCATCAACGTCGCGGTCGTCGTCAGCGGGTTCATCTACCTCGGCCTGTTGTCATGGAAAGTGCTGCTGGCGGTCTTCGGGTTCGTCCTCATCGGCGTGCTCATCTACCAACTGCCGACCATCAGGGCGCTTCATTATCATCGCCTCGCGCGCCTGACGGCTGACAGCCTCTTCCAACATTTCCACGCCCTCAACGTCGGCGCGAAGGAACTCAAACTCCACCGCCGCCGGCGCGAGGCGTTCCTCGAAAACGTGCTGCGCGGGACGGCCTCCGCGCTGCGCGGGTACAACCTTTCGGCCTCGGCGCTCTACTCGGCGGCGGCCAGTTGCGGGCAGGCGCTCGTGTACGTCATCATCGCGCTCGTCCTCTTCGGCCTCCCTTCATGGCAGCCGGTTGACAGCAAGGTGATGAGCGGCTTCGCCATCACGCTGCTCTACCTGATGAGCCCCTTTCAGGGAATCATGAACGCCATGCCGATGCTCTCGCGCACAGGCATCGCTTTCAAGCGGATAGAGGAGTTGGGGCTCAGGCTGGCAGCGCAGGGCGCGGAACCCAACGCCCCGCAGTTGCCGCCGACGCCCACGTCCTTCCAACGTCTGGAACTCGTCGGCGTGACACACACCTACCACCGGGAGGGCGAGAGTTCCGACTTCACAATCGGCCCTCTAGACCTGACCATCGAGCCCGGCGAGTTGCTGTTCCTCGTCGGCGGCAACGGTAGCGGCAAGACCACGCTGGCGAAAGTACTGACCGGGCTCTACGTGCCGGAGTCCGGCGAGATACGACTCGACGGCCAGCCCATCAACGAAGAGAACCGCGAGTTTTACCGCGAGCATTTCACCATCGTTTTCTCCGACTTCTTCCTCTTTGAAACCCTCCTCGGCCTCGACTCGCCGGGGCTCGACGACCGCGCGCGGGCCTTCCTCTCGACGCTCCTTCTCGAACACAAAGTCAAAGTGGAGGGCGGCGTGCTCTCGACGACCGACCTCTCGCAGGGGCAGCGCAAGCGCCTCGCGCTGCTGACCGCGTATCTCGAAGACCGCCCGCTCTACATCTTCGACGAATGGGCCGCCGACCAAGACCCGCAGTTCAAAGAGACGTTCTATTATCAACTGTTGCCGGAGCTGAAGGCGCGGGGCAAGACGCTCATCGTCATCAGCCACGACGACCGCTACTACCACGTCGCTGACCGCGTCATCAAGATGGATTACGGGAAGATCGTCAGCACCGACCGCCCGGCCCTCCTGCACCCGGCCTGAGGCCGACGGCGAGGAAAAGATTGGTGGCAAAAATTCTACTGTTGGTCGAGGGGAGCGGCGGCGACCTCTTCCCGTTCATTCAGATCGGGCGGGAGTTGAAGTCACGCGGCCATGAGGTGGTGTTGCTGAGCGGCGGCGCGTTCGCCGAGCGGGCGCGGCGCGCGGGGCTCGGCTTCGCCCCGATTGACGACTTCCAGCCCTACGGCGAGTGGGCCGCCGCACAGGGACTCGCCGACGGCCCCGCAGCGCAAGCGCGCTTCTTCGTCCACAGTTCGTCCCTCGTCTTCCGCATCGTCCTCGCGCACGCCGCTTCTCCGAACACCGTCCTCGTCGCCGGGTCATCGCTGAATCTCGTCGCGCAGATGGTCGTGGACGCGCTCGGCCTCCCCTACGTGCCGCTGCTCCACTCCCCTTACAACGTGACGATTCTCTCCACGACACTCGGCCTCTACGAGACTTACGGCGAGCAGTTGAACCGGGCGCGCGCCGAACTCGGCCTGCCGCCCGTCGCCGACTGGCG
The DNA here is from genome assembly GCA_035761505.1 of Pyrinomonadaceae bacterium. GTDB lineage: Bacteria > Acidobacteriota > Blastocatellia > Pyrinomonadales > Pyrinomonadaceae > JAIVJM01. The sequence continues at coordinate 2,042 of DASTQX010000102.1, forward strand.
CGCGTGGCTCGGCTCCGGCCACCGCGCCATCGGGCTCTGGCCCGAATGGTACATGGAGCCGGAACCGAGTTGGGTGTGGGACGTGAAGCCGGTCGGCGTTGTCGAGAACAAAGAGGTCGTCAACGCTCCCTTGCCCGACGAGGCGCGCGCCTTTCTCGAAGACGGCGAGCCGCCCGTCCTCGTCACGCACGGCACGTCGCATTGCGAGAGGGGCGAGTTCTTCTCGGCGGGCGTCGGAGCCTGTCGGCTCCTCGGTCTGAGGTGCGTCATCATCACTTCTCAGGCCGATCTCGTGGAAGAGTATCTCTCGGAGGATGTGAGGTGCTACCGCCGCCTGCCGTTCGTCCCTCTGCTGCGGCGCGTGCGTGCCAACATCCATCACGGCGGCATCGGAACGGCGTTCCTGAGCTTGGCCGCCGCCGTGCCGCAACTCGTCCTGCCTTACAAGCACGACCGGCCCGACAACGCCACGCGCCTGAAAAACCTCGGCGTCGCCGACTGGCTGCCGCCGTTCAAGTGGAAGCCCGAACCCGTCGCGGAGTGCTTGCGCCGACTCGTCGAGTCGGAGACGGTGAAGAGCCGCTGCCGGGATTTGGCGGCGCGTTCAAAGGGACACGACTCAGCCGCCGAAGCGTGCGAGTTCATCTCCTCGCTCGCGCCGGGTGACCGCTGAAGTCTGATTAGGCATTGAACTCGAACCGGCAGGCGGCCCGGCAATCAGGTGAGCGCGGGCCGGTCGCGGCCTCCGGCGATTAAACCTTCGGCTTCGTCTTGCGACATCGCCTCGACCTCTGCCAGCACGACCTCCGACACGACGCGCGCGAACTCCTCGACCGTAGGCGACTCGAAGAGCTTGCGGACGGGAACGCGCGCGCCGAAAGCGCGCTGCACGCGCGAGCAGACCTGCGTGGCTAAGAGCGAGTGGCCGCCGAGTTCAAAGAAGTTGCCGCGGACGCTGATGCGCTCGCGCCCAAGCACTTCGGCCCAGATTTTCTCCAACGCCTGTTCGGTCGGCGTCTGCGGCTCGAAGAAGCCCTCGTCCTCCACGGTCGCGTCCGCGTCGGGACGCGGCAGCGCCTTGCGGTCGAGCTTGCCGTTGGGCGTCAAGGGCAGCGCAGCGAGCGAGACGAAGGCCGCCGGAATCATGTAATCGGGCAGCCGCTCTTTGAGAAAGGCACGCAACTCGCTGGCCGAGGGCGCGGAGCCTCCGGCGACGACGTAGGCGACCAGTCGCTTGTCGCCCGCTCCGTCGGCGTCCGCGTGGACGACGCACTCACGCACGGACGGATGTTGGCCGAGCGCCGTTTCGATCTCGCCGAGTT
>DASTQX010000103.1:0-1359 GCA_035761505.1 Pyrinomonadaceae bacterium
GAGCGGCGGGTGCAGGCGGGCGCGTTTCTCGACGTGCTGGGTAGAAAGTCCGCGCTCTACGGTTACGAGCGGCGGTCGCTCGAAGCGTGGGTTTATCCGCTCCAACTGCTCGACCAGTTCGAGCTGTCTTTCCGGCTCGAAGGCTACCCGCTCGAACTGCGCGGCGCGGACACGGCGACGCTCATCAACGTCCGGCCCGAAGCGACGACCATCACCTACACGCACGCGGCCTTCACCGTGCGGCAGATCATCTTCGCGCCCGTCAACGAGCCCGGCATCGTCATGCTGCTCGAAGTCGAGAGCGCTCTGCCGCTCGGCGTGACCGTCAGCTTCCGCCCGCGCCTCAAGTTGATGTGGCCCGCCGGATTGATGACGGGTAACCTCGGCTGGGACGAGGCGGGGAAGTTTTTCTACCTCCACGAAGAGAGCCGCCGCTTCGCGGGGATAGTCGGCAGCCCGGCGGCGCGCGACGCCTCGACGATGCCTTATCAGGAGGAGCCGCGCGACGTGCCCGCGCGTTTTCACCTCGACGTGCCGCCGGAGTCCTTGAAGTCGAACTTCATCCCGGTCGTCATCGCGGGCGGCGTGCGCGGGCTCGAAGAGGCGAAGGCGACTTACGCGAAGCTCCTCCGCAACGCGCCTGAGCTTTACGCGCAGAACGTCGAGCATTACGGGCGGCTGTGGAACGCGACGGTGCACATCAGCACGCCGGACAAGCGTTTGGACGAAGCCTTCGAGTGGGCGAAGGTCGGGATCGAGAAAGGGATGGTGGAGAACCCTCTGCTCGGCACGGGGCTCGTCGCGGGCTTTCGCACGGCGGGCGAGAGCGAGCGGCCCGGCTTCGCTTGGTTCTTCGGGCGCGACGCGCTGTGGACGACCTTCGCGCTCAACTCTTCCGGCGACTTCGCGTCCGTGCGGACGGCGCTCGACTTCCTCAAAAAATTCCAACGCGCCGACGGCAAAGTCCCGCACGAGATTTCGCAGAGCGCGAGCCTCGTCCCTTGGTTCACGGATTACGAATACCCGTGGGCGAGCGCCGACGCGACGCCGCTCTACGTCATCGCGCACGCCGACTACCTGCGCGCGACGGGCGACCTCGCGTTCGTGCGCGCGAACTGGGATTCGATTCTCAAGGCGTACCGCTTCACGGCCTCGACCGACACGGACGCGAACGGCCTCGTCGAGAACACGGGCGCGGGCCACGGCTGGGTCGAAGGCGGCGCGCTCTACCCGTCGCACGAAGAGATTTACATGCAGGGTCTCTGGGCCGAAGCCCTGCGCGGCGTGAGCGAGATGGCTTCGGCGCTCAAGGACGAGCGGCTGGCGAACGAAGCGCGGGTCGCGCACGTCCGCGCGCTC
>DASTQX010000104.1:0-23087 GCA_035761505.1 Pyrinomonadaceae bacterium
CTGGTACTGTGTCACCACCGTGTCCTTAATCTCCGTGACGGTCTGGGTAATGGATTCGCGCGCCTCTTCCATTCGGCGCTGGAGCGCCGCCTTGGTCTGGTCAACGTCTTCGTCGGCTGAGTCGTTCGCGCGCGTCAGAGCTACATTTCGTTCTTCAGCCATTGCTTGTCCTTTCTGATCTCGTCGAGGCTCCGAGTCGGCACCGGGTTGTAGGCGGAGAGCCGCTTCTTCATCGTCAGGACGATCACGCCGCCGACGACCAGATAGAGCAGGCCCGTGATGAGGAAGCCGACGCCGTAGCTGACCGGCCCGTACTTCGGCGTCACAGCGCCCGCGTCGTCGCTCCCGAAGAGCGTCGAGATGAAGAACGCGATGGCGACGTTTAAGAGCGCGAACCCGATGGCGGCAATCACGCCGCCGACCGCCGTCAGCGCCCCGTTGCGCGCGTAGAAGGAGGCGTCCTCCTTCAACTCGACCTTGACCAGACTCAGCTTGGTGTCGACAAGCTGCATGACGTTGTCGCCGAGGCGACCGAGCAGCGCGGGCAGGTTGTCAATGTCGGCCTGCTGCTCGTCGGTCGTCGCGGGCACGGCGGCCATCCTTCTCTCTACTTCGGCCATCACTCGCCTCCTCTCCAGAAACGCGGAAGTTCGGAACGCGGAACGACGAACTGAAAACCACTGCCTTCAGTTTCCGAGTCCGGCGTTCGAGCGTTCCGACCTCCGCATTTGATTTACCGCCTGCCGCCGCGCAGCAGGAGGCCGATGACGAATCCCGCCGCCGCCGAGATCAGGAGCGCCTGACCGGGCTTCTGGCGCGCGTACTGCTTGGCGTCCTCGGCGAGTTGGCCGTAGTCAACGTTGCGCAGGTCTTGCAGCTTGTCGCCGACGACCGAAGCCTTGTCGCTCAGGTAGTCTTTGGCGGTCGAGGCCGCGCTCGTCGCCGCGTCCACGGCCTTCTGCCCGTACTCCTTGGCCTGCGTCGCGAGCCCCGTGGCCGCGCCCGTCGCCGCGCCGCCGCCCGTCGAAGACGAAGTGCCCGAAGTGGTCGAAAGGCCCGTGCCCGTCGAGGAGCCGCCCGCCGTCGAGCCGGTGCCGGTGGTCGAGCCGGAGGCCGAGCCCTGCGCGCCCCACTGGGACGGGTCGCCCGTCGCGCTCGTCGAAGTCCCGCCGCCGCCCGTGCCGGTTCCGCTGCTGCTGCTGCCGCCGCCGCCCGTGCCGGTCGTCTTGTTGTCGTTATCAGGTCTGTTCTGTGACATCAGTTTTGTTCTCCTTCTTGATGTGAATCATTCAAACGCCTCTGGATGAAAAGCGCGCGAGAGTCCGCTCCCGAAAAAAGTCTGTTTCCCACCGCGAGTGTGCAAAGGCCGTGCCGACCGTCTCGCCGAAGCCCCGGCGGGAAGAAAATCCAGCCCCGGCGCAGGTGCGCGCCTCGCCCGCCCCGGCCCCCGACCCCTCGGTTTTGTTGTGAAAAGGTACGTGCCAATGTAGCACAAGGTCGGGAACAATACATCTCCCCGGCGCGAGATTTCGGGAACCAACTTGACAGTCGAGACGTTCGGATGTTAGTAAGTACTTACTTGTTTAAGTCCCTTGAGTAGTCAGGAGAGCGGTAGCGGAAGTTATGAGCAAACACGCCGAGACCCCGCGCGAGGACGCGCCCACACTGCCCGCACAGACGCCGCCGGGCGGGCGGATGCCCGCCGAAGACCGCCGCCGCCAACTCGTCCGCGTCGCCGTCCGGCTCTTCTCCGAGCACGGCTTTCGCGGCACGACGACCAAAGAGATTGCGCACGCCGCCGGAGTCTCCGAGGCCATCATCTTCCGCCACTTCGCGACGAAGGACGAGCTGTACTCGGCCATCATTGACCACAAGTCCTGCGAGGGCTCGGTGACGGACTTGAGCTGCACGGTCGCCGAGATGATTAAGGGCGGCGTGGCCGAGGCCGTCCGGTGCAAGGACGACCGCGCCGTCTTCGAGGGGCTCGCGCTCGGCATGATGGAGCACCACCAGCAAGACCCGGACTTCCTCCGCATCCTCATGTACTCGGCGCTCGAAGGCCACCAACTGGCGCAGATGTTCTGGGACAGAAACGTCCGCGTGATGTACGAGTTCCTCGGCTCCTACATCCGCGAGCGGCAGCGCGAGGGGGCCATCCGAGGCGTTGACCCGCTCGTCGTCGTGCGCGCCTTCACCGGCAGCATCATCCACCACTCGCTGAACAACATCCTCTGGGACAAAGACCCGGCCCGGCGGATTCTGAACATCGAGAACGTGGAGGCGGCGCGCGCCTTCACCGACATCCTTCTGCGCGGCATCGCCGCCGATGCCGAACAATCTCCGGCGGCGGCGAGGTCGAACAAGTCTCCGGGGCGCAGCGCGAACGCGCGGCGCTCCTCTTCATCCTCGACGGTCAAAGGCACGAAGAAGAAGTAAGCGAACATGATCTCCCTTCAACACCAGAGCAAGACCCTCGTTTTGCTGCTCGCGCTCTGCGTCTCGGTGGCCGTGTCGGCTTCCTGCGGCGGCTCGCGCGCGAAGGCGAACAATAATCAGGAGGCCGCGCCCGCCACTCCGTCGGCGGTGGATGTCTCGACCGCTCCGGCCATCAGCCGCAACCTCCCGCGCTTCGTCGAGGCGACGGGTGGCCTCGCTGCCGACGAGCAGACGGACGTTGCGCCGACGGTCGCGGGCCGAGTCGTCTCGGTCGGCGTTGACCTCGGCAGCTACGTCCAGCGAGGCGCTGTCATCGCGCGGCTCGACGACGCGGACGCGCGCCTCCGCGTCGAGCAAGCGCAGGCCGCGCTCGCGCAATCGCGCTCCGCCGTCCAGCAGGCCGAGGCGCGCATCGGGCTCCGGCCCGGCCAGAACTTCGACCCGACGCGCGTCGCCGAGGTCGGGGCCGCGCGCGCCGCGCTCGAACTGGCCGAGAAGCAGCTCAAGCGGTTCGAGAGACTGATCGAGTCGGGCGACGTTTCGCGCTCGGCCTACGACCAGCAGAAGGCGCAGCGCGACCAGCTCCGCGAGCAGTACGAGGCGGCGCTCGCGCAGGCGCGGCAGAGCTACGCCGCCGTCCAGACGGCCCGCGCCGCCGCGCAGGGCTTCGCCGTGCAGGTCGAGCAGGCACAGAAAGGCGTGCGTGATGTCGTCATCTACGCGCCCATCAGCGGCTTTGTCTCCGAGCGCCCGGCGGACGTGGGCGAGTACGTCTCGACCTCCTCGAAGGTCGCCACCATCGTCCGCACGAACCCTCTGCGCGTGAGGATAGACATTCCAGAACAGGCCATCTCATCGGTCTCACCGGGCCAGAGCGTCTCGGTCACGGTCAGCGCCTACCCCGACCGCGCCTTCGCCGGACGCGTCGCGCGCATCTCGCCGAACGTCTCGGCACAGTCGCGCACGCTCACGGTCGAAGCCGAAGTCGAGAACGGCGAAAACCTTCTCAAGCCCGGACAGTTCGCCACCATCCGCATCCTTCTGCCGCAGACCGACCCGGCGATTCTCGTCCCCGCGCGCGCCATCCGCACCGAGGGCAGCACGAGCCGCGTCTTCGTCATCCGCGACGGAGTGGCGCAGGAGCGACTCGTCCAGACCGGACAGCGCGAAGGCGACCTCGTCGAAATCAAAGGCAACGTCGCGGCGGACGAACTCGTCGCCACCTCGAACGTCGAACAACTGGCCGACGGCGTGCCCGTCCGGCAGTAGCCGACAGCCAAGGCTTTTGAATCATGCAGAAACTCGCGGAAATTTGTGTCCGGCGTCCCGTGTTCGCGACGATGATTATTCTGTCGCTGACGGTGGTGGGAGTGTTCTCGTTCTTCTCGCTTGGCGTTGACCTCTTCCCGAAGATTGACTTCCCGACGATTACCATCTCGGTCGTCAACCCCGGCGCGAGCCCGCGCGAGATCGAGACGGAAATCACCGACAAGGTCGAGGCCGCCGTCAACACCATCAGCGGCATTGACGAGTTGCGCTCGACCTCGGTCGAGGGCGTCTCGCAGGTCTTCGTCCAGTTCCTCTTGGACAAAGACGCCGACGTGGCCGCGCAGGAGATTCGGGACAAGGTTGACCTTATTCGCGGCGACTTGCCGGAGACGGCGGAAGACCCCGTCATCCTCAAGCTCGACACCGACGCCGCGCCCGTTTTGCGCGTCGCCGTCTCGGCCAACAAGCCCTTGCGCGAAGTCACCGACATTGCCGACAAAGATATTAAAGAGCGCGTCGAGTCCATCAACGGTGTCGGCAGCGTCGCCATCGTCGGCGGCTCGACGCGCGAGATACACGTCTGGATTGACCCGGACAAGATGCGCGCCTTCAACGTCACCGTGCCCGAAGTGGTGGCGGCCATCCGGCAGCAGAACATGGAGGTGCCGGGCGGGCGCGTGGACGAGGGCACGCGCGAGTTGACCGTGCGGACGATGGGGCGCATCACGAACCCTTCGGACTTCAATCACATCTCGGTCGGGCAGCGCGGCGGCTACGCCGTCAAGATCAGCGACATCGGCTACGTCGAGGACGGCGCGCAGGAGCAGCGCACCTCGGCGCGTCTCAACGGGCAGCCCGCCGTCACGCTCGTCATCTCGAAACAGTCGGGCCAGAACTCCGTGCAGGTCGCCGACGCCATCAAGGAACGTCTGGCCGAGCTTGAGCCGGAGTTGAAGAAGAAGGGCGTGCGGACGCAGATCGTCGGCGACCAATCCATCTTCATCAAGGCCGCGGTCGAAAGCATCCAGACGCACCTCATCGAAGGCGGCCTCTTGGCCTCGCTCGTCGTCTTCCTCTTCCTGTGGAACGTCCGCTCGACGATCATCGCGGCCATCGCCATCCCGACCTCCATCATCGCCACCTTCGGCCTCATGGCCGCGATGGACTACACGCTCAACCAGATTACGATGCTCGCGCTCACGCTGATGGTCGGCATCGTGATTGACGACGCTATCGTCGTCTTAGAGAACATCTACCGCTTCGTTGAAGAGAAGGGCATGGCCCCCTTCCAGGCCGCCATCGAAGGGACGAAGGAGATCGGCCTCGCCGTGATGGCGACGACGCTTTCTCTGCTCGCCGTCTTCATCCCCGTCGGCTTCATGGGCGGCATCGTCGGGCGCTTTATGTCGTCGTTCGGCCTGACCTCTTCGTTCGCCATCGGCGTCTCGCTGCTCGTCTCGTTCACCTTAACGCCGATGCTCGCGGCTCGTCTCATCAAGCGCGAAGAGGCGGCGGAAGGGCCGGGCACGGGGAGCGTGCCGAGCGTGGGCGACGCGCCCGCCGGATTGGCGGACGAGTCGAAGGTGATGGCGGGCGAGCCCTTCAAGGCGGCGGAGGCGAACCAGACGGCGGAGGGCGAAGAGTCTTCCGTGCCGCCGAGTGAAGAGGTCGCGCAAGCTGATTCCGGCGGGGCGCACGCGCCGCGCACGTCGAAGGACGCCCGGTGGTACAAGCCGATTGACCGCACCTACACGTGGATGCTCAAGTGGGCGATGGCGCATCGCTGGGCGGTCGTCTTGATGTGCGTCGTCGTCATCCTGAGCATCGTCCCGCTCTTCATGCTCGTCGGCAAAAACTTCCTGCCCGTGGACGACCAGTCGCAATTCGAGATCAACGTCCGCGCGCCCGAAGGCTCGACGCTCGCCGCGACCTCGGCCATCGTCGAGAAGATTGCCGCCGACGTGCGGCGCGAGTTGCCCGGCGTCACCGACACGCTCGTCACCATCGGCGGCGGCCAGCAGCAACTCGTCAACGACGCCAACATCTACGTCAAGCTCAAGGACATCGGAGAGCGCGACCAATCGCAGGTCGAGCTGATGGAGGCGACGCGCGGCGTACTCGCCAAGTACCCGCAGGAGTTGCGGACGAACATCGGGCAGGTGCAGGCCATCTCCGGCGGCGGCTTCCGCAACGCCGACATCCAGTACGTCATCGGCGGCCCGGACTTGCAGAAGCTCATCGGCTACTCCGAGCGGCTCACCGAGAAGATGAAGACCATCCCGAACGTCGTGGACGTGGACTCTTCGCTCATCGTCGGCAAGCCCGAAGTGCGCGTCCAGATTGACCGCGCGCGCGCGGCGGACTTGGGCGTGCGGGTCGGCGACATCGCGCAGGCTCTCAACGTCCTCGTCGCCGGGCAGGAAGTCTCGACTTACAACGAGGGCACGGATCAACATGAGGTGCGCGTCCGCTCGGTCGGCTCGGCGCGGACGAGCCCGGAAGCGTTGTCGAACCTCTTCGTGCAATCGTCGAAGGTCGGTTGGACGAACCTCTCGAACCTCGTGCGCGTGGAGGAGGGGACTGGGCCTTCGGCGATTGACCGCCTCAACCGGCAGCGGCAGGTGACTCTGACGGCGAACGTCACTTCGGGCGGCTCGCAATCGGAAGTCATCGCGCAGCTCGACCAGTTCGTCCGAGAGATCGGCGTTGACCCGGCTTACACGACCGGGCTCGCGGGCCGCTCGAAGGAGTTGGGCCGCGCGGGCTTCTACTTCATGTTCGCCTTTCTGCTCTCGTTCGTCTTCATGTACATGGTCTTGGCGGCGCAGTTCGAGTCCTTCATTCACCCGGTCACGATTCTTTTGACGCTGCCGCTCGCCATCCCGTTCGGCATCCTGTCTCTGATCCTCATGGGGCAGACGGTGAACATCTTCTCCGGGCTCGGTCTGCTGCTGCTGTTCGGCGTGGTGAAGAAGAACGCGATTTTGCAGATTGACCACACGAACGAGTTGCGCGCGCACGGCATGGAACGCTTAGAGGCAATCATCCAGGCGAACCGCGACCGCCTGCGGCCCATCCTGATGACGACCATCGCACTCGTCGCGGGGATGATTCCGCTCGTCGTCTCGACGGGGCCGGGTTCGGGGACGAACCGCTCCATCGGCGTGCTCGTCGTCGGCGGCCAGTCGCTCTGCTTGCTCCTGACGCTTCTGGCCGTGCCGGTCTTCTACTCGCTGTTTGACGACCTCGGCCACAGCCGCGTCTGGGGCCGCATCGGCGGCGGCATCCGCGCGCCCTTCGCGTGGGCGCGTCGGCGGACGGCGACCGCCGCGCAATCTCTGTTCGGGATGTTCGGGAAGAATTGAAAGCCGCGAGCCGTGACGGGTGACAGGTGACAAGAAAAATCCTGTCCTTCCCGTCACGGTTTACGGTTGAGGGTTGACGGCTTTTATCTGTCGCGTGAAATTTATGATTCATCGTACTCGGACAATGAAGAAGTTGATGACGGCCACGTTGGCTCTCGTCTTCGCCTGCGCGCCGTCGAAGGCGCAGCAGCAGCAGGCGGGGGCTCCGGCGAGTCAGGCGGGAGCGCCCGCGCCTTCGGCCAACAACCCGCCGCAGCAGGGGCCGCCGACGCAATCGCCGCAGACGGCTTCGCCGACGCAGACACAGACGCAGCAGGCGACGAACCCCGCCGCGCCCGCGCAACAGACGCCACCCGGTTCCGCTCAGCCGACCGTGCCTCCCGCGACGCCGAACGCGCCCTTCTCCGGCTCGCTCATGGGCTCGCCCTCGTCACAGCCGCAAGGCGGAACGGTTCAAGGGACGCAAGGCCAACAGCCTCCCGCCGCGCCGGGCTCGCAGATACAGCCTCCGGCGGGCGTGCCCGCGCCGGGGCGCGAGAGCGTGCCGACCGCCGCGCCGCCGCCGCAGGACTTGTCGCTCCCCGTGCCGCAGGTCGCGCCCGACTTCCGTTCGGCGACGGGGCCGTTTCCGACCTTAGAGCGCGTCGGCGTGGACATGGCCGAGCAGCGCGCGCTCTCGATGCGCGAGGCGATAGAGCTTGCGCTCTCGAACAACAAGGACATCGAGGTCGCGCGCCAGAACGTGCGCGTTGCCGAGTTCGACTTGCAGGGCGCGCGCGGCGTCTATGACCCGCGCTTCTCGACCAACTCTTACTACGAGCGCACCGAGACGCCTTCGGCGAGTTTTCTGAGCGGCAGTTCCTCCGGCGCGGTCACGCAATCGGGCCTCTTCAGCACCTCTTCGGTGCAGGGGCTGACGCCGAAGTTCGGCGGCGGCTACCGGCTCGACTTCACCTCGAACCGCGTCACGACCGACAGCCTCTTCGCCGCGCTCAACCCGCAGTACCCGACGGCGCTCACCTTCAGCTACACGCAGCCCGTCCTGCGCGGTCGCCGCTTCGACCAGAACCGGCGACTCATCGAAATCGCCAAGCGCAATCTTTCCTTGACCGACGCGCAGTTCCGCCAGCGAGCCATCGAGACGATCACCAACGTCCAGCGCGCCTACTGGGATTTGGTCTATAGCCTGCGCAACTTGCAGATTCAGCGCGACGCCGTGCGCGACGCGCGCACGCAGCTCGAACACAACCGCCGACTCGTCGCCGAAGGGATGCTCGCGCCGATTGACGTGGTGGCGGCTGAGGCGCAAGTCTCCGGCTTCGAGCAGAGCGTCTATAGCGCTTTGGACGACGTGGGCCGCGCCGAGAACGCGCTCAAAAATCTCATCGCCGAGAACCGCGAGGCGACGATTTGGAGCACTTCGCTCGTGCCGACCGACGCCGTTGATTTGCCGCCGCCCACCGCCACGCTCGCCGACGCGATGCAGGCGGCTTTAAGGAGCCGACCCGAACTCCGCTCTTCGGACGTGGCGCGCGAGATTAACGAGATCGAGCAGCGCTTCGCGCGCGAGCAGACGAAGCCGCAGGTTGACCTCATCGCCTCTTACGGGCTCGTCGGCCTTTCCGGGTCGCTCAACTCTTCGGGCGCGACCAACCCTCTGACCGCCTCGAACGCGGAGTTGCGCGCGCGCATCAACCAGCTCTCGGCCATCAACGGTCTGCCGCCGCTCGCCGAGCCGCCCGCGCAGACTTTGCCGGAAGTGCTCGTCGGCGGCCCCGGACAGTCCTTCACGAACCTCGCGGCCAACCGCTTCACCAACTTCCGCGTCGGCGTCGCCATCAACCTCCCTTTTCGCAACACGACCGCCGAGGCGCAGCTCGGTCGCTCGCTCGTCGAGCGCGACCGCATCCGCACGCAGCGCGAGCAGCTCGAACAACTCATTCAAGTGGACGTGCGCAACGCCTTGCAACTCGTCCGCACCGCCGAGTCGCGCCTGCGCGCGGCGGCCAGCGCGCGTTCCTCTTCCGAGCAGCAGTACGCGAGCGAGCAACGCAAGCTCGACTCCGGCCAGTCCACGGTCTTCCTCGTGCTTGAGCGGCAGACCGCGCTCACGACCGCGCGCGGCAACGAGTTGCGCGCGCAGACCGAACTCAACAAGGCCATCGCCGAGTTGCAGAGAGCCACCGGCAACGCCCTCGAAGAGAACCGCGTCGAGTTGCGTTTGAGATGATAAAAAAAGTGTGGGAGCCCGCGCTGAAGGGGAGACGTTCTTCAGCGCGGGCGCGAGGGAGTTTGCGTCGCCGTCGCCGTCGTGACGGGCGGCGTCACTTGCTCCCCCAACTTAATCTTGACCCACAGCGGCCAGTGGTCTGAGAGTCCGACCTGCTTGTCTATCCCGAAGTCATCCGCCTCGAAGCCGCGCAGCCACAGCCAGTCCAGTTTCAATTTGAACATGAACGTCCGCCACGTCGAGAGGTCGTCGGGGAAGGGAGTGGCAAAGCCCGAATCGGCGAAGAGCTTGCGGGCGGCCTTCACGTCCTTGCCCTTGATGGTGTTGAAGTCGCCGAGCACGACGGCGCGCGCCACCGACGGGTGACGCCTCAGGTCTTCGAGCACGGCATTCCACTGCTCGACCTTCTTCGCCAAAGGCAGCCGCGTCTCGGCGTGCACTGAATAGACGCGCACCGGCGTCTGGCCGACGATGACGGTCGCGCCGACCGCCGCGCGACGTCGCTTGCCCGGCCCCTCGTGCGGGAGGACGAGCCGCGACACGTCCCTCAGCTCGTAAGGGCTGAGGATGGCGACGCCCGTCTCTTCCTCTTCGCCCTCCTTCACGGGCGGCGCGGCCCAAGCGTAGTGCATCCCCAAGCCTTCGGCGATGACGCGCGCCGTGTTCGTGTAGTCGGTGCGCTTCTTCTTCCGGTCAACCTCCTGAAGCCCGATGACCGAAGCCCCGCCGATCTCCGCGTCCGAGCGCAGCAGCCCGATCAACTCCCGCAAATCTTCGCCGCCGCGCCACCGCATGTTGTAAGAGACGATCTTCAACTCGCCCGCCGCGACGCTCGACGGCGCGACCTTCAACGCGCTCCCCACCTCAAGCAGTTCCCCCTCCGCCCCGACCGCAAACGGTAAGCAGTAAGCAGTGAGCAGCAGGCAGCAAGCGACGAGCGCCAAGCACCACGCACTCGCCGACGGCGCGCGCCCGCCGCGAGGCCGTGCCTTGAGTTTTGAGCTTTGGAACTTGAGCCTTGAGCCTTGAAATCCGAGTTTTGAGATTTCAAATTTGAAATTCGACATTCCGATACCCTCATTAAGAACAGAGACTGGAAGCCCCGCAGCCACTCCCTCTAACATCGCGCACCCGCGATACCCCGGCCCACTCTCCCCACTGCTTACCGCTCACTGCTTACTGCTCACTTCTTTCCTCCGCGAACGGCGCGTCACCGGCGAGGAAGCGGGCGGCGCGCGGGAGGACTCGATAGCGACAGGCGCTCGCCTCCAAGACCTCGCCGTCGGTGTTGACCTTAATGGTGCGGTCGAACTCCAAGTCCAGTTCGCGCGTGCGGAAGTATGAGACGCGCGCGTCCTCGATGTGGTCGCCGCCGGAGACCGAACTGAGGAGCCCGACGAATTCGAGCGTCGGCATCTCTTCGACGAAGCACACGTCAAGGAGCCCGTCGTCAATCAAGGCGTGCGGGGCGATGAGCCGCCCGCCGCCGACCAGCCGCGAGTTGCAGACGGCGAACATCTGCGCGCCCGACTCGCGCTCCGTGACGCGCCCGTCTTCCGCGACCGCGCGCAGGCGCACGCCCACCGGCTCGTACTCCAACAACACCTGCGCGCCGCCGATGAGGTAGGCGAACTTCCCCGTCAGAGACTTGAGCTGCGGGTTGACGGCGTCCGACACTTCGGCGATGAAGCCGCCCGCCGAGACGTTGACGAAGTAATGCTCGTTCAGGACGCCCACGTCCGCCGAGACCGTCCGCCCGCGCAGCAGCATCTCGACCGCGTCCTCGACATCTTCGGGCAGGCCGAGCGCGCCCGCGAAGTCGTTGCCCGTGCCGAGCGGGATGAGCCCGAAGATCGTCCGCGCGAGCGCGCCTTCGACCGCCGCCACGCCGTTCAAGACCTCGTTTAAAGTCCCATCGCCGCCCGCCACGAACAAGCGCTCGTAGCCCTCGGCAGCCGCCCGCTCGCCGAGCTGCCGCGCGTCGCCCGCCGCCACCGTCATCACGATGTCCAAATCACCCAGCCCCTCGCGCAAACGCTCGTTCATCGCTTGCAGGTAGTCGGGCGCGGCGTCCGTGCCGGAAACCGGGTTGACGATTAGTCGGGTTTTCATCGCGGTCGAATGACGAATACGGAATGGCGGATGATGAAGGGGCTGCTGATTGGAATCTCGGATTTGAAAGCTCACATCTCAAATCTCAAATTTGAAATTCAAACAGCGACTCCTTCATCGTTCGTCATTCCGCGCCCGTCATTTCGTTATCTCCAATCTCAGACCGTCGCGCGCTTCGATAGTTTCGCCGTCCCAGAGCTTGGCGGCTTCGGCGGCGATGTCTATGCCGTCCCATTCCGGGTAGAGGTGCGCGAGCATCACGCGGCGCGGGGCGGCGAGTCGCGCCAGCCGCATCGCGTCCGCGAGGACGAGGTGCGTCTCCACGGGCTTCGTGCGGAAGAAGGAGCACTCTAACAGGAAGAGGCCCGCGCCGCGCGCGAACTCGGCGAGCGCGTCGGTGTGGCCCGTGTCGGACGTGTAGACGAGCGAAGCGCCGTCCGCGTCTTCGAGCCTGACGGCGAGGCTCTCGCCCGTGTGCGGCGTCGAGAAGGCTTCGGCCCGCAGGCCGCCGAACATCTCGAACTCTTCGCGCGGCGCGACCTCTCGGACTTCGAGCGGGAAGGGCTGCTCGAAGAGTTTATAACCGCCCGCCTCGTCGAACGCGCGCAGAAGTTTTTCGAGCCCGCGCGGGCCGAAAATCGAGAGGGTCTTGCGCCTCGCTTGCGTCTGCGGCGCGTACTTCGTCCCGAAGAGGAAGGGCGCGAGGCCGCCGACGTGGTCGAGGTGGAAATGGCTCACCCAGACGGCGTCGAGCGCCGCCCAGTCGAAGCCTTCCTGCGCCGCGCGGTGAATCGAGGGCGCGCTGATGTCGAGCATCAGCGTCCCGCCCGAAGCCTCCAACCAGTGCGCCGACGACGAGCGCCGCGCGTGCGGCACGGACGTGCCCGAACCGAGCACCGTGAGCTGCATCGCCTCTCCGTTAAACCTTTCCGGGGGAGACGACAGGCTACCAACACGGAAAGGAAAAAGGCAAGGGGAAGAGGTTGGAGAGTTGAGGCCGGAGACTTGCAAGAAGCGGTTTGTCTGTCACAAGCCTTTAGCCTCAAACCCCTTCCCCTTGCCTTGACGAGTCGCGGGGCTTCGCGCTACATCTCTTGTCGTGGATTTCCAAACTCGCCGCCGGATGAGGGGCACGGACTGATGCAGGGCGTGGTCACGCTCCTTGACGACCGCCATTACGCGCGCGTCGGGGCGCTCTACGAGGAGCTGGGGCAGAAGTTCGACGTGCGCGGGATGTACGTCACGCCGTTCCCGCACTTCTCCTATCAGGTCGCCGACTCCTACGAAGAGCACGAGTGCGGGCACTTCCTGCGCGAGCTGGCCGCACGCACGCGCCCTTTCCGCGTCAGGACTTCCGGCCTCGGCATCTTTACCGTCGCCAACCCGATCCTCTACATCCCGCTCGTGCGCAGCCCGCAACTCTCGGCGCTCCACGAAGAGCTTTGGCGCGGCGTCCGCCAGCGCGTGCCCGGCGCGGTCGCGCACTACTACGGCCCCGAAGAGTGGGTGCCGCACGTCACCCTCGCGCAGGGCGACATTGATCAGGAGAAGGTGGCCGCCATCATCCGCGTCCTCAGCACGCGTAACTTCCACTGGGAGATTACGGTCAACAACATCTCCATGATCTACGACACCGGCAAGGAGCAGGGCGTGCGCTGCCGGTTCAACTTTGAAGGAAGTGGTCAGGAGCCGGAAGTCAGGAGCCAGTAGAAGAACATTGTCCATCGAGCGTTCAAGCTGAAAGCATCAACGATGATAACGCGGAGCCTCTTGAATTCCGGCTCCTGACTCCTGACTCCTGAAAAGTATTTTATGAACACACAAGACATCGGACTCGACGTGCTGGCGGCCTACTCGCACCCGGACGACGCGGAGTTGACCGCCGCCGGGACGCTGCTCAAGCTGAAGTCTCTGGGCTACCGGACGGGCGTCCTCGACATGACGCGCGGCGAGATGGGGACGCGCGGCACGCCCGAAGGCCGCGCCGAGGAGGCGCGCGAGGCCGCCCGCCTGATGAAGCTCGACACGCGGCTCAACCTCGAACAGCCCGACGGCCACGTCTGGCTCAACGAGGACGCGCGCCGCGCGATGGTGCGCGTCATCCGCAAGTACCGCCCGCGCGTCATCTTCACTGCCCACTGGGACGACCCGCACCCCGACCACGCGGCCACGGCCCGCATCGTCCGCGAGGCCGCGCGCCTCGCCAGCATGCGCCGCTACGACGAGGAGGCGGGCCAAGGCGCTGTCCCGATGCCCGCGCTCGCGCACTCGGTCTATTCGCGGCTCGTCGTGCCCTCCTTCATCGTGGATATCTCGGAGTTTGTCGAGGACAAGTTCCGCGCCATCCGCGCCCACGGCTCGCAGTTCTTCGACCCGAACTCGAACGAGCCGCAGACGCGCATCAGCGAGGAAGGCTTCCTCAAGCAACTCGAACACCGCATGCGCTACTACGGCTCGCTCATCGGCGTCGCCGCCGGTGAAGCCTTCTACGTCCGCGAGGCGCTCAACGTCCACGACCCCTTCGAGCTGCTCACGCGCCCGATGAACATCTACTCCTGATGCGAAACCCTCCCCGGCCACCATTTTTACGGGGAGATTTGCGAGGCCGCCGTTTTCTGTAAAATTTCTTACAGCTTCGCTTGCGTAATCCCGCCGACTCAGGTATAAAGTTCGCCTCCCTTGCAGGAAGGTTCGCCGCCTGTAACTCACAATTCTGCCTTTGCCGGAAGTTCAGCTCAGACGGGAGCGGCAAAGGATTTCATTCAGCAACGCAAATTTCAACGACCTCACGCTCCGGCGGAGAGTTACGGCTTCTTCACCCGTAGTCTGACTGTGAATATCTCCTTGTCCCAGTGCACTTATCCCTCAACGAGAGCCACGTCCGGCGGACGGGTTCTTGCACACCTCAACCTCGCAACCCTTCCAAGGAGGAGAAATGAAGAAAGTTTTTGCGTTACTTGTTGTGACCGCGATGTGCGCGTTGCTGATCGCGCCGGGAATTGTCTCCGGCGAAAAGTCGGATAAGGCCAAGAAGGCCGATAAGCTGGCGAAGGCCGAAGCGGCCAGCCTTTTGCGACTCCAGAAGAAACTCGCCCGCAAGGGCATCGCCCCGAACGACGTGAAGACGCTGCGCGTCTTCGAGGACAACGACCGCGCCGAGCGCGTCCACACGCACGTCCAGCAGACACACCACGGCGTCCCCGTCTTCGGCGGCGAAGCCATCGTCCACCTCGACGCCGCGAGCGAAACCGAGGTCGAAGAGACGACCGACAATCTCATCCCGGACGTGTCGGCCTACACCTTCCCCAACCTCACGCCGGAGGACGCCGTCTTCAAAGCGAAAGGGAAGTACAAGGAGAAGAAGGGCTGCGACGACTGTCTGACCGACGCCCCGCGGACAGACCTCTGGGTGCTCCGCCACGAAGGAGTTGACCATCTCACCTACCGCGTCCAACTCGCGCGCCTCGACGGCACCGAGCACACCTCCGAGCCCGTTTACTTCATTGACGCCATCTCCGGCGAACTCGTGTGGAGCTACGACAACCTCCAGACGCAGGCCGCGACCGGCAGCGGCGTCTCGCTCTACAGCGGCACGCAGACCATCAACACGACGCTTTCGGGCGGCAGCTACTACATGGAAGACCTGACGCGCGCCGTCGGCACCTTCGACAACCGCAACACGGCGAAGATCAACGCGATGATGGGCTACATCAGCAGCTACGGCTCGATCTACCGTTTCAACGACGCCGACAACGTCTGGAACGCGACGACGGCGAAGGCGGGCGTTGACGCTCACTACGGCGCGGCGAAGGTCTATGACTACTTCCTCAACGTCCACGGGCGCAACGGCATTGACGGTGCGGGCGGCCCGCGCACGCTGGCCTCGGTCGCCGGTTCGCCCGCGCTCATCAGCTCCATCGTCCACTTCGGCAAGAGCTACAACAACGCCTTTTGGAGCAGCGCCCGCAACCAGATGTTCTACGGCGACGGCGACGGCGTGAACTTCTCGCCGCTGGTCACCTTAGACATCTGCGGCCACGAGATGCAGCACGGCATCACCTCGCGGACGGCGAACCTGACCTACGCGAACGAGTCGGGCGCTCTCAACGAGTCTTGGTCGGATGTCTTCGGCGCGATGGTCGAGCTTTACGCCGAGGGCGCGGAGACGACCGAGACGTGGTGGGTCGGCGAGGACGCCAACACGCCCGGCGTCGCCGGAGACGCGCTGCGCTACATGGACAGGCCGCACAACGCGGGCAACTACGGCTACACGACGAACGACGACCCCGACCACTACTCGGAACGCTACACGGGGACGGGCGACGGCGGCGGCGTCCACATCAACTCCGGCATCCCCAACCACGTCTTTTACCTCCTCGCCAAAGGCGGCCCGCACGCGCACATCGCCGGGACTCCGGTCGTCGGCATCGGCGCGGACAAGGCGGCGAGAATCTGGTACAAGGCGCTGACGACCTACATGACCTCCTCGACCAACTTCGCGGGCGCGCGCACCGCGACCATCAACGCGGCCAACGCGCTCTACGGCGTCGGCAGCGCCGAGTCCGTCTCCGTCGCGCAGGCGTGGACGGCCTGCGGCGTCCTCTAAACTTTAGAGCCGCAACGCACGGACAGAATGAAAGAGGGCGCGGAAGTGACTGTCACTTCCGCGCCCTCTTCGTCTTCAAACTTCGCGCCGCCCTTACAGCGACGGCCTGTCGCGGTGCCACGGCTTCTTGAAGCGGAGGAGGTTGGCTCCGGTGCGGGTCGGGTTAAGGAGCACGCGCGCGGCGATTTTGAGGAGGATGTTGTCGGTGCGTGACTCGACGGCGCGGACGGCGAAGCGGTCGAGCGCGTCTTCGGCGACGAGCCAGACGGCCCCGCCCAACGGCGTCACCACGAGGTCTATCCAGGTCTGCTTGCCGTGCAGCCCGACGTTGCCGATGGAAGCCTGACTGACCGGGCCGATCTCGAACTGCGTGCTCCACGCCGCCGACCACGCGACGGCCTTCAGGCGGCTCCGCCAGTAAGCGCCCCCGCGCCCGAAGCGCGCCGACTTTCCGCGCGGGTCGTTCTGCACATAGACGAAGCCGAGGAGCGAGCCCTGCATCGGATGCGCGACGTAGTTGGTGAAGAACTTCCCGCCGTCGGCCCACTTGCCGAGACTCTTCACCGAGCGGAAGTAGTCGCCGAAGAAGGGGCCGGAGAGGTCGCGCCGCGTCTTCGGCTGCGTGAGGGCGTAGCCGTGCTGCACGGCGAGGAAGAGCAAAGCCTGCTCGGTGGCGGGCCTCCAATCAAAACCTCTGCGCAAAGCGTCGCGCGCCGCGTCGTTCGCGTCGTCCGCGCCCTCTTCCGGCGCGAGGCCGAGCGCCGGTTCGACAGAGAGCCGTGCGCCGCCCCCTTCGTCATACGTCTCCGCCTCGGAGCCCTCGGAGAAATCCGCTTCAGGTGAAGGCGCGGGCGAAGGTTGCGGCGTCGCCGTCGCGCCCGGCGTTCCCGTCGGCTCGCTCGCGGGCGAAGGGGCCGCGAGGCCGCGACCTCTCACGGCTTCATCAGCTTCAACGCCGTCAACTTCGTCGCGCCCCTCTTTATCTACTTTCGCCCCGTGCGCCTGTCCCTCGTCCCGGCGCGTCGTCTGCGCCCCGGCTGGCCGCGACGCCGCGAAGAGTACGACAGCGGAAAGCCCCGCACACAAACTCGCGCTCAACCACAACCTCTGTCTCATCAACTGTCCCCTTGTTTGTCGCCCGCCCACTTTGACCGGATTTAAGAGAAGCCCCGGCGAGGCTTTCGTCCGACTCGTCCGCCATCGCGCTCAAGCGACGCGCCGCAGATACCAGACGGGCGCGTGGAAAAGAAAACGTCTCTCGCCGTCGCCGCCGAACAGTGGCCGCGTCGTCTCGACAATCCAGCGCCGCGCCTCGGAAGCCTCCTCGCGCCCGCCGCCCTCGACCACCGCGATGACGTTGCTCTGCGAGAGCAGGTAGTCCGCCAGCCCCTCGACCGAGAAGCTAATCTCGTGCGGCAGCAACTCGTGCGCCAGCAGGCGGAAGCCCTCGCGCGTGGCATCCTCATCGGACAGTTGTGTCCAGACCCGTAGCGGGCTCGGATAGCGTTCGAGATACGACTCTCGGTGCCAGCGCGTGAACGCCTCATCACCCTCCGGCGCTCCCGCGAAGTAATTGTCATAGACGACGAGTTTTCCATCCGCGCGTAAAACCCTCCGCGCCTCCGCGAAGAACCTTGCGCGGTCGAGCCAGTGCAAGACCTGACTCACGGTCATCAGGTCGAACACGCCCTCGCCGAAGGGCAGGCGCTCGGCCTCGGCCACGACGTAAGCCACGCCCGCGCGCCTCGGCGCGTGCGCGACCATCGCCGCCGACGCGTCCACGCCGACGACCTCCGCCGCCAACTCTCGGAGCGCCGCCGTCGAGAGCCCCGTCCCGCAGCCCACGTCGAGCGCGTGTGCCAGAGGCTCCTTCAGGCCGAAGACCTCCTTCGCCCGCCCGACCACCAACGGGTGAAAAAAGGGTCGCCCCTTCGCGTATCTCTCCGCCGCCGACGCGGGGCCGAAGAAGTTCATCGCTCGTTTACGCCGAGGCCGAAGGGGGCGCGGCCCGGAGGTGCTTTAAGGGGAGAAACGAAAAGGGAGAAACGAAGGCGTGAGCTTCACAGAAGCCTTTAAACTCTTCGACGGTCAGGCCGTCACGCGTCCTTCCCTAACTCGCTCACGACGGCGAGGTATTCGCGGATCGCGTCCTGAATGTTGTCGAGGGCTTCTTCTTCCGTCTCCCCTTGTGACCAGCAGCCGGGCAGGCCGGGGCACGAGACGCTGTAGCCCTCCTCGGATTTTTGTAGGACGACTTTGTAGTTCATGTGCTGCCTCCTGCCTGATGATACCTTTCGGAAGGCTCGGTAGTCATCAAATGTCGGGGGCGGGTTGTTCGAGGGCGCGGGGGCGCAGGGGCGCGGGGGGCTTCGAGCGCAACGCCTCGCGGAGCAAGGAGTTGAAGCGCTCGGCGTGCTCCTCCTGCGGCATGAGGCGGCAGCGGTCGAAGATTTCGAGTCGGGCGCGGGGGTTGAGTCGGAGAAGCAGCCCGGCCTGCTCGACGGGGTTGGCCGTGTCCTGCTTGCCCCAGACAAGCGTCAGAGGGTGGCGCAGCCGCGCGAAGGGCTCGCGGATGTCGGTGTTGAGGTAGCCGGAGATGAAGGCCGTCACGGCGTACTGCGCGCCGGGGAGGTGGCTGACGGCGTAGTGGTGCGCGACGAGTCGCGGCGTGACGAAGCGCTTCTCGTAGAAGAGGCGCGTGCGCGCGAAGTCGCGGATGCTGCGCTCGCTCGTCATCGCGTTGTAGAAGGACTCGCCCAAGACCGGCGAGTGGAGCAGCCCGTAGAAGGCCGCGCCCGACATGCCGGGCCGCGCGCTCATGTTGTCGGCCCCGGTCGGCGAGACGAGGACGAGCGATTCGACGAGTTCCGGGTGCTCGTCCGCCACGCGCACGGCGAAGGCCGCGCTCAGCGAGTGCGCGACGACGTGCGCGGGCCGCCCGACCGCTTCGCGGAGGAAGTCGGCGAGCATCTCGACGTAGAGTTCGGCGGAGTAAGGAACGTTGGCGGGCTTGTCCGAGTAGCCGAAGCCGAGGAGGTCGACGGCGTAGGCGCGGAAGTCGGAGGCGAGCGGCTCGAAGTTGCGCCGCCACATGAAGGAGCGCGCGCCCGCCCCGATGCCGTGGACGAAGACGACGGGCGGCGCTTCCGCAGGCCCGGCGTGGCGGTAGAAGACTTGCCCGTGCTGCCACTCGAACGTGCCCGCCTCGCCGCCGAGCGCGCCCGTCTCCGGCTCCTCGACGCCGCTCGCAACCGCCGCGTTCAGCGCCGCCATCGCCGCCACCCCGGCACCCCCGGCCAGCAAGCCCTTCCAGAGTTTCTCGAACCTACCCATATGAAGAACAGTGAGGCGTGACGAGTGACGAGTGACGGGTGACAAGTTAGAGACAAGAACCTCTCTTGCTCGTCACCTGTCACCCGCCACTCGTCACTGTTTTTAAATAAACGCGAAGTCGAACTGCTCCTGATGGACGTGGCCGTCGCTGGTCACGTCCACCGCGCCGAGGTAGTCCTCGATCTCGCCGAGCACGTCGCGCTCGGTCGAGCGCAAGGCGCGCGCGACTTCCGGATGGACGCGGAGCGTCGTCTGCTTGAAGTGCTCGCCGTCCTGCGCCCGCGCGAGGCTGCGCGCCTCTTCGAGGATTTCGTAGCAGACCGTCTGCGGCGACTTCACGAGCCCCGCGCCCTGACAGTAAGGGCAGGGCGCGCAGAGCGTGCGTTCGAGCGATTGCTTGACGCGCTTGCGCGTCATGATGACGAGGCCGAAGTCGTTGAACGAGAGCACCTTCGTCGGCGACTTGTCGTGCCTCAAGGCGTCCTGCAAGGCCGCCATCACGCGGTTGCGGTTGCGGCGGTCTTCCATGTCTATGAGGTCGAGGACGATGATGCCGCCGAGGTCGCGCAGGCGTATCTGGCGCGCGATCTCGTCCACGGCCTCCATGTTGGTGCGCGTGATGGTGTCTTCCAGACGCGTGCCGCCGCGCCCGACGAACTTGCCCGTGTTCACGTCAATGGCGACGAGCGCCTCGGTCTGGTTGATGACGAGGTAGCCGCCCGACTTGAGCCACACGCGGGGCTTGATGGCCTTATCAATCTCGGCCTGCACGCCATAGACTTCGAGGATCGGTTCGGGCCGCGTGTGCAGCTTGACGCGATTGACGAGGCGCGGCTGGATGCGGTTGACGAACTCGACGACCGCCAGATACTCCTCCTCGCTGTCCACGCGGATGGCCGTGAAGTCTTCGGAGAGTTGGTCGCGCAGAAGTCTCTGCACGAGGTCGAGGTCTTTGTGCGCGAGCGCCGGAGCCTTCTGCTTCTCGGCGGCGCGGCGGATGTCCTTCCACGTCCGCACGAGGTAGCGCGCGTCCTCTCGGAGTTCCTGCTCGCTGATGCCGACGCCCGCCGTGCGGACGATGAAGCCGCCCGAAGGCACGTCCTCTTCTTTGACGATTGACTGGATGAGCTTGCGCAGGCGCACGCGCTCGGAGTCGGACTCGATCTTGCGCGAGACGCCGACGTGCTCGATGGTCGGCATGTAGACGAGGAAGCGGCCCGGCAGAGCGATATGCGAAGTGATGCGCGCGCCCTTCTGCGCGATGGGCTCTTTGGCAATCTGGACGATGATCTCCTGACCTTCGCGCAGGAGGTCGGTGATGGTCGGATGCCGGTCACGACGCCCGCGACCGCCACCGCCGCCGCCGTCTTCACGACCGCGACCGCCTTCACGACCGCCACCACCTTCACGACCGCCCTCGCGCTCGCGGCCTTCCTCACGCCCGCGTCCTTCGTCGCGCGGCCCGCGTCCGCCTTCGCGCCCGCGACCGCCGCCGCCCTCGCGGCCTTCTTCACGGCCCCGGCCACCTTCGCGCCCGCGACCTTCGGGGCGCGGCCCGCGTCCACGGTCTCCGCCCCTCGCGGACGACTCTCTTTCGCCGCCCCTCGAAGATTCCCTTTCGCCGCCGCGCGGCGCGGACTCTCTTTCGGCGACGGGCTTCGGCTGCTCGACCGGGGAGGGCGCGGCCTCGGCCTCGGCGGGAGGCGCGGCCAGCGTCTCCGGCTCGTCGGTCAGGAGTTCGGCCTCGCCGTTCTGACCCTCCAACTGCTCCTCGCCGTTCTCGCCGGCGGGCTTGCCCGACTTGCCGCGACGGCGGCGACCGCCACGCCGCGCGAACTCGCCGCGCGGCGGGCGCGAAGTCACGCTCGCGTCGGCGTCTTCGAGTTGCGCCTTGTCGGCGTCGCCCTCGGCCCCTTCCGCTTTGCCCTTGCGCGAGCGGCCCTTCGACGCCGACTTGGCGGCGGACTTGGCCGCGCTCTTGCTCGCGGTCTTCTTCGACGAAGTGGCGGCGGCGCGCGTGCGGCGTTTGCCCGCCGTCGCCGCAGCTTCCGTCTCGCCCTCAACTTCGCCGACCAGCTCCGCCGTGACTCCCTTAGTCAGTTTCGCCTGCGTCGCGTCCGAGCCTTTCTTCGACCCGCGTTTGGAGGGAGCGCGGCCCGCCGCCGCCGCCGGGGCTTCGCCGCGCTTGCTTGCGCCGCGACGGCCCTTCGACGAGGCGGCGGCACCGGAAGATTCGACGACCGACTCGACGGCCTTCTCGTCGTCGCTCACGCGCTCGAAAGACTGTGCGCCCGTGGCGAAGGCGTCGGTGCCCGTAATCTCTTCGGCGAGGTGCGCGACCGAGGCGGCCACCTCCTCGCGCACGGCCCGCGTGCTTTGAGTCGAGGCGTCGCCGTCGCCGCCGTCGTCTTCGATGCGCTCGAAGCCCGCGTCGCCGGACGTGCCCGCGCCGAGCAGGGAGCCGACCTCCGCCGTCTTCGTCGTGTCCATGTCGAACTCGATGGCGCGAATCTGGTCGAGCATCCGCTCTTGAAGTCTCGCGTCCTTGAACATCGCGCCGTTCGCGGCTGACTCCTCTTCATCAACGATGCGCTCGAACGAGTCCGCGCCCGCGACGAAGGGCGTCTCGATCTCCTCGCCGCCGAGCAGAGAGGCTTCGCGGCCCGCCTGCGGCTCTCCGCCGCGCGGCTCTCTGCCCGCCGAAGGCTCGTCCCTCTCCTTGCGACCCCTGCGGCCCCTTTCACGACGACGCCCGCCGCCCGCCTCTCTCTCTTCGGTCGCGCCAGCAGCGACTTCTTCATCGTCAACGACGCGCGACGACGCGGCCTGCGCCGCTTCGGGACGCGTCGAGGCAACGACCTCGGAAGGCGTTCCTTCCTCTTCGTCATCGCCTGAGGCTTCGGCCCCTGAGCCGTCGGCCTGTTCCTGCGCCGACTCCATCTGCCGCTCGCGTTCGATGCGCGCGCGCTCGATGCGCTCGGCGGCGGCGCGCGAGGCCGTCTCGTCGTCCGCGCCCTCGGTCTTCTTCTTGTCGACGACGATGCGCTCGAACTCCTCCTCCTCGTCAAAGAAGTCCGAGACGTAGAGGAAGGCGTCGCGCTCCAGCCCGATGTCCACGAAGGCCGATTGCATGCCGGGCAGGACGCGCATCACGCGCCCTTTGTAGATGTTGCCGACGATGCCCTGTTCGGACTCGCCGCGCTCGATGTAAAATTCCGTGACCCGCCCGTTCTCGACGATGGCGATCTTCTTTTCGCGCCCGTTGACGCTGACGATTAACTCTTTCGGCATCTTTGTAAATCCGTCTCCTGTTGGTTGGCGGCTCCGACGACCCGGCACGCGAACCGAAGTCCGCAAGAGGTGTCCCGGTCTGAGTCTCAAACCGCCCGGTTGGAAATCCACGCGCGCGACGTGAGGGGCAAGCGGCGCGAAGTCCCGGCGGCAATCTCTGGCCGTGGGGCGCTCGCGGCGCGTGTCGTCTGTCGTCGGCGATTGAAAGGTGTGGGCGCAACCGCTCTGGCTGTCGCCGCAAGGTGTGGGACGGATTTTGGCGTGCGGACTCTTCGAGAGGCGTCGCTTCCGGCGGGGGACTTCGCCCGGCCTGCGGCGGCGCGCGTCGAGGGGCGCGTGACCCTAAGCCTTGCGCGCCGCTCAAACTGCCGCCCGACCGGGGGAAGGTAGAGCCCTCCCGCGCGGAAGCGTCGAAAACTATTCACCCGGAATCTCCGTCCACAGA
>DASTQX010000105.1:0-21014 GCA_035761505.1 Pyrinomonadaceae bacterium
GCAAATGCGAAGCCCACGTTGTCACTGAAAGGGGCGAAAGAAATTCAACGTTGAATTTCTTTCGCCCCTTTCAGTGACAACGTGGGCTTCGCATTTGCCCGTCGCTTACTTCGTCAGCTTCGTCGAATAGAGCACGCCGTAGAGCGCGTCTTCGTGGCGGGCGAAGTCCCTGCCGCGCGCGGTGAGCATGATGTTGACGAGTTGCGGCTGGCCCTTGTAGGTGCGGTAGGCCATCCACTGAAGCCGCCGCTGGTCGTCGTCCTTCTCCGGCGCGCTCTCGCGGAACATGTAGCCCTTCAAGCCGTCGAGCTTGAGCCAGCGCACTTCGTCCACCTCGCCGTTCCGCTTGCGCGCCTGCGCCGCTTGGTAATATGAGTTGAGGCTGACTTCCGTGGGAAAGTCGGCGTTCACCGGCGAGACGATGCTGATGAGCGAGGCCGCGTCCGCCGCGCCCGCCGAGCGCCAGACGAGGTTCTGGCTCTCCGCCGAATGTTCTTTCCATCTCTGCGGCACAGTCCACGAAATCTCCTGTTGTTCCCACAACACATTCTGCCCGCCCGCGATGGCCGCCGCCTGCGCCTCGGTCGGCGAAGGCTCCTCCACGGCGGCGTCGCTGCTCCGGCTCCCCGCCGTCGTGCCCGAACCCGGCGTGGAGACTCCCGACTCGCGCGCGGCCTCCTGTGCCCTCCGGCTCAACCAGAACGCGCCGCCGACGCCGAGCGCGATCAAAATAATCGTCCCGACGGCGAGCACGGCGGCGGCGATGACCCCGGCGAGACAACCCTTCGAGAGTCCTTTCCGCGCGGGCGGCGACGGCCCGCCGAAGGCTCCCGGCTGCTGGCCGGGGCGGTTGAAGTCCTGCATCTTCTCTCTGCTCCTTGCGCTGGTTGAAGGCTGTAAGGGCGACGATTCGCGCGCGACGACGAGCACGAAAGGCCATCGCCCCGAAGGACGCCAGAGACTAGCACACGCCCTCGGCGCGACGAAAGGCTTTGACAGTGAGCAGTAAGAAAGTGAGCAGTGAGCGGTGAGCAGTAAGCAGTGTGAAAATCTTCGGCACTCGGACTTGAGATGTCAAATCTCAAACCTGAAATCTCACATTCTTACTGCTCACCGCTCACTGCTCACTGCTCACTTTCCTACTGCTCACTTCCTATCCCTCCGTGCTAAAGGCGGTTGCTTGATTTAGAATGCTGCGGCAATTCCCTTCGAGACTTAAACTCAGAGAGATTCATAAGACGCGCGAGGAGCGAGATGAAAACGACTCTACCCACGGAAGCATTGAACGAGATTACGGAGCGCTTGCGGCAATCCAATCAGGAGTCCGCCGCGCGCTACCCCGGCGAGACGGGCCGCCGCCAGCCAGTCCACACCGTCTATGGCGGCGCACATCTCTTCAAGGCCGAGACGACGCGCCGCCTGGGCGCGCTCGCGCTCCGCTCGCTCGAACAGAGCGCGCCCGGCGCGGTCGCCTTCGCCAAAGCCGTCGGCCTCAACGGGGCCGAAGGTCTGCCCGACTCTCTGGAACAGAGCCGCAACTTTCAGGCGCTCCTCCGCGAAGACCCCGAAGCCCTGCGGCGCGAGCACAAGCCCGCGTGGATGGCGCACACCATCTACGAGCGCGTCACGGAGAAGCTCAAACGCGAGCCGGTCGAGGACTTCCGCATTGACTTCGAGGACGGCTACGGCAACCGCCCCGACGCCGAAGAGGACGGCCACGCCGAGGCCGCCGCCGCCGAAGTGGCCGCCGGAATCGCGGGCGGCACGCTCTCGCCCTTCGTCGGCATCCGCATCAAGCCCTTCAACGAAGAGCTTCGCCAGCGCAGCATCCGCACGCTCGACATCTTCCTCACCACGCTCGCCGAACGCGCGACTAGCGGCTTCCCCGAAAACTTCGTCGTCACGCTCCCGAAGGTGACAGACCCCGAACAGGTCGCCGCCCTCGCCGGAATCTTCGACCTCTTGGAGCCGGGCCTCGGCCTCCCTGCCGGGACGCTCAAGATGGAGTTGATGATCGAGACCACGCAATCCATCATCAACCACCGGGGCGAAATCAACCTCCCGCTCTTGCTCGCCGCCGCCGGGGGCCGCTGCATCGCCGCGCACTTCGGCACTTACGACTACACGGCCAGTTGCCAGATCACCGCCGCGCATCAGCACATGACGCACCCGGCCTGCGACTTCGCGCGCCACATGATGCAGGTCGCCTTCGGCGGCACGGGCGTCTGGCTCTCCGACGGCGCGACCAACATCATGCCCGTCGCCGTCCACCGCGCCGCCGAGGGCTCGACGCTCACGCCCGAACAGGAGGAAGAGAACCGCGCCTCAGTTCATCGCGCGTGGCGGCTCCACTTCGAGCACATCCAGCACTCGCTCATCAACGGCTTCTATCAGGGCTGGGACTTGCACCCGGCGCAACTGCCGACGCGCTACGCCGCCGTCTATTCCTTCTTCCTCGAAAGCCTCGAAGCGGCCTCGGAGCGCCTCCGCAACTTCGTCGAGAAGGCCGCGAAAGCCACGCTCGTCGGCGACGTGTTCGACGACGCCGCGACCGGGCAAGGTCTTCTCAACTATTTCCTGCGCGCCATCAACTGCGGGGCCGTCACCGAAGAGGAGGCGCAAGCGCTGACGAGCCTGACGCTCGCCGAACTCCGCACCGGCTCGTTCGTCAAAATCCTCAAAGGCCGACAGAGCCTGTAAAGAATGTTCTTCGTCTTTCTCATCCTCCTCGCCCTCCTCATCGGCGCGTCGCTGGCGTTCCAGATCGGCGTCAACGCGCGCCTGCGCGTGTGGCTCGGCGACCCGACGCAGGCCGCGCTCGTCTCGTTCGCCACGGGGACTCTGGCGCTCTGCGCCTACACCTTCCTGATGCGGCTGCCGTGGTCTTTCGAGAGCGCGTCGAAAGCCCCTTGGTGGGTCTGGGTGGGAGGGCTTCTCGGCGCGTTCAACATCACGGCCACCATCATCCTCGCGCCGCGTCTCGGAGCGGCGACGCTGCTCGGCCTCGTGGTCACGGGGCAGATGATCGTCTCGATGATTCTCGATCACTACGGCCTGCTCGGCTTCCGCCCTCACGCGCTCAGCGCGGGCCGCGTCTGCGGCGCGATGCTCCTCATCGCGGGCGTCGTGCTCATCCGAAAGTATTAAGCGTTGGACGACGGCAGAGACACCTCCGAAGCTTTAAGTCTTTCCACCGCGCCGCCGCCGGAAGCGTTGCGCTGGGTCGCGGAGTGCGTCGGGACGAGCGCCGTGGTCGAGTCCGTCTCGCCTCTGGCCGGGGCGACCTCCTCCGCGCTTCACGCCGTTAAGGTGAAGGACGGAGCGAGCGTCATCGGGCTGGTTCTGCGCCGGTTCTTGGACGCGGACTGGCTCGCTTTGGAGCCCGACCTTGCGCGCCACGAGGCTTCGAGCCTCCGCAAGGCGGCGCGCGCCGGAGTCCCGACGCCGGAGCTTGTCGCCTTCGACGAAGACGGCTCGCTTTGCGGCTTCCCCGCGACTCTGACGACGTTGCTCCCCGGACGCGTCGAACTTCAGCCCACGGACTTTGAAGGCTGGACACAGCAACTCGCCGCAGCCGCCGTGCACGTCCACGCGCTCGGCGCTGAAGACCACCCGTGGAACTATTTTCCTTACGTGGACACGCAGAAACTTGAGACGCCGCGCTGGTCGGAGTCGCCTGAGAAGTGGGAGCGGGCTATCGAGATCGTGCGCGGCACTAGTCCAATCTCCCGCGAGTGCTTCATCCACCGCGACTATCACCCGAACAACGTCTTGTGGCAGGGCTCGCGCCTGAGCGGCGTCGTGGATTGGGTCAACGCCTGCCGGGGCGCGGCGGGCTTCGACGTGGCTTGGTGCAGGCTCAACCTCTCGAAGCTGCACGGCACGGCGGCGGCGGACGAGTTCCTGAACGCCTATCAAGCCGTCGCCGGTTCCGATTTCGATTATGACCCCTACTGGGATTTGATGGCCGTCGTCGAAGTCCTCCCCGGCCCGCCCGACGTTTACTCCGGCTGGACGGCTCACGGCGTCACGCATCTCGACGACGCGCTCATGCGCGAGCGCGTGGACGCTTACCTCTCAAGCCTGCTGGCCCGCCTCTGAACGGCTCACGCGTTGCGGCGCGCGGCGGATATAATGTCGCCGAGGTGCAAACATGATGAAGAAAAGATTACTCCATCTGACCGCGACGCTCCGCGCGTCCCTTCTGCTCTGCGGACTGTTCGCCGCCGGGCTCGCCTTCGCGCGGCAGGAGACGACGACACCGCCGCCCATCAGAAACTTTCTCCGCGTCAGCGAAGACTTCTGCACCGGCGCGCAGCCCCGCGTCGAACACCTCAAGCAGCTCAAGGCCGAAGGCATCAAGTCCGTTATCAACCTCCGCCGCCCGACCGAGCACCGCGCGGAGGAAGAGGAAGCGGCGGCGAAGGAGGCGGGCCTGCGCTACTTCAACATCCCCGTCGCCTTCGGCGACCCGAAGGAAGAGCAGGTCACGGAATTCCTGAAGCTCACCGACGACAAGGAGAACCGCCCGGCCTTCATCCACTGCACGGCGGCGATTCGCGTGGGCGCTTTCTGGATGATCCGCCGCGTCTTGCGCGACGGCTGGACAATCGAGCGCGCCGAGGCCGAGGCCGAGAAGGTCGGCCTGCGCGACAGCCCGCACCTCAACGAGTTCGCGCGCAAGTACATCGAGAAGCACGGGAAGAAGTAGCCTGCGAGGGGTTTCAAACTTCTTCCGACTTCCGGATTCTGACTTCTGACTTCCGTCTTATGCCCTTCGGATGAAGTAGGCGGCGGCCCATCCGGCGAGGACGAGCGCGGGGAGGATGAGCCAGTTGTAGTCGTGGCCGTAGGTGGCGACGGGGTAGTGATTGCTAATCATCGTGAAGACGACGGGGACGGCCATGAAGGTGTTCTGCTTGGAGCGGAACTTGGCCGAGGCGGCAAGCCGCTCGTCGGGCGTCCTTCCTTCCTTGAGCGCGGCGATCATCTTCCGTTGCGCGGGCAGGATGCGCTGCCAGACGTTGGCGACCATAATCGTCCCGAACAGCGCGCCCAAGTGGATGTAGGCCGCGCGCCCGCTCAAGACTCGCGTCAGCCCGTAAGAGACGCCGCAGACGAGCGCGAAGGCGACGACGGCGAAGAGCTTCTCGTTCCTTCCGAGCAGAGGGTGCAGGATGAGGTCATACACAAGCCAGCCCAGAACGAGCGTCCCGACGCCGATCCCGACCGCCGTCCAGACGCCGATGTCCGCGACGCCCACGTCAACCATCCCGCCGCCCATGTAGTAGAGCAGCACGAGCAGGAAGAAGCCGCTCAGCCAAGTGAAGGCGGCCTCCCAACGGAACCAGTGGAGGTGGCGGTCGAGTTCGAGCCCCTTGCGCTTCTCGACGACGTAGAAGCCGCCGCTGTGCACCATCCACACCTGCCCCGCGCCTTCGCCCTTCTTCTCCTGCTCGGTGAAGCGCCCGTCGAGCCAGGTGAAATAGTACGTGCTGCCGACCCAGAGGATGCCCGCGAAGACGTGCGTCCAGCGGGCGAGGAGGTTGAGCCATTCGCTCACGTTCGGGTCTATTCTCATTCGGGTTCAGCTCCCGCGATAGGTTGAGTAGCCGAAAGGGCTGAGCAGCAGCGGCACGTGGAAGTGCTGCGCCGGGTCTCGGACGACGAAGACGATTGAAGCCTCCGGGTAGAAGCCCTCGACGCCCTGCGCGCCGAAGTAAAGGCCGGTGTCGAAGGTCAGGCGGTACGTCCCGGCTTCGAGCACGAAGCCCTCCGGCAGCAGAGTCCTCAGACGACCGTCCGTGTCCGTCTCGCCCGCGCCCAGCCGCTCCCAACCGCCCACCGCCCCTCTTATCTCCAACGTGACCGGCACGCCGCCCGCCGGTCTTCCCTTCGAGATGTCGAGGACGTGCGTCGTGATCGCGCTCATAATAGTTAGAAGTCAGGAGTCGGAAGTCAGAATTCAGGAGTTAAAAGATACGTCGGTTCGCTCTCGATTCCGACTTCCTGCTCCTGACTCCTGATTCCTGTCTAAAAGTTTTTCCAATCTGAGTCGAGTGATGCGCCGCTGCTCTTCGGCGGCGACGCGCAGTTCCGTTTCGGGGTCGTTCCTGAGTCGTTGACGGAGGAGCGAGAGCATCTCGGCGGCGCTCTTGCCCGTGGCGCAGACGATGAAGATGTAGCCGAACTTCCGCTCGTATTCGCGGTTGGCCTCGGCGAGTTCGGCGAGCACGTCCGGCGCGGCTTCGCTCGTCCCGCGCTGCTCTTCCGCCGACCAGCGCCGCGCCTCTGCGCCCGTCTCGCGCGCGGCCTTGCGCTCGCCGATCTTCGGGTGGCTGCGGAAGGCTTCGAGCCAGTCCTCGTGTGAGAGGCCGAGCCACACGCGGTCGGCTGCCTCAAGGAGCGCCCGCTCGTCGGCGAAGGGACGCCGCCCCGCCATCTCACGCGCCCAGCGCGTCGAGCCGCAGCACTTGAGCAGTTCGGCCTGCACCTCTTCGGGCGCGAGCGAGTTCAGATGTCGGAGGGCTTCGTCCATTTAACTCATCGTAGAATCCGCCGCGCCCGTTCTTCCCTCGGCCAGTCGGCCAAAGACGCGCAGGCGGCTCACGCCGCCGTCGGGATAGATGTTGAAGCGGACGTGCGTCAACGCGCCCGCGTCCCTTAGCTCCGCCTCGTAGAAGTGGCGCGTGTGCGCTTGCAGGCGCGTGCGCGGCAGAAGTTCGCGCCACGGTAGAGAGCCGACCGCCTCTTTGTCAAACTCCTCGCCGCCCGCGTCGAAGGCTTCGAGCGAACAGCTTTCGGGGAAGTTACCTTTAAAGTGCGCGGTGTCAACTTCGAGCCGGCTGACGCGCCCGCGCGCGCCGAGTTGGACGACGGCCCAATCGTGGCCGGGGCCGCGCCGCCGGCGCGTCTCCCAACCGTCGCCCATGTCCACACCGCGCCCCGGCATGATGAGGTTATGGCGATGGCCGAAGAACTCGTCGCTGCTCGTGACGACCATCCCGCCGCTCTCGACCGCCGCGAGGTCTATCTCGCCCGCGCGCCGCAGCCTCTCCCAATCGGGCGCGACCTCGCCGTACACCCGCAGCCGCGCGACGCCGCCATCGGGATAAATCTTCAGACGCAGATGAGTGAAACGCTCGTCGGCGTCAACTTGAAAAGAGTTCAGCGAGTCGCCTTGAAGCGGCGAGGGCGGGAGAATCTCAGTCCAACCGACCTCCGCGCTCAAGAGAGTTTCGAGGCCGGGGACGCCTTCGACCGCGCACGCTTCAATCGAGCACTGTTCGGGATAGTTGCCGCGAAAGAAGCTCGTATCCACGACGACGCCGCGCACGCGCCCCGCCAGTCCCAGACGGATGAGACACCAATCGAAGCCCGGCGTGCGCCGCCGCGCCGACTCCCAGCCGTCCATCCACTTGCCGCGCTCCGTATATTTCCCTTCGATGAAGATGGGCGCGCTCGCCTTAATCAGATTCTCCTTCGGCGCGAAGAAATCGTCGTTGGCGTAGATGACCGCGCCGCCCAGACGCTCGCCCGCCAGATCAATCAACTCGGTGAAATCCATCCTTACAAGCCTCCTCGCTTGAGCAGCGTGCCCTTCGGGCCGCCCGAAAAATTTCCCCGGTCGTAAATCAACTCGCCGCGCAGATAGGTCGCCTCGACCACGCCGCGCAAACGTTGGCCCGCGTAAGGCGTCAGGCGGTGCCGGTGTCGAATCATGGAGGGCTCGACGCGGAAACTCTCTTCCGTGTTCCAGACGACGAGGTCGGCGTCGAAGCCTTCCGCGATAGTCCCCTTCCGCTCGTCCAGCCCGGCGAGTCGCGCGGGCTCGCGCGAGAGCCACTGCGAGAGACGTGCGAGCGAGTGGCCGCGCTCGCGCGCGTGCGTCCACATCACGGGCAGCCGCAGTTGCAGAGACGAGATGCCGCCCCAAGCCTGTAGGAAGTCGCCATCCTCGCGCCGCTTGAGCGCGGGCGGGCAGGGCGAGTGGTCGGAGACGACCATATCAATCAAGCCCTCTTCGAGCGCCTGCCACAATCGTTCGCGGTTCTCGCGCTCGCGGATGGGCGGGCAGCACTTGAACTCGGTCGCGCCGTCGGGAATCTCCTCGGCGGCGAAGGAGAGGTAGTGCGGGCACGTCTCGACCGTGAGCGGCAAGCCTTCCGCTTTCGCCGCGCCGAGCGCCGCGAGCGAGTCCGCGGAGGAATGATGGACGATGTGGACGCGCGCGCCCGTCTCGCGGCAGAGGCGAATCATCAGACGCACCGCTTCGTCCTCGGCGGCGCGCGGGCGGGAGCGGAGAAACGTTTCGTAGCGTCGAGGGTCATCGCCTCCCGCCGCCCGCTCGGCGCGCTCCACCGGCCCCGGCACTTCGGCGTGGACGATGAGCAGAGAGCCGAGCCGCTTTAACTCTTCGAGCGCGGGCCGCAACTCTTCCTCCGAGACGTGCGGGAACTCTTCGACGCCGGAGTGGATGAGGAAGCATTTGAAGCCGACGACGCCCGCCTCTCTGAGCGGGCGCAACTCCGCAAGGTTCCCCGGCACGACGCCGCCCCAGAAGGCCACATCCACGTAACACTTCCCTTCGGCGGCCTCCCTCTTCGCGCGCCAGCCTTCGAGCGTGGTGGTCGGCGGGCGGCTGTTGAGCGGCATATCCACGACGGTCGTGACGCCGCCCGCCGCCGCCGCGCGCGTCGCCGTCTCGAAGCCCTCCCAGTCGGTGCGCCCCGGCTCGTTGACGTGGACGTGCGAGTCCACGAGCCCCGGCATCAAGACCGACTCGCCCGCCTCCCGCAACTCACAACCGGCGGGCACTTCGTCGAACGCAGTCACGGCTCCGATCACCCCGCCGCGCATGTGGACGGCGGCGGGCGCGCAACCCTCCGGCGTCAGGACGCGCCGACCACGGATGACGAGATCAGGAGCAGGCATGCGTTGAGCTAACTTCCGCCGGACACTCTCCCGGAAAGAGAATTAATAGATGTTGAAGTTATATTCCAAAATGGCGAACTGCGACACCTCTCTGCCGTCCTTCCTCGCGGGGAAGGATGCCGAAGACGCGCATCGTTTCGTTGTCGGAGAGCGTCCGGCTGACGTGCCTCGTGGTGCGAAAGACGAAAGGCATCTCCGGCAACTCGACCGAGAACTTCTCGCCGGGATAAGTGAAGCGCTCCCACTTCGCCGCCTCGTTCCGGGACGACGCCACGCCCGCCGCTTCGCCCGCCTGCGCGCGCACGGGCGTCTGCACCAGCGTCAGAGACGTGAGGGCAATCAGCAGCCCTCTCAACCACACATCGCCGACGCTCTCGCGCGCCCTTTCAAATCCTAATCTCTTAACGTCGGACTTCATGCAGACCTCCACGCCGACTCACACCCTCAACCCCGACAGAAACTCCTCCAGCAAATTCTCCGCGACCCGCAGGCGGTAACGCGCCGTCGAGCGCACGTCGTCAATCGGCACGAGTTCGCGCGCTAGTTCCGCGCGCGCCGCGCCGACGAGAGAACCTCCGAGCGCCTGCCCGCGCAAGACGGCCTCGGTGCGCGGGCAGCGGACGACCGTCGGCGCGACGCTCCCGTAGGCGATGCGGACTTCGCCGAGCCTTCCTCCTTCGTCAACCTCCGCCAGCCCCGCGAAGCAGACCTTCGAGATGGCCTGCGCGCGTCGCGTCCCGACCTTGCGCGAGAACTGCCGCGCCCCCTCGCGCGGGCGCGGCAAACGGATGCGCGACAGCAATTCGTCCGCGCGCATGACGGTCTGCTTGTAGCCGGTGTGAAAATCTTTGTAGGCGACCCAGCGCGCGCCGCCTTGCGAGACGAGTTCGACCTCGGCGTCGTAGGCTAAGAGCGCCGGGGGCGAGTCCGCCGCGGGCGAGGCGTTGGCGATATTGCCGCCGAGCGTCCCGCGATTCTGGATGGCGAGCCCGCCCGTCTCCGCCGCCGCCTGACACAACATCGGGAACTCGCGCCGCAAGACTTCGTGCCCTCTCACCTCCGTGTAAGTCGTCAGCGCGCCGAGCGTCAACGACTCGTCAGTCTCTTCGACGCCGCGCAGTTCCTTCAAACGTCGGATGCTGAAAAACTTCCGGTGCGCGAGTCGGCCCGCCTCGAAGAGCACCATCAAATCCGTCCCGCCCGCGAACGGACGCCACGCGCCCGGCTCCCCCGCGAGCAACGCGAGCGCTTCGTCCAAGTCGCGCGGGACGATCAATTCGTAGGCTGGAAGGTAAGCTCTCATTGATTTTTAAGCCGCGAGCGATGAGCTGTTTGCTTTCAGCTCAAACCGGATTCCGAGTCGCGCCGCTTCGTCAAAGTCGCCCGGCTTTGTCAGAGACAAAAAGCGCAAAGCTCACAGCCAATCGCTCACAGTTATTTCCGGCAGGCGCGCACGACCGACTCGAAGATTTTCATGTAGCCGGTGCAGCGGCAGAGGTTCCCGGCGAGGCCGTCGCGGATTTGGGCCTCGGTGGGCGCGGGCGTGCGCGCGAGGAGGTTGACGGCGGCGAGCACCATGCCCGGCGTGCAGATGCCGCACTGCGCGCCGCCGCACTCGATGAAAGCCTCCTGTACGGCGTGGAGCCTTTCGCCGCCCGCGACGCCTTCGATGGTCGTAATCTCCGCGCCCTCGACCTGCGCGACCGGCACAAGGCAACTGTTGACCAGCTCGCCGTCCAGAAGCACAGAGCACGCGCCGCACTCGCCCTCGCCGCAGCCCTCCTTCGTCCCCGTCAGACGAAGCTCTTCGCGCAGCACATCGAGCAGACGCGCGAACGGGTACGCATCGAGCTTCACGGCCTCGCCGTTCACCTCGCAGGCGACGGAGACTTTGCCGGTCACGGCTCTGGCGTCCGTGCTCATCAGGCGTTCACCGCCTCTCTCTCAAGTGCTTCCATGATGGCTTCGGGCATCAACGGAATTTCGTTGAAGGCGACGTCGGTCGCTTGTTCGATGGCGTTGAGGATGGCGGGCGCGGGGCCGTCCATCGGCAGTTCGCCGATGCCCTTCGCGCCGCCGGGGCCGCCCGCGTAAGGCACCTCCTCGAAGTGGACGCGGATGGGCGGGATGTCGGCGGAAGTGGGGATGATGTAGTTGGTCATCTGACTGTTCTCCATCCGCCCCTCGCGCCACACGACGTTTTCGTAGAGCGCGAAGCCTATCCCTTGCGCGACGCCGCCTTCGATCTGCCCGGCGGCGAGGACGGGATGGATGACGCGCCCGACCTCCTGCACGGCGACGAAGTCTTCGACGCGCGCCTCGTAAGTCAAAGCGTCTATGCTCACCTCGGCGACATAGACGGCCCACGCATATGCGCCGTAGGCGTCGCCTTGATATTTGTCCTCGTCCCAGTTGATGTCGGCGGGCTGCTTGTAGCGGCTGAAGGACTTGAGCGGGCCATGCCGCTCGATGTGCTCGCGGCAGGCGCGGCGGAACTCTTCGGAGTCGTAAGTCTCGCCGAGAAAGCCGCCGCCCTGAAGCGTCTGCTTCAAACCGAGCGCGGCGCTCTCGACGAGCTTGCCGACGATCATGCAGGTGCGCGAGGCGACCGTCGGGCCGCTGTTCGGGACGTTGCCGGTGTCGGGCTGCGCCGTCTCGACCTGCTCGTAGTCGAGCCCCAGAGTCTCGGCGGCGATCTGCGCGAAGATAGTGTTGGTTCCCTGACCGATCTCCGTGCTCGCGGCGAGGACGCGGACGCGCCCCTCGGGCGTCGCCTCGCAGCCGACGACCGACTCAAGGAACTTCTCGCCGGAGCCCGTGAAGCCCGCGCCGTGCATGAAGGTGGCGAAGCCGATGCCGCGTTTGATGCTCGCGCCCGAAGCGTTCTCGCGCGCGAACCGCTCGCGTTTCGCGTGATAGTCGGAAAGCTCGAACGCCCTCGTCAGCAGCGCGTCCATGTCCACCGGCTCGCGGATGGTCTGTCCCGTGGCGGTCGTCTCGCCTTGTTGGATGAAGTTGCGGCGGCGCAACTCTTCGGGCGAGAGGCCGACGGTGGCGGCGACTTTATCGAGATGACGTTCGAGGGCGAAGATGCTCTGCGGCGCGCCGAAGCCGCGGAAGGCTCCGTGCGGCGGCGCGTTGGTGGCGACGGCGCGCGAGCGGATGCGGACGTGCGGGCAGTTGTAAGGCCCGGCGGCGTGAATCGTCCCGCGCGAGAGGACGACCGCCGAAAGAGTCGCGTAAGCGCCGCCGTCAATCACGAAATCAATCTCCATCCCGACGAGCCGGCCTTCGCGCGTGACCGCCGTGCGGTGGTGCGTGAGCGAGGGGTGACGCTTCGTCGTCGCGGCCATGTCCTCGGCGCGGTCGTAGATGATTTTGACGGGGCGGCCCGTCTTCCACGCCAGCAGCGCCGCGTGGCCCGCGATCATCGAAGGATATTCCTCCTTGCCGCCGAAGCCGCCGCCCGTCTCGGTCTGGACGACGCGGATTTTATCCTCCGGCAGGTCGAAGAGTTTGACGAGAGCCTTGTGGACGTAGTACGGGCACTGCATCGAGCCCCAGACGGTGACGCCTTCTTCGGGGTTGGCGACGGCGACGACGCCGTTGTTCTCGATGTAGAGCTGCTCCTGCGCGCCCGTCCGGTACTCGCCTTCGACGATGAAGTCGGCGGCCTCCCAGACCGAATCCACGTCGCCCTTCTCGACGAGGAAGGATTTGAAGACGTTATCCTCGCCCCAGATGACTTCCTTCTTGCCGAGAGAGTCTTCGATACTGAAGACGGCGGGCAGCGGCTCGACCTCGACGCGGACGGCGCGGCGGGCCTCTTCGAGCAGATATTTGTCCGGATGTGCGAGCAGGAGGACGGGCTCTTCTTTGTGGTTGACGACGCCGTCGGCGAGGTACGGCTGGTCGAGGAGGATGAGCGCGACGCTGTTTGCGCCGGGGATGTCTTTGGCGGTGACGACGGCGAACTCGTCCCACGGCAGGCCCTCGCCGAAGACGATTTCGCGGATGCGCCCGCGCGCCGAGGGGCTGCGGACGGTCGCGCCGTAGAGCATTCCGGGGAACGCGAGGTCGTCTATGTAGCGCGCCCGGCCCGTGACCTTTTCGCGCCCCTCTTTGCGCGGCACGGGGCGTCCGACAAGTCTGCCCTCCGTCATCAACTCACCTGTGTCCTAAAGGATTTCCCACGCGGGGAGAAGCGTCCAGCACTCGGCCTCTGTTTGACTTAATGATTGCCGCCTGATGACGGGCAGCTTATCACACAAAGGCGCTCGCCCGGCAAGCCTACCCAGTCAGTGCAAAGTTGAAGACGGGTTCTTAACTTTGAACCTTGAACTTTGAACTCTGAACTTTTGTCAGTCCGGCTTCGAGAGGGCCGAAGTCCGGCGCGCGACGTACTCTTCGAGCGAAGTGCCTTTGCCGAAGTCGGGGTCTAGTTCAAAGGCTTTGCGGTAATGCTCGATGGCCTGTTCCTTCTGCCCCTTCTTGATGAGGAAGTCGGCGAGCAGGGCGTGGAGCGCGGCGTTCTTCGGGTGAATTTCGATTCCGCCGTCGAGCAGGGTGATGGCGGCGTCGTGCAGCGGCGGGCGTTCGAGCCAGCGAGACGCAACGTCGGTGAAGGTGCTGGCGCGCATCACGCCGCCGGGATTCGACTCGAAAGCGCGTTTGAAGTAGGCGGCGGGTCGCTCGTACTCGCCCGCGATCTGTTTGAGCGCCGCGCGACCTTCGGGCGACGGTTCGGAGGTGGCGATGAAGAATCCCCAGTTGAAGAGCAGCTCGTCCGAGTGCGGGTAGAGGTCAACGCCGAGCTTGCCCGCCTTGAGCGCGACCAAGCCCTGCTGAATCGGCTGGATGTCCATCGTGAAATCGGGATAGACCTCCGCGCCCGCGAACTCCTTTCGGAGGCGCGCGCCGACCGCGTCGAAGTCGGTCGCGGGCGTGAGGGCGAGGGCGCGCGTGTAGTCGTTCCACGTCCGCGCCCAGTCGGCGTCCCAGCGCTCGACCAGCTTCTCGAAGGAGGGCGCGAAGCGCAGCTCTTGGGGGACGCTCGCGTCGGACTTGTAGAGGCGGATGTAGTCGGCGAAGAAAGGTATCGCGCCCGCCGTGCGGTACTTCGCCGCGCCCGCCGCGCCGTGCTTCGCGCGGAGCTTCGAGGCGACGTAGGAGCCGACCTTCGTCAAGTGCTGGCCGCCGACCGGGTGGCGACCGTCGGCGATGTTGCGCGCCGCCTTCTTAAAGTCCGCGCGCAGGGCTTCGCGGCTCGCGTTCGCGTTGAAGAAGGCGAACGAGTCGGCGAGTTCCTTGTGGTCAACCGTCAGAGGCGCGTGGTGCTGCTCGAAGTGGAGCGCGCCGTAGTTGTACGCGCTGTCGAGGGCGCGGGCGAGCGGCGCGTCCGCCCTCTCGCGCGTGAAGACGCGCGCCTCCCACTTCTCGCCGGTGACGAGTTCGTAGAGCTTGCGAACGTAGCGGTAGGTCGGCGCGAATTCGAGGTTGCAGGCGGCGGCGATGGCGAGGTTCTTTTCGGGGAAGAAGATGACCGCCGTGTTCGTCCCCTTCTGGCTGCCCTCGTTGCGCACGGAGAAGTTGCCGTTGATTGGCTTGATAATCCAGCCGAGCGTGTAGAACTCTTCGCCGTCGCCGAGCCCCGTCCAGCGACCGGCCTTCGTCGCCACCGGCTTCAGCATCTCTTCGGCCCACTTCGGCGAAAGCACTTTCCCTTTGAGAATCCCGCGCGCCCAGCGCAGCAGGTCGGGCACGGTGCCGGTCGCGCCGCCGCCGCCGAAGCGGGAACTCACGTCCACGAAGGGCGCGTTCTTGACCTCGCCGCTCGCAAGGTCGTAGCCGCGCACGCGGTTCGGGACGAGGTCGCGCACCGAGTCAATGCGCGTGTCCTTCATCCCCAGAGGGAGCCAGAGATTTTCGCGGAGGTAAGTCTCGAACGTCTGGCCGGAAATCTCTTCGATGGCCGCGCCGAGCAGGTTGTAGCCGCTCGTCTGGTAGCTGTAACGCGTGCCCGGCTCGATCTCAATCGGGTACTTGGCGATGCGCGCGACGACCTCGCGCGTCGTGACGTGTTCGGGGCCGAGGCCGGAGCCGACCTGACCGCCGCCGAGGTGGACGAGGAGTTGGCGGACGGTGACGGGCCAACGCTGCTTCGGGTAGTAGGGGACGTAGGTTTGTATCTCGGCGTCGAGGTCGAGCTTGCCGCGCTCGGCGAGCTGGACGATGGCCGCGCCGGTCATGGACTTGGTGATGGAGGCGAGGCGGTAGGCGCTCTCGGCGTGCGCGGGCGTCTTGTTTTCGAGGTCGGCGTAGCCGAAGCCCTTGACCCAAGTGAAGTCGCCCTCCGAGAAGCCGATGGTCATCCCCGGAATCCGGTCGCGCTCCTGATTGACGCGGACGAACTCCTCGAACTCCCGAATCTTCGCCGCGTACCTTTCGGGGACTTGCGCGGGCTGCGTCTCGGCGAGCGCGCGCGCAGACGGAAGGCGGACGCCGCAACAGAGCGCGACGATGAGGAAGACGCCAAATGTTTTTCTCAAGGTTGCTGACCTCCCGGTATGTGAGTTGGTTCAAAGTTCGAGGTTCCGGAGTCGAAGACAGGCGAGGCGCGCGGCGAACGGCGGGAGAGAGGTGATGTCGAATTTTAGACGGCGGGCGACGGGTGACGAAAGGGCTGCTATCTCGAATTTCAGATTTGAGATTTCAAATCGCAGCCCCTTCGTCGTCCGTCGTTCCGCATCCCTACTTCAAGAGATACTCACGCAGGAACATGACCGTGGCGTAGAACTGGAAGTCCTGATTCTTCTTCTTGGCGAAGCCGTGGCCCTCGTCCTTCGCCATCAAGTACCAGACGGGCGTCTGGTTGGCGCGGACGGTCTTGACCATCTGCTCGGCCTCGTTCAAAGGCACGCGCGGGTCATTGCCGCCCTGCACGACGAACATCGGCTTGGTGATCTTCGAGGCGTTGGTGAGCGGCGCGATGCGCGTCATGAACTCGCGCATCTTGGGGTCGCGCTCGTCGCCGTACTCGACGCGCCGCAAGTCTCGTCGGTAGCTCTCGGTGCGTTCGAGGAACGAGACGAGGTTCGAGATGCCGACGACCGGCAAGGTCGCCGCGATGCGGTCGCTGTAGAGCGTGGCGACGGCGAAGGCCATGTGGCCGCCGTAGGAGCCGCCCGTCACGAGCACGCGGTTCTTGTCGAGCCGCTGTTGCGTCGCTATCCAGTCGAGCAGCGCGCTGATGTCCTTGTAAGTGTCCTCGCGCTTGAAGCCGTTGTCGAGTTGGAGGAAGGTCTTGCCGTAGCCGGAAGAGCCGCGCACGTTCGGGAAGATGATGGCGACGCCGAGTTCGTTCAGGTAGTAGTTGTTGCGTCCGAGGAAGCCGGGGAGCGCCTGACTCTCCGGGCCGCCGTGGATGTTAATCATCACGGGGCGCGGCCCGGTGAATTTCGCGGGCGGCATGTAGAGGAAGCCGCTGATCTCGCGCCCGTCGAAGCTCTTCCAGCGAACCAACTCCGGTTCGGGAAAAGTTTCGGTGTTGAGGCCGCCGGTCTCGCTGAAAGTCCAGCGCTCGACCTTGCCGGTCTGCGCGTCGAGCGAATACACGTCGGCGGTCGAGCGCGCCGAGGTCATCGTGAAGCCGAGGTCGCGGCTGTTCTCGTGCCAGCGTAGGCCGCCGATGAGGCCGACGGGGAGTTGCGGCGCGGTCTTCTCCTTGCGCGTCCTCGTGTCCAAGAGGCGGAGGCGGGCGATGCCGTCCTCGTTGGTGACGAAGGCGATGGTGCGCCCGTCTTCCGAGAGGGCGAAATCGTTCACGTCCCACTTGATGTGGTCGGTCAAATACGCGTGCTGCTTCGTGGCGAGGTCAACGTAGGCGAGGCGCTGGAACTCCGAGTCCTTGTCGGTCGTGACGTAGAGCCCCTTCCCGTCCTTGCTGAAGGCCGCCGAGCCATAGAGGACTTTCTCGGCCCCGCCCTTCGGCGTGAAGAGCGTCTTCTCGCCGGTCGCCGCGTCGGCGAGCCAGATGTAGCTCTCGTTGGCGGAGATGAACTCTTCGACCAGAATCTGCTTGTCGTCGGGCGACCAGTCGGCAGCGCCCCAGCCGCCGCCCTCGACTTGCAGAAGCAGCCGGTTCGTCTGCGGGTCGGAGGGGTTCATGATGTAGAGGTCGTTGTCTTTGCCGTTGCGGCGCGTCGAGCCATAGACGGCGCGGTCGCCCGCGTTCGACCAGACGCCGCCCGTGTTGCGCGACTTGCCGTCGGTCAGCATCGTGACGTTGCCGGTCGCCACGTCCTGCCGGAACAACTGGAAGAACTCGTTGCCGCCGATGTCTTTGGCGAAGATGAAGAAGTCGCCGGTCTTCGGGCGGAACGAAGCGCCCGCCACGCGCTCCGGGAAGAAGGTGAGCTGCGAGCGCGCGCCGCCGGGGAATTTGACGTGATGCACCTGCACGGTGTCGCCGAAGCGCGTGCTGATGAGCATCTCGCGGCGCGTCGGGTGCCAGCTCGAAAGGCTGGCCGAGCGGAACTCGGTGTAGCGCCGCACCTCTTCGGCGAGCGTCGCCGGAATCGGCGGCACACCTTCGACCACCAGATTGTCGCCGGGCACGATCAGATTTGCCTGTCCGAACGTCGTCGCCGCCAGCAGCACGACGACGGTCAACATCCTCAACATTCTCTTCATCGGGGCTCGCTCCTTTTCGATTTTTGTGCGCGCGGTAAGAATAACTTTTGCGGCCCATTGTGCAGCAAAGCGGCGCAAGGTGACAAGTAGTGGCAAGCGGAGAGCGCTAAGTGGTAATGAGCCCCCGGAGGGGGCGGAAGAGTTTAGCCCACGGCGCGAGCCGTGGGTGACAAGTCGCGGCGCAATATCAGAGCCCCTGAAAGGGGCGAAAGACGTTCGACGTGGAAGGTCTTTCGCCCCTTTCAGGGGCTCTCAAATCTATGACTACGCATGTCCCACGGCTCGCGCCGTGGGCTACATTCTTCCGCCCCTTTCAGGGGCTTTTCAAACAGCCTCTTACTGCTCACCGCTCACCGTCCTACTCGCCGAAGCTGCGGCGGAAGAGGTAGGACATCTTGATGAAGAAGAGGCGACCGTTGCGGCGGAAGCCGGGTTCGAGTTCGCCTGAGAACGGGTTCTGGCCGTTGCGGTTGAGGTCGTCGTTGTAGCCGACGTAGAAGGAGGTGCCGGGGTTCGGAGCCCAGCCCAAAAGGAACTGTCCGCGCACGTTCGAGCCGAGCGTCGTGTAGTCGGCGCGCGCGCGCGCGAACCAGAAGCGCGTGAACTGGTAGGTGCCGCGCAGGGAGAAGATGTTGTCGTCAAACGCCGTGAGGCCCGTGTCGTGGCGCGTCAGGCGGTCTTTCGTGTAGTTGAGCGAAAGCCGCAGCGCGTCGGTCGGCTGGTACGCGCCGCTCGCTTCGAGGAAGAACTCGTTGCCCGCGCCGGGGTCTCGG
The DNA here is from genome assembly GCA_035761505.1 of Pyrinomonadaceae bacterium. Classification (GTDB taxonomy): domain Bacteria; phylum Acidobacteriota; class Blastocatellia; order Pyrinomonadales; family Pyrinomonadaceae; genus JAIVJM01. The sequence goes on from DASTQX010000105.1 coordinate 18,399, forward strand.
TGCGCGTTCTGACCGAGTTCGAGCGCGGCGGGGCTGACGCGCGGGAAGCGCGGGTTGTTCGTGCCGAAGTCGAAGTCGAGTACGCCGTGGTTGTAGGAGGAGAAGACGTTGGCCGAGTACTTCTTCGACGGCGCGGTCTCGACATACCAATAGACGGTGTTGCGGTTGGCCGAGCGCTCGTCGTCGTCGCCGAAGAAGGTGCAGCGCGGGTAGTTGACCGTCTCGTCCACGTTCAGCGTCGCCGGGTCGTCGGAGATGAGCGGCGCGAACGTGCCGCGCGGGTCGCAGGGGGCCATCCGCGCCGCCTGCTCCGGGCCGACCTGACCGGCGATGAAGTTGCGGCGGGCGAGGCGCGTGGCTCCGAACTCGTCCTCGAAGACGCGCTCGTAGCCGCGCTCGTAGCCGATGCCGACCCACGTCTGCCTTTGCAGGCGGAGTTGGAGTTGCGACTCGTTGACCCAGCGCTGGTGACGGCCCGTCCAGTCGAAGTTCGAGCCCGTGAAGTTATAGACGCGCCAGTAGATGATCTTCTGCTTCGGCTTGTCGTCGGTCTGGTAGCGGACGAAGAGCGTCGGATTGTGCGTGTTGAAACGGCGGTTGAAGCCCACGTCGGCGCGGAAGAAGTTCGAGCGACCGACCGCGCCCACTTCGTAGCCGAAGTTGCGCCCGTTGTTGTTGAGATAGACGCCATAGACCATGCCGTTCTCGCGCCGGTCTTCGCGCACGTTCTCGTCCGGGTAGAAGAAGGACTGGTTCGAGACGCTGCCCATGACCTGCGCCGTGATGGTCGTCGTCTTGTTGAGGCGGAAGCGCGCGTCCACGCCGCCGACGTGGTTGTACTTATCCACGAAGTTGTAGGTCGTGCCGAGGAAACCGATGTGGTTCTCCTTGCCGATGTCGCGCTTGAGGCGAAGCACGCCGACGGTCGCGTTCTTGTCGAGGACTTTGAAGAGCGACTCGCGCTCCGGTTCGGGGTTGCGCGTGTCGAGGATGAAGTCGCGCTGCCGCTCGGTGAGGTTGCCGGGCGCGTTGTCGGAGGCGAACATCACGCCGTAGGTGTTGCGCCCCTGCTTGCCCGTGAGCTTCATGGCGTAGTCCGGGTCAACGATGGTGCGCGTGTGGACGGCGCTGATGAGCGTCTCGAAAATCTCTTTGCCTTCGAGGAAGAAGGGGCGCTTCTCGGCGAAGAAGATGGGGAAGCGCTGGTTGGCCGTGACGACGGTGGCGTCGGCCTCGACCTGCGCGAAGTCGGGGTTGTAGGCGAAGTCGAGCGTCATGTTCGGCGTGATGCCGAACTTCGCCGTGAGCCCGATGTCGGCGGCGAGCGGCTTGTTGAGGAAGCGCCCGTCGTCGGTCGGGATGGCGAGCCGTTGCTGGCGCAGGCCCGCAATCTGCCCCGCCGTGAGCGTCGGCACGCGCTCGCCCGTCTGCGAGATGGTGAGGCTCGGAATCAGTTCCAGGGTGCGCTCCGCCGAGATGCCTTCGAGCCCCGTGATGTGCCCCTCCTGACCGAGCAGGCTGGAGTTGTCGCGCGAGATCGGCATCCACGAACTCTGCTCGTTGTTGAAGCGCTTGATGGTGCGGAGGAAGTGCACCCCCCACTGCTTGTCCTTGCCCGCCGTGTAGCGCAGAGACTTGAAGGGGATGGCGACCTCGACGACGTAGCCGTCCGTGGTGATCGAGCCCTTCGACTCGTGAACGATGTCCACGCTGAAGTCTTCGCTCACGCCCTCGGTGAAGATGGCGTCGGCCTGCACGCCGAGCGGGTTGAAGATCAGCTCGTAAGAGCGCCGCCCGTCGTTGAAGGTATCGAGCCAGACGCCGACCCAGTCGTCGTCGAACACCGCGTCACGCTTGGCGATAGTGGCGCGCACCTTGTCCGGCTCGTCGAAGGCGTGGAAGGCGATGTAGAGGAACTTGCTGTCATAGCCGATGAAGGCTTCGGTCGGCCTCGACGGCGCGACCAAGTCAACCGGGCGATACTGAACGAAGTCCTTGAAGCGGGCGGCGGTCTTCCAGACCTCGTCGTCGAGCTTGCCGTCAATGACGGGCGGCTTTTCGAGCTTCGGAATTTTGACGGCGCTCGCCTTCTCCGGCGTGAGCAGCGCGGCCAGGCGCGCAGCCTTCGTGCCCGGCGGGTTGAGGTTCGCCGTGGTCGCCTCGGTGGTGGGCGCGGTCGGCGTCTCAGGCGCGGGGCCGGAGCTGGTGGCCGCCGCCGGGACGGTCGTGGGCGTCGGGTTCGGCGCGGGCGTCGCGGCGGGCGCACCGTCGTTGCTGTTGCCGTTCGGCGGGGCGGACGCGGGCTGGCTCGCGCCGCCGCCCTGCGCCCCCTGCTGCTGCTGCGCGGCGAAGATAATCTCCAAGCGGTTGAAGCTCGCGCGCACGCGCGGCGTGAAGCCCGCGCGCAGGGTGAAGCCGAGCAGCGCGTCCGCGCCTCTCTGTTCGACCCCGACGGCGGCGAAGCCGCGACCGCTCAGACCCTCGGTCGAGAGCGTGCGCGCGTCGGTCTGGGGCAGGAGGAGGAAGAACTTGCCGCCCTCCGTAGATGTCTCGTAGCCTTCGACCGCCGCGTCCGAAGTGAGGCGGACGCGCGTGCCTTCGGGCGCTTCGTCGGCG
>DASTQX010000106.1:0-11802 GCA_035761505.1 Pyrinomonadaceae bacterium
ACGGCAAGGAAGCGCCTATCGTGATGGGCAGCTACGGCATCGGCGTCGAGCGCATCCTGTCCGCCGCCGTCGAGCAGAGCCACGACGCCGACGGCATCATCTGGCCCCGCTCGATTGCGCCCTTCGACGCGGTCGTGACCGTCACCAACATGAAGCAGGCCGAGCTGGTCGAGGCCGGCGAGAAACTTTACAAAGAGCTACGCGCCGCAGGGCTCGAAGTCCTGCTCGACGACCGCGACGAGCGCGCGGGCGTCAAATTCAAGGACGCAGACCTCGTCGGCATCCCCTTCCGCGTCACCGTCGGCAAGAAGATCGCCGAAGGCAAAGTCGAACTCTTCGACCGCGCGGCAAAACAATCCACAGACCTCGGCATCCAAGACCTTGCCGCCGAGTTGCAGGGCCGTGCGCTGGCGGGCTTGTAACACTGGATTTACTTTCTTGACAACAGTTTAGAGGCGGTCTGGGGCCGCCGGTTCGACCTTCGACGGGACTCGAACCGGCGGCCTCTGTACCGCCTCTAAACTCTCTGTAAATTGCTTCCGGACGGTGCCAACATCCATTTCTTGTCAAACCCGTCTGACATAATTTCGTAACAGGTCTATCCTGACGGGGCAACTCGGCCTGCAAAACATGCTCGGCAAAGTTGACCTCGTGATGGGCGCGTTCTCGAAGACGTTTGCGAGCAACGGCGGTTTCCTCGCCACGCACAGCGAGTCCGTGCGCCACTTCGTCAGCATCTACGGCGGCCCGCACGCCTTCTCGAACGCGCTCTCGCCGATCCAGGCCGGGGTCGTCGGCGAAGCTCTCCGCATCGTCCGCTCGCACGAAGGCGAGCTTCTGCGCAAGAAGTCGTTGTCGAACATCAACCAGCTCCGTTCGCTCTTCGCCGCCGAGGGGCTCTACTGCTACGGCCAGCCCTCGCCCATCGTCCCGGTCAGCGTCGGCGACGAGAAGCTGGCGAAGTGGACGGCGCGCGCCATCGAAGAGCACGGCCTCATCGCCAACCTCGTCGAGTATCCTGCGGTTTCGCGCGGTAAGGCCCGCTTCCGCTTTCAGGTCATGGCCTCCCACACCTCCGAACAGGTCGCCCACGCCGCCCGAATCTTCCGCCAAGCGCTGGGCGAAGCGCGCCGCAATCTGGCCGAGTAATAAACTGTGAGCAGAGAGCAGTAAGCAGTAAGCAGTTTAAGAGACTTCGGATTTGAGATTTGACACCTCAAATTTGAAATCGCTTCTACTGCTTACTGCTTTCTGCTCACTGCTCTCTGCTTTCTGCTTACTCTAGTTCGTCATCTCGTTGACGAGGAGCGTGAGCGCGTTGTCTTGCAGGGTGAGGTTGTTTTGCAGTTCGCTGTGGAGGTCGCAGGCGAAGACGGCGTAGGCGAGCGGGAGCGCAGAGCCATAGAGGTTGCCCGCGCGGGGCTCGCCGAGGTTGAGGCCGAGCAGCGAGGGGCGCGAGACGCGACCGTCGCCGGGCTCGTACATGGCGCGGACGACCTCCCTGCGCGCGACCTTCCGCCCGTCCGGCGTGCGCAGCGAGCGCGGGCTCGTCAAGGTCAGCCAGCGGCCCCGCTTCTCGTCGCGCATGATGACGGGCGCGGCGAGCGTCTCTTCACAGTCGCCGCCGAAGGCGAAGAGCGAGACGGGCGGGGGCGCGGAAGTGTCACCCGCGTCGAGCGCTTCGTGGAAGCGTCGGGCGCGAGCGAGCGCGGCGGCGAAGTAGGCGTCCAACTCCGCGAGCGTGCCGTTGTGCGTGGGTGATTCCTGATTCTTAATCTCGCCGCGCGCGTAGGCCGCGCGGAAGTCGGGGTCGTTGATGGCGGCCCAGCCGTAGCGCCGCCAGACTTCGGGGTCGTAGAGGTCAACGCCGCTTAGCGGTTGGAGGTTCGCGTCGAGGAAGCGCGCCTGTCGTCTGTGCGGCAGCAGTTGAAAGATTGAAGGGACGGTAAGAGCATCTTCGCGCGAGAGCTTGTTGAGGAGGCGGACGCGGCGGCGCAAGCCCTCCGTCACGGAGTAGCCTTCGAGGAGCGTGGCGAAGGCTTCCGCCGAGCCCTCGTTCGGCACGCCGACCATGAAAATCTTGTTGACGAAACTCGCTCCCGCCCAATCGGGTCGCGGCTCGACGCCTTCGGGCGGCAAGTCCCGCTCGCCGTACATCGCCGCGTAGCGCGCGACGAGCCCGCCCATCGAATGCGCGACGACGTTGAAGCGCAAGTCCGCGCGACCGAGCTTCGCCTTCAAAGCCTCGACCCTCCGGGACAACTCGCGCGCCGTCTCGACGTTGTCGCGCCGCCAGTCGTAAGCGAAGACGTAGAACGTGTCGCGGTCGCCGTCCGCCGCCGGGCTCTCCCAGTCGCCTTCCCGATAACCGCCGTAACGCCTGAGCGCTTCGAGCAGCCCGTGATAGACGTACAGCTCCGGCGCGATGCGCGCGAGCTTCGCCGTCTCAAGAATCTTCCCGGCGACTAAATCATCTCGGTTCGCGGCGAGGTCGGGCGTCGTCGGCAAGCCGAGCCCGTCCACCGAAGAGCGGAACGCCGAAGGCCAGACCACTTCGCCCGTCCGGCGGTTGACCATCTGCGAGCCGAGCACGCCGGGGACGACGATGATGGGGCGCTTCCCCACGCGCTCGCGCGAAGACGCGAAGATGCGCCCCAAGTCGGGCGTCCGCCGCGCGCCGCAGCCCGCGAGCGGAAATACGACGATGATGAGGAGAAGGAAGGGGAGAAGGGGGTAAAAGGAGAAAAGGGTAAAAGGGTAAAGGAGAAAGCACAACGCGCTCTTTCTTTCTCTTCCCCTTTCCCCCTTCCCCTTTTCCCCTCTCCCCCTTTTACCCATTGAATTTCCGGTTGATGAGGCTGGCGACGAAGCCCGCGCCGAAGCCGTTGTCAATGTTGACGACCGTGACGTTCGAGGCGCACGAGTTGAGCATCCCCAGGAGCGCCGCCACGCCGCCGAACGAAGCGCCGTAGCCGATGCTCGTCGGGACGGCGACAACAGGCACCGAGACGAGGCCGCCGACGACGCTCGGCAGAGCGCCTTCCATCCCGGCGGCGACGACGATGACGCGCGCCATCTGCAAACGCTCGCGCTCGGCCATGAGGCGGTGAATCCCCGCGACGCCCGCGTCCCAGACGCGCTCGACGCGGTTGCCCATCGCCTCGGCGGTGAGCGCCGCTTCCTCGCCGACGGGGATGTCACTCGTCCCGGCGGTGACGACAAGGACGGGGCCGACGCCTCTATCCTCCCGGTCGCGCCGGATGCGAATCATTCGCGCCGAGGGATGCCACTCGGCCTCGGTGCAGACGTTACGGACTTCGCCGAAAGTCTCTTCGTCCGTGCGCGTGACGAGCACGTTCGGCGAACGGCTCGCTAATCGCTCGACGATTTCGACCACCTGCGCGCGCGTCTTGCCCGCGCCGAAGACGACTTCGGGGAAACCCTGCCGCGCCGCCCGCGCGTGGTCAACGCGCGTGTGGCCGATGTCCTCGAAGTGCAGATTTGAGATCCGCCGCGCCGCCTCGGCCTCGCCCAGCTCGCCGCCCTTGTAGGCGCGCAGCAGATGTTCCAGCTCCTTTAAGTCCATGCTTGTGAAAGACGCCCCTCCAACGTCGCCCCGAAAGAAGCACGCATTCTAGCACCCTGTTCGCATCGTCCCGAAGCGGGCCCGGCTCGAAGGCCGCGCCGAGGTTGACGTTAACGCGCCGCGTGTCATATACATTCGGCCCTCACCCTCGCTCTCAAACGAGCCCGCGAGCATCGCGCGGGCCGAAGCCTCAATCGCCAACCTCGAAGGAGATTCCCCTGCATGAACAAACTGACCATCGCGCTCATCATCGCGCAGAACGGCTTGCGGTCGTCGGCGACTATGCTGTCGGCGAACGCCGCCAAACAGGAGGCGCAGGCGGCTGCGGCCACGGATAAGGCCGAGCAGGCCCGGCTCAAAAAGAAGGCGGCCAAGTCGCGGAAACTGGCGCAGGTTTTGACCGCCGCCGACGCCGGCATCACCTCCTACCTGTCCGAGCCGGACTAAACTCCCCGCGCCTTGCGCCCGCCCCACGCGAACCGTAAGATGCCTCACGAAGCGGAGAGGTCGGACGAAGGAGGATAAAAGTCAGTCTTTAACGACTCTCAACCTCCGACTTCCGGCCTCTCATCTCTACAGTCTATGGAACTGACCGTCGCCATCACGGGAGCCTCCGGCTCGATCTACGCACGGCGCACGCTCGCGCACATGGCGGCGAGCGGCGTCGTGGAGCGCGTCAACCTCATCATGTCGGGCTCGGCCTTAGTGGTGGCGCGCGTCGAGACGGGAGCGAAGCTGACGGACGGTGACGCGCGCGCCGTCAACGAGTGGGTCGGGCTCCCCTTAGATTCAAAGCTCATACGCTTTCACCGCCTCGACAACATGGCCGCGCCGCCCGCTTCGGGGTCGCACCCGCAGGCGGGGATGGTCGTCGTGCCGTGCTCGATGGGGACGCTCGGCGCGATCTCTTCGGGCGCGGGCTCGAACCTCATCCACCGCGCGGCGGACGTGACGCTCAAGGAGGGCCGGAGGCTCGTCCTCGTCGTGCGAGAGTCGCCCTACAACGCGATTCACCTTGAGAACATGCTCCGGCTCGCGCACGCGGGCGCGCGCATCCTCCCGGCCAGTCCGGGCTTCTACCACCGCCCGCAGAGCATCGAGGAATTAGTTGACCACCTCGTCTTCCGCATCCTCGACCAGCTCGGCGTCCCGCACTCGCAGGCGACGAGCTGGAAGGGCGACCCGACCGCGCCCGAACCCGTCGCGGTCGAAGGCGACTGAGCAGCTTCGTCGCCTTGCGGCGGGGGCAATCAAGGCAATGGCGCACAACGAGTGGCAGCGTGGCGAATACACCATCAGCACCGACCGCGCGCGGCTGGACGTTCGGGCCATCCACGAGTTCCTGAGCACGCGGAGCTACTGGGCACAAGGCCGAGCCTTCGAGATTGTCAGCCGCGCCGTCGAGAACTCTCTGCCGTTCGGCATCTACAGGGGCGCGCGGCAGGTCGGCTTCGCCCGCGTCGTGACCGACTACGCGACCTTCGCCTGGCTCGCGGATGTCTATGTGCTCGACGAGTGTCGCGGTGAAGGGCTCGGCAAGTGGCTCGTCGAAGTCATCCTCTCGCACCCGGAGTTGCAGAACCTTCGCCGTTGGATTCTCGGCACGCGCGACGCGCACGAACTCTACCGCCGCTTCGGCTTCCGAGAGATCGAGGAGCCCCGGTTCTACATGCACAAACTGGACGCGGGCGAATAACTCGTTGGCAGAGTGCGACGACCCGCGCGCGGCATGGCGATTTGCAAAGCGGGGACGAAGCGACAGCGAGTTTTTCAGCGACTTTGACGAGCTTCTTGCTGGCGCGTTCTTTGCTTTAGACGAGAGCGATGTGGCATGACCTTTGCGCCTTCGCGTCTGGGCGAGAAACGGAAGCTCGCGCCAAGACGCGGAGGCGCAAAGAAGACGGAAAGAAGCGTTGAGAAGAAGCGTTGAGTAGAGAGACCCCACAGCCTTTCGCGCGCGCGGTCGCGGAGACGACGCGGAACGTCCGCACGACGCTCGAAATGATTAAGATCGAGCACACGCTCTTCGCGCTCCCCTTCGCCTTCCTCGGCGCGGTGCTGGCGGCGGGCGGCTTCCCGACGCTCCGGCAACTGCTCTGGATAACTCTGGCGATGGTCGGCGCGCGCTCGGCGGCGATGGCCTTCAACCGCGTCGCCGACCGCCACTACGACGCGCGCAACCCCCGGACGCGCGAGCGCGCCGTTCCCGCCGGGCGGCTCTCGGTCACTTTCGTCTGGGCGTTCATCGTCGTCTCGGCGGCGCTCTTCTTCGTGGCCGCCGCGATGCTCAACCGCCTGACGCTCCTGCTCGCGCCCGTCGCGCTCGCGAGCGTCCTCCTCTACTCCTACACGAAGCGTTTTACGTCGCTCTCGCACGTCGTCCTCGGCTGGTGCCTCTGCATCGCGCCGACGGGCGCTTGGATCGCAGTGCGCGGCGCGCTCGACTCGACGGTGCCGCTTTTGCTCTCGCTCGTCGTGCTCCTCTGGACAGCCGGGTTCGACGTGCTCTACGCCTGTCAGGATTACGACTTCGACCGCGAGGCCGGATTGCGCTCGATACCGGCGCGCGTCGGCGTCGCGCGCGCTCTCCGGGTCTCAAGGCTCCTGCACGCGGGGGCGTTCGCGGCGCTCGTTGCGTTATACTTTCAGACTTCCCTCGGCGCGGCGGCGCTCGCCGGGGTCTTGGCGACGGGCGCGCTGCTCATCTATCAACACTCGCTCGTGCGCGCCGACGACCTGAGCCGCCTCGACGCGGCCTTCTTCACCACCAACGCCTTCGTCAGCGTCATCCTGCTGGCGACCTTCGGCGGGGCGGTCTTTTTAAGTTGAACGATTAAGAGCATGAATTATTCACACGACCCGAAACTCAACGAGCTGGCCGCCAAAGTCGAGGCGGGCGAGCGTCTGACTTTTGCTGACGGAGTGGCGCTGTTCGCGTCGGATGATTTGCCGGGCTTAGGGCGTCTGGCCGATTCGGTGCGGCGGCGTCTGCACGGCGCGACGACCTACTACAACGTCAACCGTCACTTCAACCCGACCAACGTCTGCTACGCCGACTGTAAGTTCTGCGGCTTCTTCCGCACGCCGCGCGAGGCTGACGCCTACACGCACAACATCGAAGATAGTTTACGCCTCGCGGGCGAGGCCGTCCGCGAGGGCGCGACCGAGTTGCACATCGTCGGCGGCCTCAACACCAAATTGCCGTTCAGCTACTTCACCGACCTGCTCTCGTCGCTCAAAGAGAAGTTCCCGCGCCTCCATTTGAAGGCTTGGACGATGGTCGAGATAGACCACTTCGCGCGCTTCTACAAGATGACGGACGAGGAGGTCATCGAGCGGCTGAAGGAGGCGGGCATGGATTCGTGTCCGGGCGGCGGGGCCGAGATTTTCCGCGAGCCGACGCGCTCGATGATCTGCGCGCACAAGACCGACGGCGGGCGCTGGCTCGAACTCTCCGGCAAAGTCCACGCGGCGGGACTCAAGACCAACGCGACGATGCTCTACGGCCACATCGAGACGGCGGAAGACCGCGTCGACCACCTCGTCCGCCTGCGCGAGCAGCAGGACAAGTCGGGCGGCTTCCAGTGCTTCATCCCGCTCGCCTTCTACCCGCCGGGCACGCAACTCTCGCACCTGCCGGGGCCGTCGGGCGTGGACTCTTTAAAGACGATGGCCGTCTCGCGCCTCATGCTCGACAACTTCCCGCACGTCAAAGCCTACTGGGTGATGCTCGGCAAGCGGCTCGCGCAGGTCGCCTTGCACTACGGCGCGAACGACCTCGACGGCACCATCGCCGACGGCGGCGAACTCTCCGAAAGCTACTCGGTCGAGGCCGGGAATGAAGTCAAGATGTCGAAACAGGAGATCGTCGCGCTCATCGAAGACGCGGGCCTCGTCGCCGTCGAGCGCGACACGCTCTACAATCCGGTCGAGCGCGAGGCCGCGCCGGTTTGAATGTTCGATGGGCCTCGCTGTGTTAAAATGAACGTCACCCGCCTCCTGACTCCGAAATGAGGACATTCGTATGACCAACGAAGAGATTCAGAGGGTGATGGAGTTCATCATCAAACAGCAGGAGAGCTTCGCCGAAGGCATGGAGCAAATGCGTGAGCTGCACGCGCAGGCCGAAGGTCGCATCAGCCAACTTGAGGTGGCGACCGTCCATCTCTACAACTCTATGTCCGAACTCGCCAAGTCACAGATAGCTTTGACCGAGAAGATGGCCGTACTGGCCGAGGCGCAAGCGCAGTTGAACGAATCACTTGCGCACACAGACCAGCGAGTGAACGCGCTCATTGACATTCTCGACCAGAGACGCAACGAGGAGTCTGAAGACTGAATCTAATGCGCTCGTCGGGGACGCAGACCTCGATGAGCGCATACCTATGACCGAAGACGAAGAAAAGAGAAGGTATCAAAACAAGCATTAGGTACAGCCCGAATCTAAATCACCCGATCAGGAAGCAGTATCCTGTGAAACCGACTCAAGATATGAAAGCCCCACGGACGCGCGAAACATAGATCACACCAGAGATCATGCACATGCTTACCGAGAAGAACGATATAGGTACGGGTCTCCATGCTCCCACGACGGCTTCGACGACGAGTCGAAACCTTAACGTTCTCATTCCCTCTTAATCAGCATTGTATGACTACAGCAACCGAAACACGCACCATCACCGTCGCGCACTCGCCCGACTCGGACGACGCCTTCATGTTCTACGGGCTGGCGACGAACAAGATTGACACGGGCGGGCTGCGTTACGAGCACGTCCTCGAAGACATCCAGACCTTGAACGAGAAGGCGCGGCGCGGAGTCTATGACGTGACGGCGGTGAGCTTCCACGCCTACGCCTACATCGCCGGAGACTACGTGCTCCTGCCGCACGGCGCGTCCATCGGCGAGGGCTACGGCCCCATCGTCGTCGCGCGCGAGCCCTTCAAAGTCGAAGACCTCCCGCGCCTCAAGGTCGCCGTCCCCGGAACCCTGACGAGCGCCTTCCTCGCGCTCCGCATCCTTTCGCCGGAGTTCGAGTACGTGGTCGTGCCCTTCGACCAGATCATCAAGGCCGTGCAGGACGGCGAGGCCGACGCCGGGCTTCTGATTCACGAAGGGCAACTCTTTTATCAAGACCTCGGCCTGCACAAGGTCGTTGACCTCGGCGAGTGGTGGAAGGAGTGGACGGCGTTACCGTTGCCGATGGGCGGCAACGTCATCCGGCGCGAGTTGGGGCCGGAACTCATCCGGCGCGTCTCCGAACACCTGTGCGAATCAATCCGCTTCTCGCTCGACAACCGGCAGGATGCGCTCGATTACGCGATGCAGTTTGCGCGCGACATGGACAAGGAGTTGGCCGACCGCTTCGTCGCGATGTGGGTCAACCAGCTCACGCTCGACTACACCGACCGGGGCCGCGAAGCCGTCCAAAGGCTCCTCGACGAAGGGGCCGCGCGCGGCATCATCCCCCGCCGCGTCGAAGTCGAGTTCGTCAGGTAAGTTCAGAGTTCAAAGTCAAGAACAGGAGCCTTGTCTTTAACTTTGAACTTTGAGCCTTGAACTTTGAACTTCTTGAATGGCAACATCGGGCGGCGCTCCGGCATCTGAATAATTTGCTCGGCGGGCGGCTTCAGGGATTTAGAAAAACCTCGCCGGAATTCCTTCTCGGTCGTCAAAAACTTCAAGAAGCTTATGAAAAGAGTGATTTTCTCAGTGTTGGCGGCGGCCCTCGTGACGGCTTCGGCGGCGTCGCTGGCGGGCGCGCAGACTCCGACTTCGACGGCGGCGAGCGCGCCTTCGGCCATCAACCGTTCGGGCGCGCCGGTGGACGTTGACGGCATCATCCGCCGCATCGCGGCCAAAGAGGTCGAGTTCCGCAAGGCTCTCAACGAGTACAGCTTCAAGCGCGACGCCGTGATCCAGACCATCGCCTTCGGCGGGCAGATTTCGGGCGAGTATCACCGCGTCTCGCGCTTCGTCTTCGACGACAGCGGCAACCGCTACGAGAAGATTCTGCGCTTCCCCATCCCGACCATCACGGCCATCGGGATTACGCCCGAAGACTTGGAAGACCTCGGCGGCGTGGCGGCCTTCGCGCTCGAAAGCTCGAAGCTCCACGACTACGACTTCTCCTACGTCGGCAAGGAGAAGATTGACGAACTCGACCTCCACGTCTTCGACGTGACGCCGAAAATCCTCTCCGACCAGAAGCGCCTCGCCGCGCTCAAGAAGTCGAAGCAGCCGGAGCGCTACTTTCAGGGGCGCATCTGGGTGGACGACGTGGATTTCCAGATCGTCAAGGCGCGCGGCAAGGGCGTCCCCGAATTCGACCAGCGCTTCGTCACCTTCGAGACGTACCGCGAGCAGATTGACGGCAAGTACTGGTTCCCCACTTACGCCTACGCCGACGACGAGTTGGTCTTCAAGGACGGCCAGTCGGTGCGCGTGCGGATGCGCGTCACCTTCACGGAATTCGAGCGGCTGCGCGGCAAGGTCATCGTCGTCGAAGAGGGCGACCCCGACGACGTGGAGGAAGAGGAGACGGCGAAACCCAAGCCGACCCCGACCCCGGCGACGCCTCCCAAGCCCTGAGCGATTAAACCAACGGACACGACAAAGCGGCGGCGCGAATTTCAAGATTCGCGCTGCCGCTTCTCTTTTCGCCCGCCGCGACTTTTAAACGCCCGCCGTTCTCTTCAACCCCAACTCCTCGGCGATGAGCGCGTTGGTGTGCTCGGCGAGTCGCTTTACGTCTTCGTCCGTGGTGAGCCCTTCGGTCTCGATGGGCGGGAGGACGACCATCTCGATAATGCCGGGGCGGGCCGTGCCGGTTCCCTTGCCCATCAAAACGTCCGTGTTCTTGAAGGCGACGGGGACGACGGGGACGCCCGCCTCAATCGCCATGTAGAAGCCGCCCTTCTTGAAGGGCAGAAGCTCTCCGGGGCGGGCGCGCGTGCCCTCGGCGAAGACGCCGAAGGAGATGCCGCGCCGGAGGCGGTCGGTGGCGGCCTTCATCGTCTCGATGGCGCGCGCGCGGTTCGAGCGGTCAATGGCGAGGATGTTGACGTAGCCCATCCCATAGCCGAGGATCGGGACTTTCAAAAGCTCTTTCTTGGCGACGAGCCCGATGCGGCGGCCCAAGTGATAGAAGAGCCCCGCCGTGTCGAGGAACGAGCGATGATTGGCAATGAAGACGTAAGAGCGCCGCGAGTCCAAGTGTTCGAGCCCGCGCACGCGCACCTTGTAGCCGCTCAGCCGCAGCCAGTTGCGCGCGCCGAAGAGCGCCCACGGGTAGAGCCACTCGCGCCGGTTGGCGAGATACGAGACGAGAATCGAGGGCGGGCCGAAGACGAGCAGCAGGAGCGCGGCGACGAACAGAGACCACCAGTACCAGAGTCGCCCCGCGAGTTTTCGCCCCGCGTCTGTGTTAGACTCGGCCCGCAGTACATTCCCACTCCGGTCATTACTTTCTAACTCTTGAGGCAGACTTTCAGGATGCATCCTGTGTTCCTTCGCCACGACCGGCACGCCCTCCGCGTCGCACTCCTGCTGCTCTACTGCTGCGGCCTCCTGCTGCTCGTCGCGTCCTCCACGGACGCGCGCCAGAGGCGTCGCCAGCCGCGCCCCTCGCCGCCCGCTCCGGCGCAACTCCTGCGCGCCGTGCCTTCGCCGCGCGCCGTGCTCGGCTTCGCGCCCGGCGACGACCGGAAGGTCGCCGACTGGACGCAGATCAGAGATTACTTCGCGCGCCTCGACCGCGCCAGCGACCGCGTGCGGGTCGAGACCATCGGCGAGACGACCTTAGGCAAGCCCCTCATCGTCGCCTTCATCAGTGCGCCTGAGAATATACGCGAACTGCCGAAATACCAAAGCATCCAGCGACGGCTCGCCGACCCGCGCGCGTCGGGCGAAGGCGACGCTGACCGGGACGGCCTCTTCGCGCGGAGCGGCAAGACGGTGGTCGCCATCTCGTGCTCGATTCACTCGACCGAAGTCGTCGGCTCGCAGATGTCCATGCAGCTCGCCTACGAGCTGGCCTCGGCCACGGACGCCGAGACGCAGGAGATTCTGCGCGACACCATCCTGCTGCTCATCCCCTCGGCCAACCCCGACGGCAACGACATCGTCGCCGATTGGTATCGTAAATCGCTCGGCAAGCCGTGGGAGGGCTCCGAGCCGCCGGAGCTTTACCACCACTACGCGGGCCACGACAACAACC
>DASTQX010000107.1:0-3725 GCA_035761505.1 Pyrinomonadaceae bacterium
GACGAGCAGGAGGGCGGCGGCGAGCGTGTTTCTGAGCATCACTTTCATCCTTCACTTGAGGCGTCTTCGGCGGCGCGGCCTCCGACGAGTTCGTGGATGTCGCGCAGCATCTTGAGGAGATTCGAGAGGCGCGCGAGCGGCAGCGCGTTCGGGCCGTCGGAGAGAGCCCTTTCGGGACAGTCGTGGACTTCCATGAAGACGGCGTCAACGCCGCAGGCGACACCGGCGCGTGCGAGCGGTTCGATGAACTCCGACTGGCCGCCGGTTGCATTTCCCAAGCCGCCCGGCAGTTGCAGGCTGTGTGTCACGTCGAAGACGACCGGAGCCCCGAAGCTTCTCATAATCGGAAAGGCGCGCATGTCCACGACGAGGTTATTGTAGCCGAACGTATAGCCGCGCTCGGTCAGCAGGAGTTTCTCGCACCCGGCGGCGCGCGCCTTCGAGACGATGTTGCGCGCATCCTGCGGCGCGAGGAACTGGCCCTTCTTGACGTTGACGGCGCGGCCCGTCTGCGCGGCGGCGACGATCAAGTCGGTCTGCCTTGAGAGGAACGCGGGGATTTGCAGCACGTCGGCGACCTCCGCCGCCGTCTCGACCTGCGAAACGTCGTGCACGTCGGTCAGGACGGGGAGGCCCGTCTCCTCTTTGACGGCGCGGAGCGCGTCGAGCGCCGCGCGGACGCCGATGCCGCGAAAGGATTCGTGCGAGGAGCGGTTGGCCTTGTCGAAGGAGGCTTTAAAGACGTAGTCGAGCCCCGCGTCCTGCGTGCGCTTCAGGCACTCGCGCGCCATCATGAGGACGTGCTCGCGCGACTCGACGACGCACGGCCCGGCGATGATCGTCAGGCGACCGTCGCCGAAGGTCGCGCCGCCGACGCGGAAAGGCTTGATGGACTCCGGCCCGCCTCTTTCACTCACTGGTTTTGGTTCCCTTCCTGCCGGTTAACCTGAGGGGGCTGCCGGCTCGCCTCACGCCCGGCCCGCCGCCGCAGGTCGCGGAGGCTGTTCTCGACCCGGCGGCGGTTCTCGTCGCGCGGGGCTTGCTGCAAGAACGTCTCGAACTCTCGGATGGCGTCGGTCGTGCGGCCCGTCTCTTCGTAGAGCAAGGCGAGGTTGTAGTGCGCGTAGGCGAAGTCGCCGCCGCGCTGGTCAATGGCGGTGCGGAGCGCGGCCTCGGCGTTCGCGTAGTCCTTCTGCTGCGCGAGCGCGGCTCCGAGTTTGAAGTGCGCTTCGGGGTCGCGCCCGCCGTTCTGCTCGATGGCCTTGCGCAAGGGGGCGACGGCCTCGCCCGCACGGCCCGGAATACCGAGGAGGATGCTGCCGACCTGATAGTGCGCGTCCGGGTACTTGCCGCCGCTCGTCTCGATGGCTTGGTTGTAGGCTTCGACGGCGTCGTCGGTCTTCCCCTGCGACTGAAGCGCGAAGCCGAGATTGTATTGCGCCGTCGGGTACTTGCCGCCGCGCTGTCGGACGGCGGTGCGGAAGGACTCGGCGGCGTCGCCGTACTGCCCTTTGCGCAGCAGCGCGCGCCCTAAGCGGTTGTGCGCTTCGGGAAACTGGGGCTGCAACTCGACGGCGCGGCGGAGGTCGCGGACGGCGGCGTCGTAGCTGTGGACGGAGATGTAATAAGCGCCGTTCTGGTAGAACTCGGCGGCGTTGCGCGGCTGCGCGAAAGACCTCCCGCGCGGCGCTTGCTCCGAGGCCGAAGGGTCGCGCCCGATGGCATCCTCCGCTTCGTCGCCGAGGGCCGCGCCGGGGCCGATTGCGCCGGAGCGATTTGAAGAGCGCAGCAACGTGAACACGCCCGCGAGCACGAGCAGCGCGACGCAGATGAGGACGACGAGCACCGGCGGCTGCGTGAGCCAAGCCTTCCAACCGCCGCCATCGGGTGCGCGGCGCGCGCGGCTCGTTTGCGACGTGGATGAGGGGACGGCTGAAGGCGACGGCGTTGACGAAGAGGCTGCTGGCGAAGCGTCGCTGGCGGATGACGATGACGACGACGAAGGCGTCTGGACGGCTGGCCTGCCGCC
The DNA here is from genome assembly GCA_035761505.1 of Pyrinomonadaceae bacterium. Taxonomy (GTDB): domain Bacteria; phylum Acidobacteriota; class Blastocatellia; order Pyrinomonadales; family Pyrinomonadaceae; genus JAIVJM01. The sequence goes on from DASTQX010000107.1 coordinate 2,030, forward strand.
GGTCTGAAACACGTCGCCTTCGGCAGTTTCGATGACGGCCTCGGAGGTCTGCGCGGTGGCGCGGTTGCTGCGCAGGCGCTCGATGTCTATGACGAGCCGACCAGAAGGCGTCTCCGTCCCGGCGTCGCGCAGGGATTCGATGGTCGGGGCGCTGAAGCCCGCCGAGTGTTCGAGGCCGAGCCGCTCGGCCACGTAGTACAGCTCGCGGCGGAACTCGCCCGCGTCCTGCGGTCGCTCCTGCGGGCTCTTGGCGAGCGCGCGCAAGACTACCTCTTCGAGCGGCGGCGGGACGGTCGGGACGATCTCGCGCAGCGAGCGAGGCGGCTCCGAGGAATGTTTCAGCGCCAGCGCCAGAGGCGTCGCGCCCGTGAAGGGCGTCTGGCCCGTGAGCATCTCGTAAAGGATGACGCCGAGAGAGTACACGTCCGAGGCGGGCGTGAGCGGCGCTCCGTCGCACTGTTCGGGCGACATGTAGCGCGGCGTCCCGATCATCACGCCCGTCCCCGTCAGCGTGTTGATCGGGTTCCCTTCTCCGCCGTCGGTCGGGTCAGCGCCGAGCTTGGCGATGCCGAAGTCGAGCACCTTGACGATGTGCGGCACGTGCGGCCTCTGGACGACGAAGATGTTGCCCGGCTTCAAGTCGCGGTGGATGACCCCGGCCTCGTGCGCCGCCGCGACCGCCGCCGCCGCCTGCAACATCAGGGAGACGGCGCGCGCCGGGTCGAGCGGCGACTCGCGCGCCAGCAGCTCTCGCAAGGGGCGGCCTTCGAGCAGCTCCATGACGATATAGACGAGCCCGTCGCGCGTCTCGCCGAAGTCGGTGACGGCGACGGCGTTCGAGTGCTGGATGCGGCCCGAAGCGCGCGCCTCGCGGCGGAAGCGCTCGCGCGCTGCCTCGTCCGTCACCATTCGCGGGTTCAAGACCTTGACAGCGACGGGCCGCTCGATCAAGAGGTGCGTCGCGCGATAGACAGTCCCCATCCCGCCTTCGCCGAGGCGCGCGTCGAGGCGGTACTTATCGTCGAAGGTGCGGCCCACGAGCGGGTCAACCGGGATGTCCGCCGCGACGGTCGGGTCGGCGCGCAAGACCGTCCCGTCCTCCGGGCACTCGCTCACGTCCGAAGCGTACAGCCGACCGCACTGTGGACACTCAAGCATAAAAACAGGCGATGAACGCGAAACGCCGAACGATGAACTAAACCAAACTCTCCTTCAGTTCATCGTTCAGCGTTCCGCGTTGATCGTTTCCTTTACTCCGTGTTCGGGTTCGTTTCCTGTTTGATCTCTTCGCTCTCAGGGTTCTCGACGCCGGGCAGTGTCGGCGTCTTGCCCTCGATCTTCTCCGTCGGGCTCAGGAGTTCCGAAGTGTCGTCCGTGTCCTTGCCCTGCGCTGCTCCGAGTTCGCTCTCGCTCATCGCGGTCTCCCCTTTTTTTGATAGAGTTTTTGATTTCAGTCGTCACCGGCCACCAACTGCGCGCGCTCGTGCGTCGCCGCCTCGCCCTCGCCCGTGCCCTCGACCGAGGAAGCCTCGTCGCGCATGCGATTACGGTAAGCCGCCCCGACGAAAGATGCAAACAGTGGGTGCGGGGCGAGCGGCTTCGACTTGTATTCCGGGTGGAACTGGCAGCCGAGGAACCACGGGTGCGCGTCGCGCGGAAGCTCGATCATCTCGACGAAGCGACCGTCCGTCGAGAC
>DASTQX010000108.1:0-15485 GCA_035761505.1 Pyrinomonadaceae bacterium
GGGCGCGGGGCACGGAAGATGTGCCACCGCGCCGCGACCCGCTCACGCCTTGTCCGAGGCCAGCCGCAACCTGAGTTCGTAAATCTGCCGGATGTAGGACGCCTCGCGGTGCGCGTCCGAGCCGTCGCGGGCCGTGATGCCGCGCGAGACGCGGCAGCGGTGGAAGGCCAGCTCGCTCGCCGTGCGGTGGAGCTGCCGGCGCGCGCGCCAAGCGCCCGTGCCGCCGCGCGTGAGCGCGTTGAACGAAGCACTTGCGCGGCTGCGGACGGAGCACACACGCTCGTACTCTTCGAGCGTCAGCAGCCCGCGCTCAAAGTCGCAGCGGAGGTGCTCGCGCAGAATCCTTCCCTCGCGCCGCAGCGCGAAGTAGATGACGAGGAGCAGCGCGATGAAGGTCGGCACCATCACGAGGAAGTACATCCCCAAAACGAGCAGCCCGTTGTCGAGCTTCTGCGCGAAGTAGGCTGAGCCGTTCCAGCCCGCGTGCAGGACGACGGCGAGCGCGAAGCCGACGAAGGGGAGCACGGCCTTCGCCGCAACGTTGCGCGACTGGCGCGCGAGCCCCAAGCCGATGCCCGTCATGCTCGTGAAGAGCGGGTGCGCGTAGGGCGAGAACAGTCCGCGCACGACGAAGACGCCGACGGCGTTGCTCTCGGCCACGGCCTCGCTGTAGTACTTCACGTTCTCGGTCATCGCAAAGCCGAGTCCGATCATCGCCGCGTAGATGATGCCGTCGAGCACGCCGTCGAACTCGTCGCGCTTCCAGAAGCAGAGCACGAAGAGCGCGAGCGCCTTGAAGCTCTCCTCGACGAGCGGGGCCGAGATGACGAGGCCGTAGAAGGTGGCGGCGTCCTCGTCGTACAGCTCGCGCACGACCGCCCCGCCGAACGAGTTGATGAGGATGGCGAAGAAGACCGCGACGAGCGCGCCCCAGAAGAAGGCGGTCGCCAGCATCCAAGCGGGTTCCGGCTCGTAGCGGTCGAGCCAGAGCACAAGCGTCACGTAAACGGGCACGGGCAGCGCGGCGACGAAGAGGCCGGTGAGGAACGGCACGAGCCCCGTCCCGTAGCCGATGATCCAGAGCGTCGTGAGCCCGCACAGCACGCCCAGAAAAGCGGCCAGCAGCGCGGCGGCCCAGCGCAGGCCGCTCCGCCTCGCCGGGCCGTATGCCGTCACGACCGGCGCGTGCTGGTAGTGTGGGGAGGCCGTGGGCTGTTGGCTCATGTGCCGTGCGCCTCGCGCGCGCGCCGCGACCGGGGCGCGCACGCGCCGGGGGTTTGAGGAGGCTCTTGATTCTTCGTCAACATCTCTACCGGAGGTTGGACAGGAACAGGTAAATCAGCAGCGCGCCGACGAGCAGCACGGCGACGAAGCCGATGATGACGAGCAGCGTGGCGTTGCTGCCGCCGGACTTCGGCGGCGCGGTGAGCGAGGGCGGCAAGACGTGCGGCGGAGGCTGATGCTGCTGCTGCGGCGGCTGTGGTGGTTGCGGCTGCGGTCGCATGGGCGGAGGCGTGCCCGTCGGAGGTTGCGCGCTCTGCGGCTGCTGCTGCGGCGGGGTGGCCGCAGGTTTCGGCGGCGGCGTGAAGGGAAATTTCCCGACCACGGTCGCCGCCAGATTCGGCGGAGAGTCTTCGCGCGGCTGGCCCGCGTCGCCCATGCCGAGCACCGCCCCGCACTTCGAGCAGAAAGCCTGATCGTCGTCGGCGGTGGCTCCGCACTTCTGACACTTGATCTCCATAATACTTTCGGACTCCTCGTCGGGACGGCTGCTTCCGTGCGCGCCCTTGCCCGTCAAACTGCCTTGAAAATCCCTTCGCCGGAAGACCCCTTGCCGGGGAGGATGGCGTGTGGTTTGAAAACCCTCAAACCTTAAAACGGCAGCCAGTATAAACACATCGCCGCGCGACTTCCAGCCTTTTTGAAATCACGCAGCACTTCTTTACCCGCCCCGCCGACGCCGCCCAAGAGCGCCGCCGCGCGCCGGGGCGTTCGATGGACGGGGCTGCGAAGAACGAATATAATTCGAGCCTCGTCACAGGGGACAGGATGTCTTCCCTGAGAGCCGTCAGGAGCACCCGTTTCAGCCGGAGAGAATTTTTGCCAGCCCGTTCAGCCGAACACATCGCGCAGAAGAGTATCGGTCGGCGCGCGCCTTCGGGCGCGGCGCGGCGCGCGCGCACGGCGCATCCGAAGATGCCTTCGACCGTCGGCTACATGGTGGCCGCGGGCGGGCTCTCGTTCGGGCTCTTCCTCGTCATCTGGTTCGTCCTGCGCGCCGACGGCGACGAAGCGCCGTGGATTCCGGCGGGGCTCGCCGCCGGGTTCGTCATCCTCATCGCCGCCGCCGCGCGCGAGGTCGTGATGCGCCGGGCGTGGGCACGCTACACGCGCGAGTTGGAGCAGGAGATGCGCGGGGGCGACGTGCAACCGCGAACGCCTTTGAAGAGCGTCGCCGCCCCGGCGACAGCCGCGACGGCGGGCAACTGGTCGAGCATGCAGGGTTCCGTGGCCGCGCTCCGCGCGCTCCAACAGAGACTCGCCGAACTGGACGCGGCGGGCGCGACGCCCGAAGAGCACCTCGAAGCCTACCGCCTGTGCGAGCAGTATCTGGCGAACTCGGAGGAGGCTCTGCGGACTTCGAGCGGCGGGAACGAGATGCGCGTCGCGCTGCGTTCGGGACAGGAGCGCGTCCGCGCGCAGCAGAAGAAACACCTCCTCGGCTGGGCTCGCGGCGAGGCGACGCGGCTGACGCAGGACGCGCAGCGCCGCGTGCGTCTCTCCGACCGCATCGAGACGGCGCAACGCGCGCTCGAAGTCTTGGGCGAAGCGCTCAAGCTCTACCCCGAAGAGCAGGAGTTGCGCGACTCCTCTCTGGCGATACGCAACTTCATCGCCTCGGTCAAGGTCGGCCAGTGGGTCGAGATGGCCGAGCGCTCGGCCTTTCGCGGCAAGTATGCGCGCGCCGTCGCGCGCTACCGCGACGCGCTCTTCTACCTCTCGCGCGCCGACATGGGCGAGGACGCGCGCGAGGAGGCCGCCGCGCGTATCCAGCGCGAGATTGAGCTGCTGCGCGCGCGTATCTCGACCATCGAGCCGGGGTTTGACCCGCCGCCCGGCGCGGACGGAACGGGCGACGCGCGCCAGCGACGAGCCGAGCCCGCCAACTTCAACGTCGGCGCTCCGGACGGCGGCGAAGAGACGGTCTCGTAAGAGACCTTCGGAGGTCGAACGCGTCCGCGCGGAAGGGAAGCGGTCAAGGCGAGGCGCGGGGCGGCGTTGAATTGGTATTTTCCGGCTTTTGTGCGATAATTCGGGCCTTCGGTTGAACCGGCCCGGCCCGTCGCGGACACGACTTAAAAGGCCGTGGCGGAAAAGTTTCAGGCGCGCGGGGCAGCCGCGAGATGCGCGCCCGGCATCTACACTGTTTCGTCAGAGTTCCGAGGCGACCGTCAGAACCCCCGAAACTTTTTGCGTCCCACTCCACAGGAAGAAGATTTATGAAGATCAAAAGCCTTCTCTTCGCGCTCGCTTTCGGCGTCACGTCCTCGCCCGCCGCGCTCGCGCAGCAGAGCGCGCCGCCGCCGCCGCAGATTACGGACGCCGCGGCCAACGTCGGCACGTCGGCCTCCGGCGCGCTCGACAGCATGGGCGTCAAGAAGTACCTGCTCGGCCCCGGCGACGTGCTCGACCTCAGGGTCTTCAACGAGCCGCAGTTCAACGGCCAACTCGTCGTGGACGACGAGGGGCGGATTGAAGTGCCCTTCGTAGATACGCCGATCCTCGCGCAGTGCCGCACCGACCGCGAGATTCGGAAGGAGATCACCGACGCCCTCGCCAAGTACATCAAGAGGCCGCAGGTGAGCCTGCGCGTCACCGAGATGCGGAGCCGCCCGCCCGCGACCGTCTTCGGCGCGGTGCGCAGCCCGACGAAAGTGAGCATGCTGCGGCGCACGAAGCTCCTCGAAGTGCTGGCCTCAGCCGGGAGCGTCACGGAGCAGGCGAGCGGCGACATCCAGATTTTTCACACCTCGCCGCTGATGTGCCCTGAGCCGGAGGACGCGGCGCAGTTGGCTTTGGAGAAGCGCCCGGAAGGCGACGACGCTCTGGCGCTCCCTTACTCGACCTATAAAATCCTCGACGTGAGGGCGGGCAAAGAGACCGCCAACCCTTACGTCCGTCCCGGCGACATCATCGTCGTGCAGGAGGCTTACCCGATCTACGTGACCGGCGCGGTCATCGCGCCCAACAGCCTCTACCTCCGCGAGAACCTGTCGCTCTCGCGCGCCATCGCGCAGGTCGGCGGCGCTCGTAAAGGGGCCAAGACCGACAAGGTGCGCATCGTGCGGACGAAGCCGGGCGGCGAGTTGGAGCCCGAAATCATCGTCGCCGACCTCGACGCCATCCGCAAGCAGAAGCAGCCCGACATCGCGCTCAAGCCCTACGACATCATTGACGTGTCGGACGGCTCGCCGTGGTCGCTCAAAAACCTCCCGATGACGCTCCTCGGCTTCGCGCAGGCGGGCGCGAGCAACGTCATCTCGGCGAGTTCATACAGGGTCATCCAGTAGCCGCAAGAGTCTCGCCCGGTCTGAGGCTTCGAGAGGCTGGCCGCGCCCACGGCCAGCCTCTTTTTCTGCGCGCCGGGGCGGCTCGCCGCCGGACGCGCGCGTGTGGTAAATTACCGTTTTTGCCGGGTCACGAAATTTTCAGGAGAGTCCATCCATGAGTCGAAACGTGAAGAAAACCGTCGCCCCGCGCGGGCGGCGCAAGAGCCGTAAGTCGCTCTACATCAGCCTCGCCGTCATCGCCGTCATCATCCTGCTGCTGTGGCAGGAGCAGGTCGCGCTGCTCTACGTGCTCGCCACCCTGAGCGTCGCGGGACTTCTGACGGTCGTCGCCTTCGCAGACCTGCGCGGCGCGCGCCAGAGCACCGCCGGCCCCGCGCCCTTCGACGACTCCGCGGCCATCGCCGACGGGACGACGGGCGTTTCATCCCCGGCGACGACGACGAGCAGCACCGCCGTCCCGCGCCCCCGGAAACGTTAAACTTTCCGAGGCCCGGCGGCGACCCGAACCCGAACGAGCCTGCGGAAGCTCCTTTAGAGGGGCGAAAGAATTGAGCCCACGGCACGCCTCGTGGGCTCAATTCTTTCGCCCCTCTAGGCGGGCTCTTCCGGTGCGACCGGGAAAGATTCTGTTTGAAGTGTCGGCGTCGGTCTTGCTATGATGTTTGTGCTGCCCGTCAGGGAGGCAGCGCCCCCGTACAGTTCTCCGAAGTTTTCTCTCCTCATCAAGAAGCCTCAAAAGTACCAAGACTAAAACTTTCAGAGGGTAAACATGCGTCTGACATTCACGCTGCTGCTACTCGCGGCACTCGTCCTCGCGCCGTCGGCGCTCACGCGCTCCTACACGCTCCAGTTCACGGGGACGAACGCGGCCACGCAAGTCCGCTGGACGACGAGGACGATCAACGTCGCGCTCTCGGACTCGCTCACGGCCCCGCAGACCTTCATCAAGCCGGGGAGCGACGTGGTGGGCGCGGCGCGCAGGGCTTTAGCGCGCTGGTCGCAGGCCGCCGACATCGAGTTCAACGTCGTCGCCTTCTCGACGAACCAGACGATGGCGCAGGACGGCGTGAGCTTGATTACGGTCGCGGCGTCGAACGCCTCGCAGTTTTCGAGCGACACGACGCCGGGGCGCGCGCGCGTCTTCTTCGACGCAGCCGGGGCCATCTTCGAGGCCGACATGGCCGTCAACCCGAACATCGCGCGGCGCGACCCCTTCACGGGCGGCATCGTCTCAAGCTTCTTCTCGACCGACGGGACGAGCGGCAGCTACGACCTCGAATCCACCTTCGTCCACGAGATCGGCCACATGCTCGGACTCGAACATTCGGGCGTGCTCTCGGCCTCGATGCAGCCGCGTCAGGGCGTCAACGGCACGCACGGGCTGCCCGCGCAGAACGTCCGCACGCTTTCGAGCGACGACGTGGCGGGGCTGCGCTCGATCTACGGGCCGCGCAACGGTCTGGGCCGCATCGAGGGGACTGTCACTTACGTCGGCGGCGCGGCGGCCTTCGGCGCGCACGTCTGGGCCGAGGAGATTTCGACGGGCCGCGTCTTTGCCGGGAACATCGCTTTGCCGAACGGCTTCTACCGCATCGAAAGCCTCCCGCCGGGTCAGTACCGGGTGGTCGCCGAATACTTGGACGAGCCCGTCGCCGCGAACCAGATTGCCTCGCGCAGCGGCGCGTATCAGGGGCTGTCGAACACGAGCACCACGCCTTTCCTCACGACCGAGGCGGGGACGGCCAACGTCTCGGCTGACGCGGCGACCCCTTTCAGCTTCAGCGTGCAGGGCGGGGCGATTCCCTTTAACCCGACCTTCGTCGGACTGGCGAGCGCCGGGATGCTCTCGACCACGCCCGTCGCGCTCGTCCCCGGCCAGACCACGACCGTGTGGGTCGGCGGCCAGAACCTCGGCGTCGTCAACGCCGTGACTCTGAACTCGCCTTTCATCAACGTCTCGAACGTGCAGGACGTGCCCGGCTTCGGCATCCCCGTGCTGAGCTTCGACGTGGCGCTGAGCGTCGTCACGCCGCCCGGCGATTACAGCATCCGTTTGCAATCGGGCACGGGGCAGGTCTCTTACGTCTCCGGCGGGCTGACGGTTGACCTGCCGAACGGCGTCGGCGCGTCGGGGCCGAACCTGATTGACGACCCGCAGTTCTTCGTCGCGCAGCACTACCGCGACTTCCTCTCGCGCGAGCCGGACGCGGGCGGCCTTCGGTTCTGGACGAACGAGATAACTTCGTGCGGCGCGGACGCCTCTTGCGTCTCCATCAAGCGCGTCAACGTCTCGGCGGCCTTCTTCCTCTCGATTGAGTTCAAGGAGACGGGCTACTTCGTCTATCGGATGTACAAGGCGGCCTTCGGCAACCTGCCGAACCGGCCCGTGCCCGTGCGGATGCAGCAGTTCTTTCCCGACACGCAGCGCATCGGTCGCGGCGTCGTGGTCGGCGTCGGCAACTGGCCCGCGCAACTCGACGCGAACAAGCAGGCTTTCGCGCTTGAGCTGGTCAGCCGCGCCGAGTTCGCGGCGCGCTACCCGGCGGGGATGAGCCCGACGCAGTTCGTAGATACTCTGAACGCGAACGCGGGCGGCGTGCTCTCGGCGGACGAGCGCGCGCAGTTGATTAACGAGCTGAGCGCGAATAACAACAACAGCGGGCGCGCGAGTGTCTTGAGGAAAGTGGCCGAGGACGCAGACCTCGTCGCCGCCGAGTTCAACAAGGCGTTCGTCCTGATGCAATACTTCGGCTACATGCGCCGCAACCCTGACGACCCGCCGGACACGAACTTCGGCGGCTTCAACTTCTGGCTCGGCAAGCTCAACGAGTTCAACGGCAACTTTGTCCAAGCCCAGATGGTCGAAGCCTTTATCACCTCCTTCGAGTACCGCCTGCGCTTCGGCCCTTGATGAAGGGGAATGAGCAGAGCGCGGTCGGTAGAACGCCGTAAAGGAAGAAGGCAGCCCGGTTGTGAATCAACCCGGCTGCCTTCTTCCTTGATAACTGCCGACCGCTTCCCGCTCACTCTCCCCGCCAGTAGAGGGCGGGCGATGCTGCCCCAAACAACACCGCCCGCCCTCTGTCCGTCTGACCGTTGCGTCGGGTAAAGCGTCAGACGGGGTGCCCCCGGCGACTTTTTTAGAGGGCCGCGCGGTCGCTCATCAGGATTCCGTCACTCATCAGAATCCCGTCGCTCATCAGGATGCCGTCCGACATCAGGATGCCGCCCGTGAAGATGATGCCGTCGCTCATCAAAATCGCGTCCGACATCAGAATCCCGTCGCTCATCAGGATGCCGTCGCTGCCGAGCTTGACCGCGTCGCTCATCAAGATGCCGTCGCTCATCAGGATGCCATCGCTCATCAGGATTCCGTCACTCATCAGAATCCCGTCGCTCATCAAGATGCCGCCGGTGAAGATGATACCGTCGCCCTCAAGTTTGCCGTCGCTCATCAAAATCCCGTCCGACATGAGGATGCCGCCCGTGAAGATGATGCCGTCCGACATCAGGATGCCGCCGGTGAAGATGATGCCGTCGCTCATCAAGATGCCGTCCGACATCAGGATGCCGTTGCTGAGGACGAAGCCGTCCGTCAGGATGATGCCGTCCGACATCAGGATGCCGTCGCTCATCAGGATGCCGTTGAGGAGCACGGGGCGCTCGCTGAAGAGGACGCCGTTCGAGTAGAGGACGCGAGAGGAAGCCGCGACCGGCTCGCCGCCGATGTTGACCGAGGGGCTGAGCGAGCTGAGCGTCACGCCTTTGCGGAAGATGCGGGTGTTGGCCGTGAGCTTGTCGGCGTTCGGGACGATGGCGCGCGCCATCTCGACCGCCGCCGCGGAGTTGACCTGACCCGCGCCCTGCTGAAGCACGCTCTGCGTGCCGTTGCCGAAGAGCGAGGTGGGGAGAGCATTCGCCGTGCGCAGCAGAGAGGCTTTCACCAGAACGGGGGTCAGGGACTTGTTGGCTTCGAGCATCAGGGCGATGGTGCCGCTGACGACCGGGGCCGAGAACGAAGTGCCGTAGTAGGTGTAATAGACGTTGGCGAGCGCGCCGTTGGCCGTTGACTGGACGACGCGGTCGGGGCGCTGCGCGGCGGTGTGCGGCTGCTCCTGCGACATCGGGGCGACGATGCCGCGGCCCGGCGCGACGAGGTCGGGCTTGGCGATGAGGTCAATGCGCGTCGGGCCTTTGGAGGAGAACTGCGCCATCAAGTCGTCGGAGCGCTTGACCGTTCCGTTCGAGTCGGACGCGCCGACCGTGATCGCGTAAGGCGAGTTGCCGGGGCTGTTGATGCTGCCGTAGAGGGCGCGGTAGATGGGGTCGCCATTCGCCTTGTGGCCGACGATCTCTTCGGTGCGCCCGTTGTTGCCCGCGCTCGCCACGACGACGATGCCCGACTGGACGGCGCGCGCCACGGCCTTGCACAAGGGGTCAAGGCGGAAGGACTCGCGCACCGGGGTGCCGAGGCTCATGTTGAGGACGCGGATGTTGTGGCGCTTGCGGTTGGCAATCGCCCAGTTGATGGCCGAGAGCGTCGCGCTCGTCGAGCCCGTGCCGTCGTCGCCGAGAGCCTTGAGGTTGATGATGTTGGCTTCGGGGGCGATGCCGGTGTGGTTCGCGTAACCCTTCGAGGCCGCGCCGTTACCGGCGGCGACGCCCGCCACGCCCGTCCCGTGACCGTCTTTGTCGCCGCCCACGCCGTCGCTCATCAGGATGCCGTCCGACATCAGGATGCCGTCCGACATCAGGATGCCGCTGCCCTGCACGTTGCCGGGGTTGGTGAAGTCCATCGAGGCGACGATGCGCGACTTGCCATTGGCCGTCTGGAAGTCGGGGTGCGAGGCGCTGATGCCGCTGTCAATGATGGCGATGCCGACGCCCTTGCCGGTAAGGCCCGTGCCCTTGTTCTGTCCCGCCTGCGCGATGGCCGCGCCGGTCGTCTCGCGCGTCAAGCTCATCTGCGCCGACACGGTGCGGTCGGGCGAGATGTAGGTCACGTCCTCGCGCGCCGAGAGTTCGGCGATGGCGCTGCGGGGCACGTCAACGGTCATGGCGTCGAGTTCGTCGAACTGGCCGCGCTTCGCGCCGCCCTTGCCCTTGACCGCGTTCTCTTGCGCGGCGGAGGGGCGACCGTTGGTCTGCACGATGACGCGCACCATGTCTTTGGAGCCCGACGCGGAATCGAATTCCGGCGCGAGCTTCGACTGGCGCTTCTCGCTCTTCGTGGAGGTCTTTTTGGAGGCCGGGGCCGCGTTGACCGTGAGGGGGGCGACGGTGGCGCTCAGGAGGCCGAGGAGGATTAAGCTGATGGTGATTTGACGCAACATTTTAAGTAGTCCCTTCTTTTCTGCTTCTGCTCTGGACGCCTGCCCGCGTCTGACGGGGGAAGCGAAGCAAGTTTTCAAAACTTTCGGGATCGCTGACAGGTTCCGTGCCTGACAGTGAGGTGTACTTTCAGGCTTTTAAGAGTTCAAGGCCGCTTCACTCTTATCGAAACTCTGTCAACGATCTGGCCTTCTCTATTTCAATCTTCATGCCACAAAAACCCCCCGCCGTGAGCGAACCGCGCGAACCCGTAAACCGTTACATTCAAAACACTTCGCCCTCTGCCAGCCGCACCCTGAAAAAAGCGACTCGACACCCCCGAAATGGATACCGCGTATCCACATTTGCAACGAAAATTGCACAACTACGCTTTTAGCTGGGAAATTCGAGGAAATGGACGAGTGGTTACGAAGTATCCAGTGGATACTTCGTAACCACTAGAAATTTTGGTTAAAGCGGCTCTCCGTCAGCGAAGCCGGAATCTGGCGCGGGGTGGGGAAGGCGTGTCGTGTGCGCGGTTTAGGGTCTGCGGACGCGCGCGCACAGGTCGAGCGTTTAGCCATCGGTAAGCTAAATCATCGCAGCCGTGTTGATGTCAGGAATGGCGACTCGGCTTTCGCGCCTGCAAGATACATTCCACGCGTGCGAAGTTGAATTTCGCGCCCGCAAACGTAAGTTTGACAGCCGCAATCCAGAGTTTGACGCGTGCAATGTGAGCTTCGACACGTGCGATGTCGGATTTCACGCGTGCAAAGTTAAATTGCACACGTGCGAAGTTGAATTTCGCGCCCGCAATCAAGGGTTTTGCACTAACAATGCCCTCTTTACGAGTCGCACTGCTGAATCTCAAGGCGGCGGTGTGAGATTTGACGTGCGCGGTGGTCAATTTTCGGATGACAATGCCGTCTCCGTGGCTCACTCAGGAGTGTTTCGGCTTGGCGGGGAGCTTCGCGGGTAAGTCGAGAGCGTCATCAATCAGCACGTCCGTTGAGATTCCCACGAGGCGCGCGTACCGCAAGAGAACCGGGAGGGGAGGCTCGCGGTTTCCAAGTTCGTAGGCGGAAATTCTGCTCCGAAAGAACTCTTCAGTCAGACCTAACTGCTCCAACATTCCATCCTGCGAAAGACCTAAAGACAGACGAATCTGTTTCAGCTTTTCGGCAAGGCGCTCCGGCTTTTGACGCGGCGACCCCATCAGGCGCGACCTCCCAATAGAGTCGCGCTCTTGCTTTTAGATACAACTGTGTCTATAATGCCTGTGCGTAACTGATTCGCCGTGAGTAGGAACCTTCCTTGCTCAACGGCGACGCTCATCACTCTTCTTGAGGTTGAGGCGAGCCACGCATCCGACCCGTTGCCTTAAATTTTCAAAGAATGGAACTCGCGCAGAATATCACAGGAGACCTCACACCGATGGGCATTTTAGTCTGCGACTACAGATAGAGATGCGGGAGCGTGCGCACCTCTGAGCACGCCCGCTGTCGGGTGGCGGGCCGTGCCGCGAGGGGCCGCGTGGGCGCGTCAGGCAGGGCGCTCACGCGGCCTCGCCGTGTCTGAATTTATGGGCAAGCTCCTGACCGGATAGTCAAAACGGACTTCAGGCGCACAGCCGATGGAACGAGATTGTCTTAAAGAGTGATGAATTAGCGGCGGCGGATTTTGGGGGGAAGGGGAGAGGGGTTTTGGCGTTCGAGTTCTTTGTTGGCGAGGAAGTCGCGGCGGACGATAAGGGTGACGAGGATGGCGGCGACAAGCATGCCGGCGACGAAGAGGAGAGTTAGTGTCTCCACGGGGTTCCCAAGCCTTTCCTTGCGCGCAGACCGAGGCCGACGTTGGTTAAGAAGAGCTTTGTCCCTGCGAGGTGACTAAGGGACGCTTAATTATGGCAAAAAAAATCGCAAAACGCTCAACATAAATTTCGACCGAGCGGGGTGCCTCGGCGGGGGTACAGGAGGAGGGGGCAGAGACTCTTTTTTCGCCGTCGCGTGCGGCGTTCGCGGCGCTGCTAGGCGCTGGCGCTCAGGTCGTGGCGGCCTAGTTTGAGGTAGAGGCCGCGGCGCGTGAGCCCTAGTTCGCGGGCCGCGCGCGAGATGTTGCCGTTGTGTTTGCGGAGCGCCTCGGCGATCATGCGGCGCTCCAATTCGGCCATTGCGTCGGCGAGCGTGAGCCCCTGCGCGAGCGCCTCGTCGGCGGCGGCTGAGGCCGCGGACGAGTGGAGATGCGAGAGCGAGGTGTGGCTCGTGGCCGGGTCGGCGGCGGCGGTGCGCTTGAGTTCGGGCGAGAGGTGTTCGGGCGTGAGCACCGTCCCGTCTTCGGCGCGCGCGACGATGCGCTGGATTTCGTTGCAAAGCTGGCGCACGTTGCCGGGCCAGTCGCAGACCATCAGGAGGTCTAAGGTCTGCGGCGTAATCTGGATGTCGCGCCGCCCGAACTTGTTCGAGTAATGGTTGATGTAATAGTTGACGATGGTCGGGACTTCCGAGCGGCGCTCGCGAAGGGGCGGCACGCGCAGGCGGATAACGTTTAAGCGGTAGTAGAGGTCTTCGCGGAAACGACCGTCGGCGACCATCGCTTCGAGGTCGGTGTTGGTCGCCGCGATGATGCGCACGTCAACCTTCTGCGGCCTCTGCTCGCCGAGCGGCTGAATCTCACCCTCCTGCAAAAATCTCAAGAGCTTCGGCTGCACGTCCAAAGGGAGGTCGCCCACTTCGTCGAGGAAGAGCGTGCCGCCCGCCGCCGAGCGGATGACGCCCGGCGAGTCGTTGACCGCGCCGGTGAAAGCGCCCCTCCGGTAGCCGAAGAGGTAGCCCTCGGAAAGCTCCTTCGGGACGGCGGTGCAGTTGAACGGGATGAAGACTTTGCTGCGGCGCGAGGAGATGGCGTGGATGGCGCGCGCGACCAGTTCCTTGCCCGTCCCCGACTCGCCCGTGACGAGCACGGTCACGTCCGACGAGCGTATCTTGTGCACCTCGTCCACGAGGCGCGTCATGGCCGGGCTCGAATGGATGAAGCCGGGCATCAAAGACGCCCCCGCCAGAGAGTCCGGAGCCTGCGCGCCGCCGCCCGTGCGCGTGCGCGCGCGCAGGGCACAGACATCCATGCCGAGTTCGACGACGCGCAGGAGGGGTTCGAGCGGCGTGTGGCCGGGCAGAGTGCTCTGCGCGCGCGGCGAGATGAGGACGGTCGCGGGCGGCGCGTTGGACGAGCGAAGGACGATCAACTGCGCGTCATAACGGACGGCGAAAGCCTCGCGCTGCTCGTCGGTCTGCGCCTGTTCGAGCGCGGCGGCCAGCCGCTCGGACTCTTCGTTCGTGCAGCCGTGCGCGACGACGACCTTCGTTTGACCATCCTCGCCCGCCTCGGCGACGAGGACGCGCTCGGCGCGCGTCTCCTGATGGATGACGGCGGCCAACTCGCGCAGCAGCAACTCGCGCGAGGCGACGGCCTCGGCCAGCCGCAGTGTCAAAAGTTGCGCGGGCGCGGGCGGCTCTTCCTGCACTTCCGGCGGCGTCCCGCCTTCGAGTTCGACGACCGCCGCCTCGGCGTGTTCGAGGTCGAGGCGCGCGCCCAACTCGCGGAAGGCGTGGACGGCCAGTCCCAAGTGTTCGGCGGCGCGTTCGGGATGCGCCGAGGCGTTGGCGCGACCGAGCCAGAAGTGCGCGCGCGCGCAACGGTAGCGGTCGCCGAGCATCTCCCAGATCGAGAGGCAGCGCCCGAAGTGGTAGGCGGCGATGGTCGTGTCCTGCTGCGCGAGGGCGAGCAGGCCGAAGAGCCTCTGCGCCTCGCCCGCGACGCCGATGTCGGTGGCCGAGTCGGAAGTCTCTTCGGAAATCTTTTGCAGGAGCGTCCCGCACTCTTCGAGGTCGCCGCGCATGAGGTGCGCCTCGGCGAGCAGGAGGTTCGACTCGCAGACCGCCTGCCGGTCGCCCATGCTCTCGGCGAGCGCGAGCGCCTGCTCGCCCAGCGTGAGCGCCTCGACCGGCAGGTCGAGCGCGACGAGGCAGCGCCCCAGAGTGCGCCGCGCCTGCGCCTCGTACCACTTCTTGCTGTTGTCGGTCGCGATCCGCACGGCGCGTTCCAGATAGCCGCGCGCCTCTTCGAGGTCGCCGCGCAGCATCCGCAACTCGCCGAGCGAGTCGTAGATCATCGAGGCGTGCGCGCCGTCTTTGTCTATCTCCACCGAGAGGTTGAGGGCGCGCAGGAAGGCGGCGTGCGCCCGATCCCACTCGCCGATGACCATGAGGTTGATGCCGAGGTTGTTGTAGCCGGTCGCGGCGTTGTCCCTGTGCTCCGTCCGCTCGTGGTACTCGACGGCCTTCTCCAGCGCGCGGATGCCGTCGTGCGGGCGGCGGAGGAACCAGTAGGCGGCGGCCATGTTGTTGTAAATCTTGCCGAGGAGGAAGGGAGCCGGGCGGTCGCCGATGAGCTGGATGGCCTGCTCGAAATTATCGAGCGAGGGTTCGTAGTGGCCCTCGTGCATGTCCGCGAGGGCGAGCCCCAAGTAGTTCTCGGCCAAGCCCCGCCAGTCGCCACGGCGGCGGAAGTAGTCGAGCGACTTGTTGCTGTGGTCGCGCGCGATGGAGTACTCGTTGATCGAGCGATAGACGCGGGCGAGCGCGGCGTAGATTTCGCCGAGGCGGGTGTCGGAGGCGGCCTCGGTCGCGTCCTTCAACTCGGCGTTGAGGAGCGCGATGGCCTTCGGGTGGTCGCCCGTGTAGTTGTACGCGATGCCGAGTTGGACGCGGAGCGACGAGAGCGTCTCGGCGTCGAGCGCGGCGTGCGCCTCCGCCGACTCGTACTCCTCGACGGCTTCGAGCGAGTCGCGGTAGCGGCCCAAAACTTCGAGCGTCTGCGAGAGCGTGCGCCGCGCCAGCGCGCGGAGCTTCGGCTCGCGGCGGGAGGCGTTGACGACGTGGCGCAGACGCGCCTCAGCCGCGCTCGGCAACCCTCGGTCGAGCAGCTCGCGCGTCGTTTCGAGCTCCTGATAGAGCGCCTCGGTCGTGACGACCGCCGCGCGGCCCCCGGAGGAGTGCCGCGCCTCGCTGATGTTGACGACGGCACGAGAAGCGGCGGCGTCACGCGGACGCTCGCCGGACTCGGTTTCGCCTTGCTGCAACCGTGATCCCATTGCGGCCTGAAAGTTCGCTCCACCAAAAGGCGTGTCGGGCGCTCTTCTACTTGTAGACTGGTGTGGCGGCTGGATGAAGAATGACTCTACTTTGAGTTCGGCCTCTTGCATTCTTCAAAACACTGCCAAAGGCTTGTACATTCCAGACTTTAGCACACCGCCGGGGAAAACAGAAAGAAGGTGAGCAGAAAGCAGTGAGCAGTTGTTTGCAAAAGCCACTGATTAAGAGGCTTCCCGGATAATTTTCCAAACATCTGCTCACTGCTCACTGCTCACCGCTTTCAAGGGCACGCCCCTTGACAGCCCACTTCGGGAGTTGTCAGGGGGGCGCGGGTTTGATACAAATCCCGGCCAGCGATAAGCACCAGCCGTACTGAGAGAATACGACGGGGCGGGTCAACAGTCTGCGCCGGGCATGAGCACGCCCTTCGTGCGAGCACCAACGCGAGCGGCGC
>DASTQX010000109.1:0-6949 GCA_035761505.1 Pyrinomonadaceae bacterium
AAGCACGCTTCTACTGCTTACTGCTCACCGCTCACTGCTCACTGTCTGCAAATGGCAAAAGAAGATTACTATCAGGTGCTCGGCGTCAAGAAGGACGCCAAGCCGGAAGAGATCAAGAAGGCTTACCGGCGCATGGCGCGCAAGTTTCACCCGGACGTGAATCCGGGCGACAAGAGCGCCGAGGAGCGCTTCAAGAAGATCACGGAGGCGCATGACGTGCTCTCCGACCCGAAGAAGCGCGCCGTCTTCGACCGCTTCGGCCAGTACTCGGACAACCTCGCCGACATGGCGGGCCGAGGCGGCGGGCCGGGCGGCGCTGGCGGCGGCGCGGGCCGGGGCGCTCCGTTCGACTTCACGGGCTTCGACTTCGGCGGCTCGACCTCCTCTTCTTCTTCTTCAACTTCGGGCGGCGGGTCGAGCTTCCGAGACATCTTCTCGGAGCTGTTCGGCGGCGGCGGCAAGGCCGAGCGCGAGCCGCCGCGACCGATGCCGCAGCGCGGCGCGGACATCGAGATGCCTCTGGCGCTCTCGTTCGAGGAGGCCGTGACGGGTCTCACGACCAATCTCACGGTCAACCGCTCCGAGCAGTGCTCGCGCTGCAACGGCGCGGGCGACGCGGGCGGGCCGCTCGTCGTCTGCTCGACCTGCGGCGGCGCGGGGCAGGTGCAGCGCGCGGGCGGGCGGATGCGCTTCGCGCAGGAGTGCCCGGACTGTGGCGGCGCGGGCAAGCGCCGGAGCCCGTGCGCCGTCTGTAACGGCAAGGGGACGGTGCCGAAGTCCGAGCAGGTCAAGGTGCGCATCCCGCCGGGCGTGGACACGGGCTCGCGCGTGCGCGTCCCCGGTAAGGGCGAGGGCGGCAGGCTCGGAGCGCCGCCGGGCGACCTCTTCATCATCACGAACGTCGGCAAGCACAAGCACTTCACGCGCAAGGGCGAGAACATCTACGTCACCGTTCCCGTGACGGTGGCCGAGGTGGCGCTCGGCGCGAAGATCGAAGTTCCGACCGTCGAAGGCAAGGCCCAACTGCGCATCCCGCCCGGCACGCAATCGGGCCAGCGCTTCCGCCTGCGCGAGCGCGGCATCCCCAGCCTTCGCAACCCGCAGGCGCGCGGCGACCAGTTCGTCGAAGTACAGGTCACGCTCCCGAAAGTGATTTCGGAGGAGACCAAAGAACTCCTCAAGCGCTACGCGCAACTCAACCCGGAGAACCCGCGCGTGGCGATGGGACTGGAATAAGTAAATGGTAAATGGTCAATGGTGAATAGATAAAACCTGTCTTTCACCATTCACCATTCACCATTCACCATTCACTATTTACCGTTTACCGGATTATGAAACGTAAGGGCGGCACATACACGATCAGCGCGGTGGCTGTGCAGTACGACATCCACCCGCAGACCTTGAGGCTCTACGAGCGTGAGGGGCTTTTGAAGCCTTCGCGGTCGGAGGGGAACACGCGGCTCTACACGGACGCCGACCTCGAACGGCTGGAAGTGATTCTGTCTCTGACGCGCGACCTCGGCGTTAATCTGGCGGGCGTCGAAATCATCCTCAACATGCGCGAGAAGATGGACGCCATGCAGCGCGAGTTCGAGCGCTTCTTCTCGTACCTGCAATCGCACGCCGAGGAGTTCTCGCACTTCACCGAAGTCCCGCCCGGAGAGGGCGCGCTCGTCCCGGCCTCGCGCGCCGCGACTTTGCAGAGGCGGCGCGGCAACCGGCAGCACTGAAGACGTTCGAGCCGCTCGGCGACCGGAAGCGCACTCCGCGGGGTGTGCTTTTTTTTGCGTCGCCCGCCTCGGCGGCGCGCGAGATTTGGCGAGAAGTTGACAAGACCGGGCGGCGTGCGAGGTGTTACAATCCGCGCTCGCCGGACGAGGTAGTTACACCAACCGTCCCCGAACAGCGCGGGGCCGCGAAGGCGCGAAGCCCGCGCTCATGCCGCTTGAGGATTGTCCCTGCCGCGCGCCGGAGAGGCGCAGCACATACGAGCAGGTCGGAACCAGATGAGCCTCCGCCGGGAAGAACAGATCACAAGCATCGTCCAGTCCGCGCTCGAACGCGACCCCGCAGAGCGCGCGGCCTTCGTCTCGGAAGCCTGCGCCGGGGACGAAGGGCTTCGCCGCGCGGTCGAAGCGCGACTCGAAGGTCAGGGGCACGGGAAGGAAGAAGAGGTCGTCCGCGACGCCTCGGACGCCGCCGGGCTTTTGCGGCCCATGCAATCCACGGCTTACGAGTTGCGGCTCATCGCGCCGCGCCCCGACGCTGGCGAAGGGGCCGCCCACGAAGAGTCTCTCCCGGAGGGGACGACTCTGGGGCCGTACCGCGTCTTGGAGAAGTTGGGACAGGGCGGAATGGGCGCGGTCTATCTGGCGAAGGACGTGCGGCTCGGTCGGCGCGTCGCGCTCAAGTTCCTGCCCGCGCACTTCGCGCAGGACGAGGAACGCGTCCGCCGCTTCGTGCAGGAGGCGCGGGCGGCCTCGGCCTTGAACCACCCGAACATCATCACCGTCCACGAGATCGGCGAGGTCGAGGGCCGCCACTTCATCGCCACCGAGTTCGTCGAGGGCCGGACGCTGCGCGAGCTGATCGAAGCGGGGCCGCCCCCCGTCGAGGCGGCGCTCGAAATCTGCGCGCAGATCGCGGGCGCGCTCTCGAAGGCGCATCAGGGCGGCGTCATCCACCGCGACATCAAACCCGAAAACGTGATGGTGGACGCGGACGGCCACGTCAAAGTCTTGGACTTCGGCATCGCCAAGCAGTTCGCGCCGCCGCCGCGCGTGGACGCCGACACGACCGGGGGACGCCGCGTCAGCACCGAGCCGGGCCTCGTCCTCGGCACTTCGAGTTACATGTCGCCGGAGCAGGTGCGCGGCCTCCCGCTCGACGCGCGCACCGACGTTTGGAGCTTGGGCTGCGTGCTCCACGAGATGCTCAACGGCTCCGTCCCTTTCGACGCGCCGACCTACGGCGATCTCGTCGTCTCGATTCTTCAGGAAGAGCCGCCGCCGCTCGTCGCGCGCGCCTCCGTCCCGGCGGAAGTTTTGGAAGAGTTGGAGCGCATCGTGCGCCGCGCGCTGGCGAAGCGGAGGGAAGACCGCTACCCTTCGGCGCGCGAGATGCAGCAAGACATGCGGCGTTTGCACCGCCGTCTGGAGTTCGCGGGCGTCGGCGCGGGGCGCGACGTGTGGACGGAAGAGGCCGAGGCTCGAAACGACGCGCCGCCGTCCGCGCCGCCGCAGCAAAGGACGACCGTGCTCACGGCCACGCCGCAGCCGACCGCCTCCGAGCAGCGCAAGCAGATTACGGTGCTCTTCGCCGAACTCGCGGGCTTCGAGGAGTTGGCCGAGGGCGCGGACGCCGAAGAGGTGCGGGAAGTCCTGGACGCCCTCTGGCGGCGCGTGGACGCCTGCGTCGCGGACTACGGCGGGACGGTCGAGCGCCACTCCGGCGAGACGATCATCGCTCTGTGGGGCGCGACCGAAGCGCACGAGGACGACCCCGAACGCACCGTCCACGCCGCCCTCGCCATGCAGGAGGCGGCGCGCGAGTTCTCGACCGCCGAACTCAAACTTTTGACCGAAGGCTTCGCCGCGACTCAAGAGCACGCGTCGCCCTTCGACACCGCCGCGCCGCCGTCGTCGTCAAAGTCGGACGACGCGTCATCCGCTTCTTCTTCCACGCCGTCTGACGCCCAATCACCGACGCCTTCATCAACAACGGACGGCCCTTCGTGGCCGATGCGTGTCGGCATCAGCACGGGCTTCGTCCTGCTCGGCACCGTGGGGACGACGGGCGAGTTCACGGCGACGGGCGAGGCGGTCAACCTCGCCAGCCGCATCCAGCGCTCGGCGCACGACGGCGGCGTCTTCGTCTCGCACGAAACCTACCGCCATGTGCGCGGCGTCTTCGACGTGCAAGCCCCGGAAGCCTTGAAGATGAAGGGACGCGCGCAGCCCGTCGAGGTCTATCGCGTGCTCCGCGCCAAGCCGCGCGCCTTCCGCGTCCGCACGCGCGGCGTCGAGGGCGTCGAGACGCGCATGATCGGGCGCAAGGGCGAACTCCGTCGTTTGACCGACGCGCTCGAAACCGTCTTCGAGGACGGCGAGCTGCACGCCGTCACCGTCGTCGGCGACGCCGGGTTAGGCAAGTCGCGCCTCCTCTACGAGTTCAGCAACCGCGTCGAACTGCTCCCCGACACGTGGTACATCTTCAACGGTCGCGCGGGCGAGGCGATGCAAGGGCTTCCGTACTCGCTGGTGCGCGACCTCTTCTCCTTCCGCTTCGAGATTCAGGACAGCGACCCGCCGCAGGTGGCGCGCGAGAAGTTGGAGCACGGCATCTTCGCGCTTTCGGGCGGCGCGGGCGGCGAGGAAGAGGCGACG
The DNA here is from genome assembly GCA_035761505.1 of Pyrinomonadaceae bacterium. Classification (GTDB taxonomy): domain Bacteria; phylum Acidobacteriota; class Blastocatellia; order Pyrinomonadales; family Pyrinomonadaceae; genus JAIVJM01. The sequence goes on from DASTQX010000109.1 coordinate 4,386, forward strand.
ATGCGCGCGCACTTCATCGGCCAGCTCATCGGCTTCGACTTCTCCGAGAGCCGACACCTCTCCGGCATCCTCGGAGACGTGCGGCAGATACACGACCGCGCCTTCCGCTACGCCGCGCAGTTCTTCGCCGAGGTCGCGCGCCGTCACCCGCTCATCCTCTTCCTCGACGACATCCACTGGGCCGACGACGGCTCGCTCGACTTCATTGACTACCTCGCGCGCCACTGCGCGGACGCGCCCGTCTTCGCCCTCTGCCTCGCCCGACCGACTTTGCTTGAACGTCGGCCCGCGTGGGGCGAAGGCGTCGAGCGCCACACGCGCGTCGTGCTCCAACCGCTCTCGAAGAAGGAGAGCCGCCAGCTCGTCGAAGAGATTCTGCGGCAGGCGCAGAGCGTCCCGCCTTCCCTGCGCGAGCTGGTCGTCACGGGGGCCGAAGGGAACCCGTTCTACGTCGAAGAACTCATTAAGATGCTGATTGACCAGAAGGTCATCGTGCCGGGCGCGGAGGTGTGGGGCGTGGATACGAGCCGGCTCGGAGAGGTGAAAGTGCCGCCGACTCTGACGGGCGTGCTGCAAGCGCGTCTCGACAACCTGACGACGGGCGAGAAGACCGTCTTGCAGCGCGCCTCGGTAGTCGGTCGAATCTTCTGGGATCACGCGGTCGAACATTTAGGCTCCGGGCCGACCTCCGCTTCCGAGCGCGAGACGGTCGTCAGGCGCGGCCTCCCAGCGTCCGAGGGCGAAGCGGGTATCGGCGACGTGCTCGAATCCTTGCGGCGCAAGGAGTTGATTTATCGTCGAGAGTCTTCCGTCTATGCGGGCGCGGGCGAGTACACCTTCAAGCACGCGCTCCTGCGCGACGTGACCTACGAGAGCGTGTTGCGCAAAGACCGGCGCGTCTATCACCGCCGCGCCGCCGACTGGCTGGCGCGCGCGGGCGGCGCGCGCGTCGGCGAATACGCGGGCGTCATCGCCGAGCACTACGAGCGCGCCCAAGTCTTCGACGCCGCCGCCGAGTGGTACGGTCGCGCCGGTCGGCAGGCGCGCGAGACTTACGCGCCGGAGACGGCCATCAAGTATTACCGCAAGGCCATCGCCTTTCTCACCGCCGAGCCGAAGAGGGACGCGACCGCCGCGCACGCCTCGCCGCAGACCGCCGAGCAAGCGCCCGCGCAGACCATCGCCGCCGCCGCCGCGCAAAGCGGCTCGGCCTCCGGCGGCGGCGCGCGCCTGTCGGAGTCGGCGAAGCGGCTTCGGCTGCTCGAATGGTCGCAGGGGCTCGGCGAAGTGCTCCGCATCCAGTCGCGCTACGCCGAGGCGCTCGCGGCCTACGGCGAGATGCGCGCGGCGGCTGAGGCGGTGGGCGACCTCGTGGCGCAGGCGCGCGCGTGGAACGAGACCGCGCTCGTCGAGGCGGGGCAGGGCGACAACCGCGCGATGCTCGAAAGCACGGAGCGGGCGGCGGCCTTAGCGCGCGAGGCGGGAGCGCAGGGGCACGCGCGGACGGAGTTGGCGCGCGCGCTCAACTTGCAGAGTCAGGCTTCGACCCGTCTCGGCGACGCGCGCGCCGGGATGATGCTCGGCGATCAGGCGCTCGCGCTCGCGGGCGACATCCGCGAGGAGGGGAGCGGCGAGCGCGCCGACAGTCTGAAGTCGCTCGGCATGGCTTATCACCAGCTCGGACGCTTCGAGCAGGCCGAGCACTGCAAGGAGCAGGCGCTCGCGCTCTACCGCGAGAGCGGGAACCGTCGCGGCGTGGGCAACATGCTCAACAGCCTCGGCGAGACGGCGCGTTTGCGCGGCGACTACGGGAAGGCGCTGGCGCGCTACCGCGAGGCGCTAGCCATCGCGCGCGAGACGGGCAACCGCAACGGCGAGATGCTCTACCTCGGCAACCTCGGCGCGGCGCGCGCCGGGCTCGGCGACTACGCCGCCGCCGAAGCCGACCTCCGACAGTCAATCGCCCTCGCCGAGTCGGTCGGCTACTACGGTATCTCGGAAAACTACCGCTTCCTCGCCGAAGCCCTGCTCGGTCAGGAGAATCTCAAAGAGAGTCTGGAAGCGGCGGAGCACGCGCTTGAGCTTGGACGGCGGACGGAGAATCAGGAGCACATCGGCGAGGCGTGGCGCGTCCTCGGCCTCATCGCCTCGCGCACCTCCGCGCCCGTCCTCGTCGGCGGCGAGCCGCACGACGCCTCGGCCTGCTTCGCCGAAAGCCTCCGCCTCTTCCGGCACATCGGCCTCGAAGCCGAACGAGCGCGCGCGCTCCGCGACTGGTCGCGCCACGAGTCGCGCCACGGCGACGCCGCGCGCGGCCAAGCGATGTGGCAGGAATCGCTCGACATCTTCCAACGGCTCGGCATGACGCCCGAAGCCGAGCGCATGACGAAGGAGGCCGAGTGACACCGTGCCCGCCTCGCGCGCCTCCCGGCTTGGAGATTTTTTTATTTGACTTTGGGCACGACCGGCATTATAAGGAACGGCGCGCGTACCCTTCGCGCAAACGGCTCTACCTCGAACCTCGCGAGGCTGGTTCTCGTTGACGGAACGCAAGACCCCCGTTG
>DASTQX010000110.1:0-10466 GCA_035761505.1 Pyrinomonadaceae bacterium
GTCGAACCGCGTGGGGAAGCGCGCCGCCAGTTCGGGGCTGTGGGTGACGACGACGAGGATGGTTTCCTGCCGCCCGTGCAGTTCGAGCAGGAGCGAGGCGACCACGTCCGCCGAGTCGCGGTCGAGGTTGCCCGTCGGCTCATCGCACAAGAGCAAGAGCGGCCTCATCACAAGAGCGCGCGCCAGCGCGACGCGCTGCTTCTCGCCGCCCGAAAGCTCCGCCGGTCGGTGCGTGAGCCGGTCGGCAAGTCCGACCTGCTTCAACAACTCGCGCGCGCGTTCTTCCGCGCCCCCGCCGTCGCCTTGCGCGACGAGCGTCGGCGTCAAAACATTCTCGATGACCGAGCACTGCGGCAGCAAACAGTGATCTTGAAAGACGAAGCCGACGCGGCTGTTCCTGAACGCCGCCAGCTCCCCGGCCCGCAAAGCGAAAGGGTTCTGCCCGTCCAGAGTAACTTCGCCCGTCGTCGGTGGTTCCAGCGCGCCGAGGATGTAGAGCAGCGTGCTCTTGCCGCTCCCCGAAGGCCCCATCACGGCCACCGCCTCGCCGCGCGCGAGCTTAAAGGAAACGTCCGACAGAATCGGCAGCGCGCCCGTGGGCGTCGGGTACTCCTTCGAGAGGTGCGAGACTTCGAGCAAACTTGTAGGAACCCCCGGTCTTTACGTCAACTCAATGAGGTGTTGATTTAATCAGGCGATGTGTCGTCGGACTACGCCGCGCCCGCGCGCCTCGTCTCGCGCGCATCTTGCGCTTGCCCTTCGGCGAAGCCGCCGTAGATTCCGAGCGCGCGCTCGGCCATCAGCGCGATGTTGTAATGCTCGCGGACGCCTTCAAACCCACGGTCGCCGAGTTCGGCGACGAGCGCGGGGTCGCGGCTGAGGCGCAGGAGTGTGTCGGCGAGCGCGTCCGCATCATCTGGCTCGACGAGGAGGCCGCCGCCCGTGCGCCCGACGACTTCGGTGAAGGAGCCCCGGCGCGGCTGGACGACGGGAACGCCGCAGGCCATCGCTTCGAGCAAGAAGATGCCCTTCGGCTCGTCGTAAGTCGCCGGGACTGAGAGCACGTCGAGGCTTTGAAGAAACTCGATCTTCCCCGCGCGGTCGAGCACGCCCCGGTACGCGAACTCGCCGCCCAAGCCCCATCCGTTCATCCGCCCTTCGACCTCGCGCAGATAGCCTTCGTGCTCCGCGCCGAGATAGCCCGCGACCTCAAGCCGCATCGGCGTCGAGCCGTCGCGCTCGCGCAAACGCCGGTAGGCTTCGGCCAGCACGTGCAAGCCCTTCTCCGGCGCGACGCGCGCGAAGTAGCCGACCGTGAAGGGCCGCCCCGCGTCGTGCCCGCCCCGCCGCTCGTAGCCTTGCAGGTTGATGCCGAGCGGGACGACGCTGATCTTCTCTTCGGGAATCTCAAGATAGCCGGACATGAACCCGGCGTAGAAGTCGCTGACCGCGATGAAGGAATCAACGTGCCGCACATTCTCACGAATCAGCGCGAGCGAGTCGCGGCGGTACGGCTCCGGCAAGCCTTCGAGGAAGAGGTCTTCGCCTTGCAGCGTGCAGACGATGGGGCGTTGCAGCGCCTCCTTAATCGGCTTGGCGAGCCCGATGAGCAGAGTGTAAGGCAGGCTGACGGCATCGAACGGCGGCTCGCTCTTCAACCAGTCGAGCAGTTTCAAAAGCTCTTTGCGCTGGTTCCCGTCCTCGCCACGGAGCATTGAGACGGTCATCTCGCCGAGGAATTTCGGGCTCGTCGGGAGCGACCGCCGCGCGGCCCACTTGAGCATCGGCGTCGAGTCCCAGAGGCGGTCGAGCAGGCGCGGCGTCCTTCGGAAGAGCGAGAGGTGCTGTTGCAGATAGACGCTGATGCCGCCGAAGAAGACGCGCCCGCTGCTCACGTTCGGCTCGTCCGTCAGCGTCGGCGTGTACATCGGGACGAGCAGAACGTCGTGGCCGCGCGCCAGCAACTCGGTGGCAAGCGCGTTGTCGCGCAAACAACTGCCGCAGTACATCTGCGCGGCCCCGGCGGTGATGTAGAGAAGCCTCATGCGATCTCGGATTGCGGATTTTCGATTTCGGATTCGCGTGCCGTCTCAACTCGAAGCAGGATTCGGAACTGCTCAGCCTTCGTCGCCGACTCAATCCAAAATCCAAAATCATCCGGCGCTTCGCTGGAAAGCCCTGCGCCCGTAAAGGTGCTCGAAGAGGTTGCCCTCGTGCGGCTGATCCCAGCTCACTTGGGAAGTCGGGACGGGGCCGAGGTTCAGGCGGTCAACGTGGGGCGACGAGAGCAAGCGGCGGATTAACTTTTCTTCCTCGGTAATCGCCGTCACGACGAGGCTCGGCCCAAGCAGTTCCGGCATCTCGTCCTGTTTGACTTCGACGACGCTTGCGAACGGGAACATAAACTCCTTGCGTGCGAGCGTGTGCTCCGGCGTCTCGCACAGGATGACCGTGGGCAGAAGATAAGAGCTTCCCTGCCATTCGACGAGCCGCCCGCCCTCGCGGAACGAGGCCGTCACGTCGCGCGCGCCCGGCTCGCGGAGCGCGCCTTCGATTGAGGCGTTGATGCTCGCCGCGACGCGCGCGTCGGCGAAGGGGGCCAGCAGCGCTTCTTCGTCCTCCGCGTCGCGCGGGCGGATGCGCGCCATGCGCTCGGCGAGCGCCTCGGCTATCTCTTTCGAGCGCGACGGAACCCAGAGGCTCGAAGCGTTGACGCACGAGCGCCCGCCGTTCTCCGCGAACGAGGCGACGAGCACGTCCAAGTGCTTCTCCCATTCGTCAATCTTGTCTTCGCCGATGACGACCTTGCTGTAGCCGGGGCCGTGAATCTCGACGCGCGGGTCGTCGCGCCACGCGCCGCTCGTCCCCGCGTCGCCGAAGAGCATCCCGCGCCCGCAGCTCCGCAAGATTTCACCCGCGCCCGCGTGGTCGGTCGGGTAAAAGCTGAAAGCCTCGCGCGGCGCTCCCGCGCTGACGAGCGACTGAATGATGCGATAAGGCGTCCACGGCTCGGCGCTTCCCGGCTTGAGGACGAGCGGGATTTTCAGCGCGAACGCCGGAACCCACAGCGCATGCACGCCCGGCGAGTTGTTCGGCAGCACCACGCCCAGAGAATCCGCGCGCGGGAAATAACTCAAGGCGTGCCCGCCCGCCTCGCCGACGCCCGCGTCCAGAATGTTCAAGTCGAGATTGCGCGTGAGTCCCGCCAGCACGCTCTTCATCTCCGCCAGCACGCCCCGAATCTTCGACATGTTCCGCCGCACCAGCACGTGCGGCAACCCCGTCGTCGCCGACACCTGCCGCACGTACTCCTCCGGCGTCTGCGTGCCCTCGCCCAGCGGCAGCGCGTCCTTCATAAAATGTTCCGCCGCGCGCCCGCACATCTCCAACAACTCACCGGACGGAACCCGCGCCAGAGCCTCGCGCGCCTCCCCCTGCGACAGCAGGTCGCGCCTGATGAGCCCCACGTTCGCCTGACTCACCTCGACGAACGTCTCCCTCGTCCCGTGATGCGCCACCCGCGCCACGTCCAGACTCTTGTACGGCTCGCCTCTGCGGATTAAAGGAATGTGAAGCATAAGAACATGTAGTCAGGAGTCAGCATCCGGAAGTCAGAAGATAAAGAGGTTGCGCTGTTTTCATTCCGACTTCCGGATTCCGACTTCTGACTCCTCTTTGTTAATAGACTCCTTCGACCACGGTCGTTTGAAGGCGCGAGAAGGGACGGACGTTGCGAACGCCGTCCCACGGGTACGGGTCGCAGGGCGGCTCGCGCTCGGCCTCGTCGCGTTCGAGGAAGCGGGGCATAAAGAACTCGCGCGTGAGCGTCGTCAGGCGCACGCGGCCCGTCTCGCCGTAGCCGACGACGCGCGTAGGCTCGTCCGGGTCAACGACCTCAATCAAGGCGCGCGGCGACGGCGGATAATAGATGATGTCGTAGTCGTCGCCTTCGCGGCGCGGCTTGTGGACGGCGAGGCCCATCAGGGTATTGCCGTAAGTGGGCGCGAAGTACGCGCCTTCCAAAAGCTCTTCGACGGCGAAGCGGTGGAACTGCGGCGTCATCTCCGTCCCGCCGCAGAAGACGCCGGTGATGCCCGCCTTCTTGAGCGAGATTTTTTCGCAGAGCGCTTCCAGAAGTTTCGGCGTGGTGAAGAGGCAACGGATGTTCTCGTGCGCGCGCAGAAGCGTCAAGCCCTGCTCGACGACGTGCTGCTTGTAGGCTTCGGCCATCTTGGGCTGGCCCATCTTGACGAGCTTGATGACCCAGCGCGGGTCGAGGTCAACCATGAAGCAGATGCCGCCCCGGTGCTGCGCCAGATGCTCGACGGCGAGCCGGAGGCGGCGCGGCCCCGTCGGCCCTAAGGAGAGCCAGTCCGAGCCCGGCGGGAAGAACTCGTCGGGCAGCGTGCGGCTGAAGAGTTCGTAGTCAATGCGGAAGTCTTCGACGCTGATGCGCGACTTCGGGACGCCCGTGCTCCCGCCCGTCTCGAAGACATAGACGGGGCGGCCCGCGAGCCCCTTCGGAATCCAACGACTGACGGGGCCACCGCGCAAGGCTTCGTCCTGAAAGAAGCCGAAGCGCGCGAGGTCTTCGTAAGTGCGGATTTCGCGGCGCGGGTTCCAGTCGAGTTGCTGCGCGTATTCGAGCCAGAAGGGGCAGCCCGTCTCAGGGTCGAAGTGCCAGCCGACGATCTCGCGCACCCACGCGTCCAGTGCCTCGCGCGAGCTTGCGATGCGTGTCTCCAGAGTCTCTTCTTTGGTCGCCATGACTGTTGAGGAGCTTACCCAAGCGGGGCCGCGATGTTCAATCCCCGGCGCGAGAAATTGCGGCGCGTCTTTGTAAAAAAATCTTTACATCTCGCCGTTGCTTTCGGACTCAGGTTCCTTCAATCAAAGGCTCGACGGCGGCGGCGAGGCTTTCGTCGTCCGCGCCCGCGTCGAAGTCCGCGAAGAGGTGCCAGCGCTCTTCGTGCTCGGCGGACTCGCCGGGCGCGAGGCGCTTGAGCGGGGCGAGCGATTCGAGTTCGATGAAGGAACCGGCGGTGAAGACTTCGTTGTTGCAGCCGTCGTCGGGATAGGCCGCGCCCGCGCGATAAGCGAAGCGCTTGACGAAGAGCGAGCCGCCGACGTGATAAGCGGCCCAGCCGCGTTTGTTCTCGACGCCGATCTTCTGCGGCTCCGCGCGTCCGGCGTCCGAGCGCAGGCGGAGGAAGCGGCGACCAAAGTTAAAACGCGGGTCACTCAAATCCGTGTAGCGCCAGAGCACGAGGCGGCGCGCGGGGAGGAGGTGTGCGGGGTGCGGGCCGAAAGGCTCTTGCGGGATGACGGCCTCGCCGCCGCCGCGCATGATGGTCAAGGCCCACGGCGCGGCTTCAATCTCCCACGGGCCTCGGTTCGTGAGGCGATGATGAAGGCGCACGCTGCTCCCCTCCTCGTCGAGCGAGACTGTGAGTTCTTTCTGAATCCCGGTCGCTGCTTCGACCGGCGGCGTGAGACGGACGGAGAGTTCGCCTTCGCTCTCGAACTCGACCGGCGCGTTGTCGGGCGCGTAGCTGCGCGGGCTCGCTTCGGGCGCGGCCCAGAGGCGGTGGCCGCCCACAGGTCTCCACTCGCCGAGTTCAGTTTTGACGGACGCTTCGGGGCACTCGCCGAGCACGTTCTCGCCGCCCGCGAAACAGTAGCGCACGACGCGCGGCCCCACGTCGGTCGTGAAGACCAGCTCGACCGTCCCGTTCGAGAGGCGGTAGCAGTTCGGCAAGTCGAGGTAAGTTATCTTTTCCACTCTTCGATTCCGACTCAGTAAGCGAACGACTGATAGACCTCCGCCCCGCCTTCGTCTTCGAGCGAGTCCACGACGGGGTTGAAGCGGAGCAGGAAGCGCGCGCGTTCGGAGAGCCCTTCGAGCGCGGCGCGCGGGACGCGGATGGAGACTTCGGGGCGGTAGAGCCAGCGACGGCTGTAACCGAGCACGACCATCGGTCGCGGCTCGCGCGTGCGGTTGGGCGTGCCCCTGTGCAGGCCGCGCACGTCTCTAATCATCACGTCGCCGAGCCGCATCGTCACCGCTTCGAGCGCGACGCGGCCCGACTCGATGCGCCGCAAGCCTTCCTCTTTTGAAATCATGTGCGTCGCGCGCGCCACCTCGAAGGGGCCGTGCTCCGGCGTCACTTCGATGAGGGGGAAGTTGACGGCGAGTTGGAAGGGCGGCGTCTCCGCGCCGGTTTCGGGAAAGAGCGGCGGCGCGTCGCGGTGGATGTCCTGATAGTCGGAGCCTTGAAGCGGCGTGTCGGTCGCGAGTTGATGGAGCACCGCGTCCTCTCCGACGAGCGCGTGGACGACGGCGAGCACGTCTTCGTCCTCGAAGACGCGCGGGTCTGCGAAGGGCTCGACGAACGGGAGCGTCACGTAGTAGCGGCCCGGCCCCCGGTTCTGCAAATGCCCCTCGCGCTCCAAGTGCCTTTCGAGCAGCGGCGCGAACGCCGAGCGCCACGCCGCGAGCAACTCTTTCGGGAAGTGCTCCGGCAACACGCAGAAGCCCTCGTCCAGAACTTGCCGCGCGAACGACTCGACCTCCGCCCGACTGTAACGCCCCTTGCTCATAAACGTCCCTGAAGTGTCGAGTGTTGAATAAAGAGGTGAAAACCGCCCTTCACTCGTCACTCATCATTTCCTCCTGCTCAGACGATTCTGCACGATGACGACGGCGAGCAGGATGAGGCCGCGAAAGACGAGTTGCCACCACGGGCTGATGCTGCCTTCGAGGTTGAAGATGTTGAAGATGACGCCGAGCAGCAGCACTCCGATGAGCGTCGCGCCGACGCCGCCCTGCCCGCCCGTCAGGAGCGTCCCGCCGACGACCACTGCCGCAATCGCGTCCAACTCCCACCCGACGCCCGCGACGGGCTGCCCCGCGCCGAGCCTCGAAGCCAGCGTCACGCCCGCGAGCCCCGCGAGCGCGCCGCTCAAAGCGTACACGCCGAGCGTCACGCGCCCCACGTTCAGGCCCATCAGCCGCGCCGCCTCTTCGTTGTCGCCTATCGAATAGACGTGCCGCCCGAAGCGCGTGTAGCTCAGGACGACCCAGCCGAGCACGTAAGCGAGGACGAGAATCAAAACCGGGTACGGGACGGAGAAGAGGCCGAGTTCGAGCTTGCCGCGCCCCAACTCCGTGAAGCCCACGGCCTCGCGCCCGACGCGCACCGATTGCTCGCCCGTGTAGGCGAGCGCCAGACCGCGCGCCGCAATCATCATTGCCAGTGTGACGATGAAGGGCTGGATGCGCGCCTTCGCAATGACCAGCCCGTTGACGAGTCCGAGCAGGGTCGTGCAACCGACCGCCGCCAGGAGCGCCACGAAGAGCCCTCGATCCGCGAGGCTCGCCGCCACGACGCCCGCCACCGCGAGGAGCGCGCCGACCGAAAGGTCAATCCCGCCCGTCAGGATGACGAACGTCATGCCGAGCGCGATGAGCCCCAACATGCTGTTCTGCCGGAGCACGTTCGTCAAATTCTCTTCGGTCAGGAAGCGCTCGTACCGCATCGTCGCGATGGCGCACACGGCGAGGAGCGCCGCCAGAGCGCCCTGTCGCTGCACGAGCGAAGCCAACCGCCCGCGCCACACGCGCCCCCGCACCGAGCCCGCCTCGTCCACGGTCGTCGTCCCGGCCTCACTCATCTCGACCTCCACCGGAGAAACGCGGAATGCGGAACGTGGAACGACGAACTGAAAGACAAAGGGCTTTGGCCTTTTAGCTCATCGTTCCTCGTCCCGCGTTCCGCGTTTGCCTTCTGCGTTATTCTCACCCAGTCGAACAACACCGCCGCGCCCGGCGGGGTTCCGCCCGCCGTGAGCGCGACGCGAGCGCCCTCGATGTAGGAGCCTTCGACGGGGCCGCCCACGTCCTTCCACGCGCGCCCGTCCGTGCTGAAGGCGAAGCGGTACGTCTCGCCCGCGTCCGCCGTCATGCGGAGATAAATCGAAGGCGAGGCGGGCGCTTCCAACGTCGCCAGCGTTCGCTCGTCTTTGCCTTCGCGCCGCCAGATGAAGACGCGCCCGCCGCCGAAGCCGACGCCCACCGACCAGTCGCGCCAACTGTAAGCCGAGAGGCCCGCGAGCGCGCCCGCCGCCATCCGTCGCGTGTCCACCAGCGCGGTCGCCGTGTAACTGCCCGACAGGGTTTCGCGCGCGACGACGGCGCTCGTCAGGCGGTCGCCTTTCGGGTTCGACACGGGCACGAGCAAGAGATGACCGCCGGGGCCGCCCGACGCCATGATGACCTCCGCCCTCTGCCGGACGGGCATCGGCCAGCGCCAACCCGCCGCGAGAAACGGAGTGTCGAAGCCGTCGAAGAACTCCGCCTCGTCGTCCGTCTCGGCCACGCCGAGCGGCGCGGGCGCGACGCTCGAAGGCCCGCGCCCCTCGTTGATGGAAGGCCAGCCGTCCTTCTCTCCCGGCCAGCGCACCTCGTCGAGCAGAGCCTCGCGCCCGACGCCGAACGTGTCCTTGCGCCGCCGGTAAGAGTGGTAGAGCATGAAGTCTCGACCGTCCGGCGTGGTGACGATGCTGCCGTGACCGGGACACTGCCACTCGTCGTTGGCGGCAAGAATCGGGTTCGCCGGGTTCTTCTCCCACGGCCCCAGCAGCTTGCGCGCGCGCGCCACGCCGAGCGCGTAATCACAGCCGCGCCCGCAGCACGCGTTGCCCGAATAGAAGTGATAGAACCACCCGCCGCGACGGACGATGAAAGAGCCTTCCGTGACGTGCCGCTCCCACGGCTCGGTGTTGCGGAGGATCTCTTTCCGCCGGCCTCGCAACTTCGTCCCGCCTTCCGTTAACTGCTGCGCGTAGATGGAGGTCGGCTGGTCGGGCTCGGCGTCGTTGCCGTCGGCCTTCCAGACGAGGAAGGGGCGGCCCTCTTCGTCGCGCACGAAGAGGGCGTCAATCGAGCCGACGTTCTTCCGCTCCTTAATCTCGCAGACGAGCGGCCCCCTGTCCGTGTACGGCCCCTGCGGTTGCGAGGCCGTCGCCTCCGCCACGCACAGCGTCCCCGTCTTGCGTGGCCCCTCGTCGCGCCGCGCCGTGTAGTAGATGAAGAAGCGCCCGCGATCTGCCGTTATCTCCGGAGCCCAGAAGTCGCCCTTCGCCCACGCGGGTTTACTTTGGAAGACGTAACCGGCCACGCGCCAGTTGACCAGATCGCGCGAGTGCAGCAACGGGAAGTGCGGAGCCCAAGTCCCCGAAGTCGCCGTCGCCCAGTAGTCTTCGCCGACGCGAATCACCGAAGGGTCTGGATAGTCGCCCGCAATCACCGGGTTCGTGTAAGTCGCCGCGCCCTGCGCCCACGCGCACGGCACGCAGCAGAGGCCGACGAGCGCGGCGATGAGTTGTTGTTTGAAAGACGCTCTCATGCTCACGCGACCTTCGGTCGCTGAATGTAAACGGCGAAGATGATGATGGCGGCCTTGACGACGAGCGACCACGAGTACTTGATGTCGTTCATGTTGAAGCTCACCGTGATGATCTGCATGATGAGCGCGCCGATGAGCGTGCCGATGATGGTCGCGCGCCCGCCCGTCAAAGGCGTCCCGCCGACGACCGTCGCCGCGATGGCGTCGAGTTCGATGTTGAGCCCGATGTTCGGCGCGTCGCTCGCGCCCTGCCGCGCCGTCTCGATGACGCCCGCCATCCCCGCGAGCAGCCCGCTCAGGGCATAGACCGTAATCTTCGCCCGGTGGACTTTGACGCCCGCGAGCCTCGACGCCGCCTCGTTCCCGCCGACCGCGAGGACGTAGCGCCCGAACGCCGTCGCCCGCATCACGAAGACCGCCGCCGCCACCGCCACGAACATCAACCAGACCTGCACCGGCACGGGGCCGATTGAACCTTTCCCTAAAAACTCGAAGGAGGAGTTGCTGAACGGGATGAGCTGCCCGCCGTTGATGACCTGCGCCACGCCGCGCCCGGAGATGAGCAAGGCGAGCGTGACGATGATCGGCTGGATGCGAAAAAACGAGATGAGCGCGCCGTTGAAGACTCCGGCGGCGAGCGCGACGGCGACGGCGAGCGCGACCGCCACGCCCGTCCCACGGTCGAGCGAAGTGGCCGCGACCGCCGACGCAATCGCCATCACCGCGCCGACCGAAAGGTCTATGCCGCCCGTCGCCATCACGAACGTCATGCCGATGGCGACGAGCACCGTCGGCGAGACTTGGAGGAGGATGTTGCGGAAGTTGTTCGCGTCGAAAAAGTTCGGCGTGAACAGCGAGTTCAGCACGAACAGAAGGACGAGCGCGGCCAGCGCGCCATAAGTCGGCGCGTAGTCGCCCACGGAAGACAACTTCCAGCCCCTCGCCCCGCCCCGCCGCGCCGACGATCACCGATATCTCCCGCCGGTGGGGCTTCACCGACCTCGCGAGCTTCAGCCGCGCCTTCCGCAGCACCTACCGGACCACGCCCACCGCGTACCG
>DASTQX010000111.1:0-30612 GCA_035761505.1 Pyrinomonadaceae bacterium
GTCGAACGAGACGCCGCCCGCCGGGCCCGTGAGGTCGAACCCGTCGCCGAGGACATCAATAAGGATTGGGGAAATCCAGTTCGAGCAGGTGCAGCCCTCCATCGGGAAGCCGCCCGCCCCGCCCCCGCAATGCTGCGTGCACGGCGTCGGGTCGGGGGACGGTAGTTGTGGGGTCTGGGTGGCCGGGCAGCAGTCCGCGCCGGAAGGGCCGGAGGCGGTGAATTCGTACCCGTCATCGCAGACGACGGGGCCGCCCATGCTGATGCAGCCGTTTGCAAACTCCGTCCCCGTCGGGCAGGGGCTACAGTTCCAACGGCAAGACGATATGTTGAGGAAGGTGACTTGTTCCGGGGTGCAGCAGGAGGCGGGCGGTGTCCCCGTGCAGGCGCCGGACGGGGGCCGTGGCTGTGGGGCCGCTACATGGTTTTGGGTCTTTCCAAGTGTTACACCAGCCGTCATCGCTACAATGTGCATAACAGGCTCCGGTGGATGGCGCCCCACAATTGTTTCTCCCTGTCGAATCTGTCCTGACGGCACTGTTATCGGTACAGGTATCATACTCAAGCGGAACAGACGAAAAAGCCGAGGCGGCTAACCTCGGCTCAAGTGCGCACCGCGTCATGTCGGCCCGTTTAGTGTCTGGACTTCGGAGGGGCGCGGTAATGCGAGCGACTAAAGAGGCGAGAGTCGGGAACCTGAAATCTAAAGACTGATCGAGGTAAGGGGATTTTAACAGGGCTGATGACACCGGCTCACTCCAGAACGTGCCGTCGGCGAACCGGACTGCCTGCACGGTCATCCTGAGACCGAACTCCCCGTTTAACTCGCCGCCCTTGGCTATAGCCTTCAGCAGCTTGGGGGGGTATAGGGTCTTGATCTCGACGACTTCGGTGACGTTCGGGGAGATGGAGGCGTTGGCAAACGGTAATGCTTCCTCCAGCAAAACCTTCTCCGGCTCATTCAAAGAGTACACCTCAAGCCTCACCTGCACTAAGGAGATGGTTCGAGAACTCCTATTTGTGACCCGCACCCTCTTTATCTTATTTATCCCTCGATACTCCCCACCCCCGGAGAGCAACTGGATGCCATGCACGTAAGCTGGCACCGAGGGGTCATCCTTCTTAGAATCGAGATGTATTGAGAATCCCCACTTACCGGGGGGCTTATCGTCCTTCGTCTTCAGGTCGTCCTCGTTAAAATCTTTCTTTATCTCTTCAATGGACTGGCGCGGCGGCCCTTGGTCGCCTGCGCCGCCCGCCGTGGCGGAAGACTGCACCACGAAGGCCGTGACGGTGACGACGACGAGTAAGAAGAAGGGCGTGCAGAGGGCGGCGTTCCGGCGGCTGAGAATCGAGCGGAGGCGGTGAGCGTTCATGGCGACTCTCCTGTCAAAGGCGACGAGCCAATCATATACCGGAGGGGACGGCGAAAGGTAGTGGCGCGTTCGTAACTATCGCGTGAGAGGTTTAATAGCTGCGCCGGAAGCGTTGGCGGGTTTCTCGACGGCGCACAGACCTTGTACGCCTCTTCAGTGGCGGGGTCAACCAGAGACGGACACTCGTGCTCCCCGTCACAGGGCGGCTGGAAGATGATTCATGGCTGGCAAAATCAAGGGCGACTTTTAAGAGCTTGAATAGAAGAGGCGCGCGGGACTGAGCGAAAGTGTGTGCGACGGCGTGTGGGACTTCGCACGTTCTGCTTGACGCTTTCGACGATGCGCTCATACAATCGCGCAGCCTTCGGCGAGTGGGTGTCGGGAGGGTTGTCCTTTGCGACGCTCAGGAGGTTGAGGAGTCACAGGAAGATTATGCAGCCCCGCACGCAGCGCCAGAAAGAGATTCTGGAATACATCACGCGCTTCATCGAGCGTCACGGGTACGAGCCCTCTTACGCGCAGATCGCGCGCCACTTCGGCGTCTCGTCGAAGGCGACGATTGCCAAGCACATCGAGGCGCTGGAACGGCGCGGCCTTGTCTCGCGCCACCGCGAGGACGGCGCGTTCGGCCTGAGCGTGCAGCCTGAGACGGTGGACGTGGACGCGACGTGCGAGGTGCCTCTGCTTGGGCGCATCGCGGCGGGCTCGCCGATTGACACCGCCGACGACCGCGAGACGATTACCGTCCCGCGTTTCCTCTTGGGAAGAGTCCGGCCCAACCGCGTCTATGCGCTGCGGGTCGCGGGCGACTCGATGATTGACGAGCACATCTGCGACGGCGACATCGCGCTTATCGAGAACCGGACGGAGGCGCGCGACGGAGAGATCGTCGTCGCCTTAGTCGAGGGCGCGCGAGCGACCTTAAAGCGCCTCTACCGCTTCGGCCCCGAAGTCGAGTTGCGGCCCGCCAACGCGCAGCACGCGCCCATCCGCCTCCACGCCTCGAAGGTCGCCGTGCAAGGCATCTTTCGCGGCCTGCTCCGGCCCGCAAACTAAACGCGGAAGGCGGAACGCTCAACGATGAACTGAAAGAGAGGAGGCAGGAGTCAGAAGAAGGAAGCCGCCTCTTCATTCTGGCTCCTGACTTCTGACTCCTGACTCCTCCTTCACCGTTCGGCGTCCCGGCTTCCGCGTTTCCCCGTCAAGTAGCGTAAACGAACAGAATCGCTCGCGGCCTGTACGGCTTTGCGGGCGATTTTTGGTGTGTTTGGCCGGAATTTCGCCGTTTTCGGGGCTGGCATAGACCTTGCCGTTTAGGAATCGGAATTGCGAGTCGGAAGCGAACCGTTTCAGAGGCCGAAAGACTTTCCTTAAGGAGCAGGACGTATGGCGGACAACACGAAGAAGGTGGCGATTCTCATCGAGAACCACGTCGAGGACAGCGAGTTTCAGATTCCCTTTAAGGCCCTGAAGGACGCCGGGGCGGAGGTGACTGTGCTCGGCTCGCGCGTCAACGAGAAGTACACGGGCAAGAACATGAAGGTCTCCGTCGAGGCCGACGCGACGACCACGGACGCGCGCGCCGAAGAGTTCGACGCCGTTATCATCCCCGGCGGCATGGCCCCGGACAAGATGCGCACCAACATGAAGACCGTGCGCTTCGTGCAGGAGGCCGCGCGGCAAGGCAAGCTCGTCGCCGCTATCTGCCACGGGCCGCAAGTTCTCATCGAAGGCGACCTCTTGCGCGGCAGGCGCGCGACCGGCTTCCGTGCCATCCGCAAGGACATGATGAACGCGGGCGCGAGCTACGAGAACGCGCCGGTCGTCTCGGACGACAACCTCGTCACCTCGCGGCGGCCAGCGGACTTGCCGATCTTCACGACCGCCATCCTGCGCCGGCTCGGCCTCTCCATCAAAGGGCTTGAGCTGCCGGACGAAAACAGCCTCTCGGCGGAGTGGTGGCAGCTCGCCGAGGGCTGGGGCGGGCAGGCGAAGTCGGAGATCGTGGACGGCATCAACACGGCCATCAGGGGCGAGCGCTACGCGCTGACGGCGTTCGAGAAGTACGCCGAGAAGGCGACCGACCCCGAAATCAAATCCTTCTTCGAGGAGGTCGTCGCGGCCAAAGGAAGTCACGTCCGGACGCTCGAAAGCCGCCTGCGGGCGCTCGGCGGCGAGCTGGACTTTCAGGCGGCGGGCAGCGGCGCGTGGGCGACGCTCAAGAGCTGGATTCAGGGGAGCAACGACCTCTCTCTGCTCCGCCGCGCGATGGGCGACTTGCAGACCGGAGTCGTGGACGCCTTCAACCTGACGAACCAGTTCACAGACCCCTTAACCGCCGCGCTCTTCGACGAGATCGAAATCGAACTCGCACGGCACGAGCAGCGCGCCGCAGACCTCTATCATGCGCGACTCGGCGCGGGCTCGACCGAACCGGCCAGCCCGACGACGGGCGCGGCGGTCTCGGCGTAAAGCGAAAAGCGAAATCCCCGCGAAGGGATGAAGACAATAAGCCGTGGGCAAGAGTACGCGCGCACTCTTGCCCACGGCTTAATTGTCTTTCGCGCTTTCAGGGTTCAAGCCACGCCGAGTTCGACGGTGCAGTGGGCGCAGCGCGTGGCCTTGAGCGGGATGGTGGAGAGGCATTGCGGGCAATCCTTCGTCGTCGGGGCGTCGTCGCTCGCCTGCTTGCTCTTGAGGCGGTTGTAGGCTTTGACGACGAGGAAGATGACGAAGGCGATGATGAGGAAGTTAATCACGTCGTTGAGGAACTGCCCGTAGGCGATGACGGGGACGCCGTTGGCCTTCGCCTCGGCGAGCGAGGCGGGGACGCCCTTCGACGAGTCGAGGACGTAGAAGAGGCTGGCGAAATCAACCTTGCCGAGCAGCAGACCGACGGGCGGCATGATGAGCCCTTCGACGAGCGAGGTGACGATTTTGCCGAAGGCCGCGCCGATGACGACGGCCACTGCCAAGTCAATGACGTTACCGCGCGCGATGAACTCTCTGAACTCTTTGAACATGAAGATTCCTCTCTGGGGGTTCTGGCTTTCGTTGAAGCAAAAGGCTTTTATGCTAAATCAGCCGGGCCGTCAAGCTGACTGACCGATTCTCTCATTCTGACCGCGAGACCTGTCGGCCACCTCACGCCCACATCTCTCAAACCGCGAAAATCTCAGGAAAAGGGGCGTTCCCGCCCGGTCAGCGACCCGGCACGGTCGTTGCTTTGTCTGTGAGCGGCTCCAGTTGCGCCCCGCACGACCGAGAGCAACTTGAAGGAACGCGAGGGATTTTTTAAGAGACCAAAAAGATCAGACGAATTTAAAGTCACAGAGTCCACCGACGATGAACCCCCCCCCATCCCCCAACCGTAGCCGACGACGCATCGCCCTCGCTCTCGTCTTCTCTTTGTGCCTCGGCATCATCCTTTGCGACCGCTCTCTGACGGTCAGGACGGCGCACGCCGGTTCCTCCGCGACCAAAGAAAAGGTCGGCTCCGACCTCCGCAAGAAGGTCAAGGAATCTCTGCTCGGCGAAGAGAGCCTTAACGTCATCATCCAGCCGAAGAGCACTTGGAACGCGACGCTCGACTCCGACCTCAAAGGCAAAGGCGCGACCATCGGCGCGGCGCTCAAGAACTTCGCGGCGCGCTCGGTCAAGATGAAGGCGAAGTACGTCGAGGCGCTGGCCGCGCGCTCGGACGTGGGTTACGTCTCGCTCGACCGCGAGGCCAAGCAGCTCGGCCACATCACACTGACGACCGGCGCGGACGCGGCGGCGGCGATGACGGGCGGCTCCGGCAAGTACGACGGCGCGGGCGTCGGCATCGTCGTCATGGACTCCGGCGTTGACGCCGGGCACATGTCGCTCGGCGGGCGCGTTGTTTACAGTCAGGACTTCACGGGCGAGGGCCGCACCGACGACCCTTACGGCCACGGGACGCACGTCGCCTCGATTGCCGCCGGGAGCGGCGCGGTCTCGAACGGCGCTTATCAGGGCATCGCCCCCAGCGCGAAGATCATCAACCTCCGCGTGCTCGGCACTTCGGGCACGGGCACGACCTCGGCCATCCTCCGCGCGCTCGACTGGGTGATGACCAACCGCACGAACCCGACCTACAACATCAAGGTCGTCAACATGAGCCTCGGCACGGCGGCCATTGACTCTTACGTCTTCGACCCGCTGTGCGTCGCCGTGCGAAGACTGACGGCGGCTGGCATCGTCGTCGTCGCCGCCGCGGGCAACGAGGGCAAGGACGGGTTCGGCAACCGGCTCTACGGGATGATTCACTCGCCGGGTAACGACCCGTCGGTCATCACGGTCGGCGCGGTCAACACCTTCGGCACGGACGTCCGCATGGACGACGGCATCGCCTCGTTCAGCTCGCGCGGCCCGACCCGCAGTTTCTGGACGGACGGCGCGGGCGTGCGCCACTTCGACAACCTCGTCAAGCCCGACCTCGCCGCGCCCGGCAACCGGATCATCGCGGCGGCCTCGCCGAACAACCTCCTCCTGCTGAGCAACCCGCTGCTCGACGCCTACGTCTCCGGCTCGCCCAACAAGCGGCAGATGTACATGAGCGGGACTTCGATGGCGACCCCGGTGGTGGCGGGCGCGGCGGCGCTGCTGAAGCAGGCCAACCCCACGCTCACGCCGAGCCTCGTCAAGATGGCTTTGATGTACACGGCGCAGCCGCTCGCGGGCTTCAACAACTTGGAGCAGGGGAGCGGCGCTCTGAACCTCGAAGGCGCGATGCGCCTTGCGAAGCTCATCCGTACAGACCTGAGCGCCTCGACGCCGGTCGGCGACCCGCTGCTCTGCGCGTCGTGCGCGGCCCCCACGCCGCAGACGACGCTCGCCGGGCAGACCTTCTACTGGGGTCAGGGCGTCATCATGGATCACTCGTTCGCCACGGGCGCGAACCTCATCCTTAAGTATCAGGCGGTCTATGGCCTCGGCGTGATGCTCTGCGACGGGACGATGATGAACGACGGCGTGCTGCTGAGCGACGCGGTGATGATGAGCGACGGCATCACGCTCAGCGAGAGCATCATCACGAGCAACGGCTCGACGCTCGACGCGGGCTCGATCTTCACCAGCTCCGGCGTGATGCTCGCCGACGGGGTGATGATCTCGGACGGCGTGATGCTCTCGGACGGCGGGAAGGTGACGAGCGACGGCGCGATGTCCGCCGACGGCGTGATGGCCGCCGACGTGGCGGCGCAGGCGCGGCTGGCTCTGATTAACGGCGACGAGACTTCCTCGATGCCCGTGCAACTCGACGGCACTCCCGGCGCGCTCAAGGCCGTGGCCGCGTCGAAGAGCGTGATTAACCTGACGTGGACGGACAACTCGACGAACGAGAGCGGCTTCCGCGTCGAGCGCTCGACCGACGGGAAGACCTTCACGCAGGTCGCCACCGTGGCCGCGAACGCCAAGACCTACACGAACATCGGGCTCTCGGCGAACAAGAAATACACCTACCGCATCTACGCCTACAACTCGAAGGGCGTCACGGCCTATTCCGCCGTCGCCACGGCGCAGACTCCCTCGAAGTAGAAGCGGCGACCGAAAACACGCGCGAGCCTGCGGGCGCGCACTTCACAAAGCGGCAGAGGGAGCGTCAACGTTGATGCCCCCTCTGCCGCTTTCGTTCGTGGATAGAACGCCGGTTGCGTGCGGCGGCGGCGTTTAGCGGAAGTGCCGGGCCAGCGCGTCGAGTTGTTGGAGGGCGCGGTCGCGGTTCGGGTTCGGGGCGGCGGAAAGCTGCGTGCGGAGCAGGGCCAGCGTGCGCCGAAACTCCGCGCGGTCAACCGCCGGAACATCGTAAGGGTTTTCGGGCGACGAAAGGCTCTTGACGATCTCCGCCAGCGAGTCGGCAATCTTGCCGAGCGCCTCCCCGGCGTGCGCGCCGCGCGGGTAGAGCTTGAGGTAATGGCCTTCGGTCAGAGTGTGGAGATGCACATGGCACGGCAGGTAGCCTTCGCACTCGCCGGGCAGAGGAATCTGCGCGGCCTCCCACGCGATGCGCTCGCCCAGTTGAGGCAGGTCGGCGTACTTCTTCTGCAAGTCCCAGAGCTTGTCGGCGCGCACGAACCACTGCCCGGCGGGTTCGCTATAGACGACGTGCGGCTCGTGCGTCTTGAGAAAAGATTGGTAGGGCTGCTCTCCTTGCTTATCAATCGGGACGGCGTCGAGGGCGCTGTGCAGCGCGAGCAGGCTGAGCAACTCGAACTCGCCGCGCTCGTCACGACTCTTCAACTCCGAGGCGGCGCGCGTGAGGAAGGCGAAGAGGTCTGTCCGTTCGGCGAAGCTCGCCGCGTTCTCCTCGCCCGCGGGCTTCAGTCGCTCGCCCGCGAGACGGCGGTAGATAGCGACGCGCCGCGACTCTTCAAAGGGCGCGGTGAGCGCGCCGAAGACCCAGCCCTCGACGCCGCCCGGCGCGGCGACCCGATACCAGAAGTCCTCCGCCGCGCCGATTTTTTCCCTCTCGCCGGAGCGCTCCAACTCGCGCACGACGACGCCGAGACCGAGCCGCCCCACCTCGCCCGCGCCCGCGTTCGGCTCCGCGCGCACGCGCGCGCCCGAAGCGACGAGGATGCGCGACTTGGCCGGGCCGCCGTCCGCCGTCTGCCGCGCGTTGCGCGCCGCAGCCTCGCCCGCACCCGCGAAGGCGCACGCGAAGAAGAAGAGCGCGCACGCCGCGAAGGTCAGTCGCCGCCGGAGGCGAGTCACGGCGGCGACTTCGGTTGACTTAAATTTTCCAGACAATCCTGCTTCCTCCCATCGTCAAAGGCGGTCTTAATTAGCGAACTCGCTGAGGCGTGCGGCGAGTTCCGGTTTGAGGCTCTTCAAGGTTTTGATTTCGGCCTGCGCGGCGGCGCTGTCTTCGAGCGCGAGGTAGGCCAGTCCGAGGTTGTAGTGCGCTTCGGCGTGGCCGGGCTTGAGGCGGACGACCTCTTTGAAGGCTTCGACGGCTTCGCGGTACTGCTCCGCCGTGCCGTGGGTGATGCCGAGGTTGAAGCGCGCGTCCACGTAGTCGGGCCGCAGGGCGACGGCTTGCTTGAAGGATTCCAGAGCCTCCTTCGTCTGCCCGTCCGCCGCGTAGGCGAGTCCGAGGTTGTAGTGAATCTCCGGCGACTGAGGCGCGAGCGCGAGCACGTGGCGGTAAGCCTCGATGGCCTCCTTCTTCTGCCCGGCGGCGGCGTGGACGTTGCCGGTGTTGTAGAAGGAGAAAGCCTTGATGACGGGATCGCCGGTCAACTCGCTCGCCTTGCGGTAGGCGGCGACGGCCTCCGCGCCACGGCCCGCCGCCTCGTAGGCGACGCCGAGATGATAATGCGCGCGGTCGTTCTTCGGCTTGAGCGCGACGACCTTCTTGAAGGACTCGACGGCCTCGGCGAAGCGGCCCGCCTCGTAACTGTCGTGCCCCTCCTGCTCGTGCCGCAGCGCCTCGTCGCCGACGTTGCGCGTCGCGCCCCCGGCAATGAGGCGGTTCGACGTGTCGCGGCTCGCGTACTGCGCGAAGTTCGAGCTGGCCTGAAGTTTCTTCTTCGGCGGCTTCTGCCCTTGCGGCGTCGGCTGCGGCTGCTGTTTGGGCTGCGCCTGCGCCGTCGTGGCGGCGGCGAAAGTGAAGCAGCAGGCCGCGAGGATGAACAGAGGAAGAACTCGGATGCGACTCGCGCGGACATTGATTCTGGACATTTTGAAAATCCCTCTCTCGTTTATTTCCTTGCCGTTCGCTGAAACGGTCGGAACGAAGCTCACACGCGAAGAACGGACGCCGGTGGAGAACTTGCTTCGCGCGCTCGCTCACTGCCCGGCGGCGGCGACGGCGGGCGACGCCTCCGGCTTCTGAGTCTGCCTGCGCCTCACGGCGAAGACGGACGTGTTCTCGGTCTTGCCTTTAACTTTCACGTCGCCGAGCGGCTCGGTCTCGTAATCCACGCCGAGCAGTTCGGCGGTCGAGTTGCTGACGACGAGCGGGACGCCCGCCTCCTTCGTCGTGGATTCGAGGCGCGAGGCGAGGTTCACCGTGTCGCCGATGATCGTGTATTCGAGACGACCGGGCGCTCCGACCACGCCGCACGTCGCCTCGCCCGTGTGGATGCCGACGCCGATGGCGATGTGCGGGCGGCCCGTGCCTTCCCAGTCGCGGTTCATCCGCTCGACCTCTTCGAGCATCTTGAGGCCGCAGAGGACGGCGGCCCGCGCCTCCAAAGTCTCGCCCCGGTTGACCGGAGCCCCGAAGACGATCATCAGCCCGTCGCCGAGGTACTTGTTGATGTGGCCGCCGTAGAAGCAGATGACCTCGTGCATCCGGCTGAAGTAGTCGTTGAGCCACGTCACGACTTCCTTTGAGTCAACAGTCTCCGAAAGGGTTGTAAAACTCCGGATGTCCGTGAAGATGATGGTCACGACTCTCGTCTCGCCGACGAGCGAGACCTGCTCGCGCTTCTCCCAAAGCTCTTCGGCGACTTCCGTCGAGACGCACCGCGAGAAGATGTCCATAATCTGCTCGCGCTCGGCCTCCTTCTCGTCGCGCAAGGCGCGCTCGCGCGCGTAGCGCAGGACGAAGCCGAGCGGCGCGAGCACCGCCACGCCGACCCACGCGCTCGCCAGTGGAAGGATCGTCGCGTGCGCCGAGAACGCCCACGCCGAAACCGCGAGCCACGCGACCGCCGCCAGCACGACCGCCGCAAAGCCGAGCAGCGCGCGCAGCATGAAGACCGAGAGCGCGACCAAACCGAGCGTGAGGAGAATCAGCAGCACCTGTTTCAAGTACGAAGGCCGCGCGAGGTCTTGACCGAAGAGCATCGTCGCGGCGGCGTTGGCGTGCAACTCCACTCCCGGCATCTGCGCGGGGATGAGCGGAAGCTCTCTATCTAAGAGACGCGCGACGGCCATCGGCTCGAAGAAAGGCGTCTTGAAGAGGTCAGGCGCGTCGGTGTTGGTCGCGCCGATGAGGACGATGCGGTCGCGGAAGAGTTCTTCCGTGTTCGCCTGCGTCTCTCCGCAAATCACGTCGGGCGTCGAGGTGCGCTTGAAGTCTTCGCACAGAAGGTCTTTCGCCGAGATGCGCCGGAAGGAGGGCGTGCGCCCGCGAAAGTCGAGTTGCATCGCCGCGTCGGTGCGTAAGGGCAGCAGCCTCTCTCCGAGCCTCACGGCGTCCGCCGACTCTTCCTTCAACTCCTGCCCGGTGTAGAGCTGCGCGACCGCCGAGGCGAAGCTAAAGTGCGCCGTCTCGCCGTCGCGGTGGAAGAGCTTGGCGACGCGCACCGCGTCGTCGTCGTCGTGCGGGAAGTCGGAGAAGCCGACGGCGGTCGCGCCCTCGGAAAACATCTCGATGGGGACGAGCGCGGGAGTGCCACCGGCGGCGAGCTTCTGGACGATGACGATGTTCTCGGTGTTGTAGATCGCCTCGGCGAGCTTCTGGTCGGCGGCCACATCCTCGGCGGAAGTGCCGCCGCGCTCGCTCAGGTAAATATCGAGCCCGACGACTTTCGCCCCGCCCTCGCGCGCGCGGTCAATGAGCGTCGCGTACCAGTCGCGCGGCCAGCGTTGGAGGCGCACGTCCGAGGCGCGGATGCTGGCCTCGTCAATCTCGATGATCGTAATCGGCTCGCCCAATCCCCGCCCGCGCAGTTCGGGCCGCCGCGCGTCGCGGAGTTGGAAGAGGAGGTCGAGCGCGCGGTTCTCAAGCGAGGTGACGAGGCCGTAAGGGTGCGTGCCGTATCTGCCGTCGGAGTCGGGCGTGGGGCGCATCGAGAGCGCGACGCCGAGCCAGACGGCGAGCGAGAGCGCGGCGGCCAGCGCCCAGTACCAACGGCTGCGCAGGAGTTTCGAGGCGGGGGAAGTTTTGCCGGAAGCCATCGAGATTATCGCCGACGGGAGAAATTCAAAAGGGCCGCACAGGTTCGTGCCGACCCGAACGGGTGAGCCTCCGTCCGGCGCGAAGGTCTGGGGACGTGGCGCTTCTGGACGGCGGGACGCGCCAGATTGTATAGCCCGCCCGTTTGAGGGTCAATCCGGACGGAGCGGCGGCCCCGCGAGAACCTTGACAACGCACGGCGGCTGCCATACTTTCCCCCCGTCTTCCTTAAGGCACGCGCCGCGCGAACCTCCGCACCGCTCGGTTCGAGAGCTTGAATCCTTCAAGACGACCCGCCGCGCTCAGACGGCGGCTAAAAACTCCGGGGACATCAGAGATGAAAAATCTGCGTGGAGAGCGCGCGGGCGCGCGGCGGGCGTTGATGAAGGTGTCGCTGGCTCGACTCCTCGCGGCGTCGTGCGTCGCGGTGCTCGCGCTCGCGTTCTCTTCGTCAACCGACTCGGCGAGTCGGCCTGCTCAGGCGACTCAGGCGCGGCCCGAACTCGTGCTCCAGACCGGGCACTTGATGAGGGTGGATGCGCTTGCTTTTAGTCCTGACGGGCGCGTGCTTGCGTCGGGGAGCGCGGACAAGACGGTGCGGCTGTGGGACGTGGCGAGCGGGCGGGAGTTGCGGAGCTTCGTGGGTCATACTTTGCACGTGCGGGCGGTGGTCTTCGGGCCGGAAGGGCGTTGGCTGGCGTCGGGCTCGACGGACGGGAGCGTGCGCGTGTGGGACGCTGTTGGGGGCGGGGAGTTGCGTCGGCTCGAAGTGCCGGGCGGCGCGTTGAGCCTCGCCGTGAGCGCGGACGGGAGGACTCTGGCGGCGGGGACGCAGGAGAACTCGGTCGTCCTCTTCGAGACGAGTTCGTGGCGCGAGTTGCGCGCGCTCAAAGGCCACGCGGGTTGGGTGACGAGTCTCGCGTTCAGCCCTGACGGGCGCGTGCTCGCGTCGGGGAGCAAGGATAAGACGGTGCGGTTGTGGGACGTGGGCGGCGGGCGAGAGTTGCACGCGTTGAAGGGTCACGGCGAACTCGTCAAGGCGGTCGCGTTCAGCCCGGACGGGCGGCTCGTGGCGTCGGCTTCTTTCGACCGCACGGCGAAGGTCTGGGGCGTGGGTGAAGGGAAAGAAGTTCGCACGCTCGAACGCTTCGGCGGCGTGCTGACCGCCGTCGCGTTCTCGACGGACGGGGGAACGCTGCTCATCGCGGCGGGCGACCGCTCGGCGCGCGCCTTCGACGTGGCGACGTGGGCCGAGACGCGCCACGTCGCAGGCGACGTGGAGACGGGCGACCCGCCGGGCGAGGTCGCGGCCTTCAGCCCCGAAGGCGCGAGGCTTGCGACGAGCAACGGCGACAAGACGATTCAACTGCGCGAACTCTCTCCGGCGGCGACCACAACGGAGCCGGCGGCGACGTGGGCGGCGGGCGCGTTGCGCGTCTTCGAGAGTTATTCGAGCGGCGTCTATACGACGGCTTTTAGTCCCGACGGGCGCTGGTTCGCCAACGGCGGCAAAGACCGCACCGTCCGTATCTGGGAGGTGGCGACGGGGCGCAAGGTGCGGACGCTCTTGGGCCACACGGGTTGGGTGACGCACGTCGCGTTCAGCCCCGACAGCCAGTGGCTCGCGTCGGCGAGTCACAGCGGGGCGGTCAAGCTCTGGAACGTCGAGACGGGGCGCGAGGCGCGCACGCTCGAAGGGCACACGGAGAGCGTCAACGCCGTCGCTTTCAGTCCCGACAGCAAGCTGCTGGCGACGGCGAGCGGCGACCAGACGGCGAGACTCTGGGACGTGGCGACGGGACGGACGACTCTGACCTTCAAAGGCCACACGGCGGAGTTGAACTCGGTCGCCTTCAGCCCCGACGGCAAGACGATTTTGACGAGCGGGTTCGACAACTCCGTGCGGCTCTGGGACGCGGCGGGCGCGCAAGTGTTGCGCGAGTTGAAGCAGCCGGGCGAGGTCTTCGGCGTCGCGTTCAGCGCGGACGGAAAGTGGTTCGCGGTCGGCGGCAAGGACGGTTCGGCGAGCCTCTACGAAGCGAGCGGCGGGGGCGAACCGCGCGTCCTCGCGGGGCACGAGGGAGAGGTGCAGAGCGTCGCCTTCAGTCCTGATGGAAAGCTTCTGGCGGCGGGCGTCTCGCGCGGGAGTGCGAGGCTGTGGGATGTGGCGACGGGCGCGGAGGTGCGACGGCTCGAAGGCCACGCGGATTCGGTCAACGCGGTCGCCTTTAGCCCGGACGGCAAGTGGCTCACGACGGGCAGCGAGGACGGCAGCACGCGCGTCTGGGAGTCGGCGACGGGAGCGCACGCGGCGACGCTCGTGACTCTGACCGAGCAGGCCGACTGGCTCGTCGTCGCGCCCGACGGATTGTTCGACGGCTCGCCGCAGGCGTGGA
Source organism: Pyrinomonadaceae bacterium (assembly GCA_035761505.1). GTDB lineage: Bacteria > Acidobacteriota > Blastocatellia > Pyrinomonadales > Pyrinomonadaceae > JAIVJM01. The sequence continues at coordinate 13,643 of DASTQX010000111.1, forward strand.
ATCAGATCGTCTGGCGCTTCGAGCGCAACACGCGGAGCTTCGCGCCCGTCGAGGTCTTCTTCAACGAGTTCTTTTATCCCGACTTGCTCTCCGACATCCTCGCGGGCAAGCGGCCCCGCGCCGCGCGAGAACTCGCGCGGATAGACCGAAGGCAGCCGCGTTTGAAGTTGACTCTGGCGGGCGAAGCGGCGACGGCGGGCGCGGAGGTCGCGGCGCGGACGGTCAAAGTCAGAATCGAAGTGACGGACGCCCCGGCGGGCGCGCGCGACGTGCGTCTGTTCCGCAACGGCTCGCTCGTTTACGTGCAGCGCGGCGCGCTCGTGAGCGGTTCGGGCGGCGGGGCGCTCGAAGCGGTCGTCCCCGTGGTCGAGGGCGAGAATCAGTTGACGGCTTACGCCTTCAACCGCGACAACGTGAAGAGCGCGGACGCGCAGCTCTCCTTGCGCGGCGCGGGCGCTCTGCGGCGGGCGGCGACGACTTACATCCTCGCCGTCGGCGTCAACGCTTACGCCAACCCTCGTTACAATCTCAAATTCGCCGTGGCCGACGCCAACGGCTTCACCGAGGAGGTGCGCCGCCAGCGCGCGCGGCTCGAACCCGGCGGGCGCATCGAGACGGTCTCTCTGCTCGACCGCGAGGCGACGAAGGCCAACATCGTCGCGGCGCTCAGACGCCTTTCGGGCACGGAAACGGGGCCGCTTCCTTCGGGCTCGCCCGCCGCGCTCGAAAAGCTCAAGGCCGCCGAGCCCGAAGACGTGGTCGTCATCTACTTCGCCGGTCATGGGACGGCGCAGAACAAGCGCTTCTACCTCATCCCGCACGACCTCGGCCATCAGGGCGAGCGCACGCTCGCCAACGAGTTCAGCCTCAAGACCATCCTTGACCACAGCATCAGCGACGAAGAGTTGGAACGGATTCTCGAACCCTTGAGCGTGAGCCAACTCGTGCTCGTGATTGACGCGTGCAATTCCGGGCAGGCTTTGGAGGCGGAAGAGAAGCGGCGCGGGCCGATGAACTCGAAGGGCTTGGCGCAGCTCGCTTACGAGAAGGGGATGTATATTTTGACCGCCGCGCAGAGTTATCAGGCGGCGCTGGAAGCGGCGACGCTCGGTCACGGCTTGTTGACTTATGCGCTCGTCGAAGAAGGCTTGAAGAAGGGCGAGGCCGATACGGCGTCTTCGCGCGACGGGCGCGTGTTGGTGCGCGAGTGGTTCGACTACGCGGCGGAGCGCGTCCCGACGCTCGTGAGCGAAAGGACGCGGCGCAAGCGCGGCCTCGGCGTCGTCGTCACGAAGGGCGAGACGGACGTGCAGCGCCCGCGCGTCTTCTACCGCCGAGAGATGGACGCCCGCCCGCTCGTCGTCGCGCGCCTCGGCGCGACGGCTTCGGAAAATTAAAAGTGACGAAAGTGACGGCGGCTTGAGGCTGAGGCACAGGCGGCAGGCGGCGGAGGCTTCAGGAGAGAAAATCTTCGACCGGCATCGTCCAGCCGGGGAGGGCGGGCTCGGCTTCGGCCACTTGGCCTTCGCGGTAGATAGTCGGAGTCTCAGGCTCGCCCGCGCGATAGACCTTCACCAGCTTCTCCCGCAGAACGTCCACGTCCCACACGACGAGCGTCCCGGCGGCGAAATAGTCGGCGCGCTTCTCGGCCATCTTCCGCTCCATCTTTGGGCCGTAGTCGCCCTCGCTTCGCACCTCGACGGCGAAGACGGGCGCGCCTTCGAGAAAGAGCCCGCCTTTCAACTCGCCTTTGAAGAAGGCTGCGTCGGGGCTGAACGAGCGGCGGTGCGGGAGGTTGACGATGAAGCCGACGTTGTCGGGGAACGCGTAACCGCTCTTCGTCCGCCGCTCGTAGTCGTCAAGGCTTCGGTAAATTCTTCCGCCGGCGCGGCCCGGCACGCCTCCTGTAGGTGGCATCAGAACGAGTTCTCCGTTGATGATCTCCGCCTTGCCGTCTTCGGGCACGCGATACAAATCCTCAATCGTCGCTTCGGTCTTCGTACTCATCTCAAGACCTCTCCGGTCGGTCGAAATCATTCTACACCAGGACGCCTGACGGCCTCGCCCTCAGAAAGAATACTTGAGGTGAAACTGGACGCGGCGTCCGGGCGTGAGGGTGGAGGTGGCTTGGCCGAAGCCGGGGGCTTCGAGGAAGCGGACGGGGACGCCGAAGTTGGCGCGGTTGATGAGGTTGAAGACCTCGGTGCGGAAGACGATGGCCTGAGATTCGCCGAGGCGGAAATTTTTGATGACGGCGAAGTTGAGGTCGAGGAAGCTTCCGGCGCGGAAGGTGTTGCGCCCGACGCTTCCGTCCTGCCCGACGGGGGCGCGCAGGGAGGCGAGGTTTGCGGTCGTGAGGCGGAGGGGCTGGCGACGGTCGCCGGTCTCGGCGATGCCTTGAGTCGTATTGAGGCGGTCGGTGAGGTTGCCGTCGAGGTTCACGTCGAAGATGGAGTTGACGGTGAAGGGCTGTCCGGTCTGGAACTGCCCCGTCCCGGCGAGTTGGAGGCCACCGAAGACGGCGCGCGCCGCCGCGTTGTCGAAGCGTGGGAACTCATAGACGGCGTGGAAGGCGAAGCGGTGGCGCGCGTCGAAGTTGGCGGGGCCGCGCTCGCCCTCAAGCGTAAAGCTGTTCTGCGGAAGGGCGGAAGCGCCCGCGAGGTCGAACACGTCCGACACGTCGTCGGTCGCCTTCGAGAGCGTGTAGCCGACGCGGTATTGCAGGCGGTTCCTCAGTCGCCCGCGCAGTTCGAGTTGGAGCGCGTCGTAGCGCGAGGTGGCCGCAGCCTCGAAGAACTGGATGCCGCCGACGCCGTCGACGGGCCGCCCGGCGACGAAGCGCGTGCCCTGTCCCGCCGGCCCGCCGTCGTTACCCACGGGCACGAGGCGCGTGCCCGGCGCGACGGCGATGCCGAAGAAGGAGGGCTGGAAGCGGAACTCGCCGCGCAGCTCGTTGTCGAGCGAGCGGAGCAGGGTGACGGCGTTCGTGCCGAGGTTCGGCGTCGAGAAGCGCACGAGGTTGTGCCCCTGCGTGCCGACGTAGGCGGCGGAGAAGACCGTGTCCTGACCGAAGCGCTGCTCGAAGGAGAAGGAGTAATGATGCGCGCCCGGCGCGTGTTGGTCGCGCGCGGGGAGCGTGACTTCGACGCCGCTCGCGCCGGGCATCGTCCCGGCGGCGCTGGCGAGCAGGTTGATGGTGGCAATCTGTTGCGCGAGCGTCGAGTTCGGGTTGAGGAGGTTGAGCGTGCCCGGCGCGACGAGGCCGAGGTTCGGGTTCGAGGGGTTGAGTAAGCTCAGGGGCACGAAGGGGAAGAGGAGGTTGCCGAAGCCCCCGGCGGTGTTGACGGTGACGAAAGTGGGGAAGACGTTGCGCGACTGGCTGACGACCGCGCCGAGGATTTGGTCGTTGAAGTGGCCGTAGCCGAAGCGCAGGCGAGTTGCGCCGGGCTCGCCGAACCAGCCGGGCGCATAAGCCAGCCCAAGGCGCGGCGAGAAGTTGTTGAGGTCTGGGTCGTAGATGCGCGTGCGGCCCGCGAGGAAAACGTCGAGGCCGGGGACGAGCGCGTCAATCGAGGGGTCGTCGAAAGTCTCTTCGATGCGGTTGTGGATCTCGCGGACGGGCGTGTTCGTCTCGTAGCGCAGGCCGAGCGAGAGCGTGAGGTTGGGCCGGACGCGCCACTCGTCCTGGGCGTAGAAGTTGAGTTGATAGAAGCGGAGGTTGGCGGTCGCGTCGCTGCCGGTGGTGAGCGTCTGGAAGAAGCCGCTGGCGGCGGAGGCGGCGGCGAGCGTGGCGGGCCCGACGAAGTTGTTGGTGATGGTCAGTCCCGACGGGCCGAAGCCGAGGCGCGGCGCTCCGTTGAAGCTGAGGAGCGGGCGGAAGTTGCGCGGCAACTCGCTGTTGAGTTCGGTGCGTCGGTTGTCGGTGCCGAAGGCGAAGTTGTGGTCGCCGCGCTTGACGGTCAGTTGATCGGCTATCTGGTAAGTGTTGTTGACCCGCCTCTGGGGGAAGTTGAAAACGTCCACGCCGACGGGGCTGAAGCCCGCGACGACGACTTGGCCGAGCGGGCCGAGGCGGTCTTCGACCGTGCCGTTCGGGCGGTAGATGACCGGCCCCGTGTTGGCGACGAGTTGGTTGTTCACGGCGTCGAAGTTCGGGAGCGTGAGGTTCTCAAGCACGGGCGCGTTCAAGAGGAAAGGCACGTCGGGGAAGTCGTCGCTCGGAATCAGGAACTTCCGGTCGCGCGCCTCGTCGAAGTCGAGGCGCGTGCGCCCGTAGGAGAGACGGACTTGATTGAAGACGAGCGTCCGTGAAGCGGGCGCGGAGATTTCGCTGTTAAAGAAGAAGGAGAAATTCTGCGTGCGGACGCGCGCGCGCAGCGAGGAGAAGAGCGCGCCGCCGGTCGAGGGGATGTCGCGCCAGTCGTCGGTGAAGTTGTAGCGGCCCGTGACCGATTGCGCGCGGCCCGCCCAGTCGAAGTGGCCGTCGAACTTGCCGGAAAGAATCTTGCCTTGCGCGCTCGCCGGGAGTTCGCGCGTGTGCGTGTTCTCGCCGTAGATGCCGCCGGGGTTATTGGGGAAGGGATAGAGGCTGAACACCGCGTCGCCGCCGAAGGTCGTGGGGAAGGCGAACTCCGGTTGATTCGTGAACGGGTCGCGGAAAAGTCCGCTCGCGCCCATGCCGAAGACGCCGCGCTGCGCGACCGTCGGGACGGCGAAGCTCGCCTCGCGCGTCGCGTTTAAGAGTTGGCCTTCCGCCGAGACGAAGTAGAAGAGTTCTCCCGGCATGAGCGGGCCGCCGAGGACGAGCCCGCCCTGACCGAGCGTGAAGGAGTCTTCGCCGCCGCGCCCGTCGCGCGTGGTGGCCGCGCGCGCGCCGACCGTGTTGAAGTTGAGCGTCGAAGGATTGAAGGTGACGGAAGGCGCGATGACGACGGGCTGCGAGCCGGAGCGGAGCGCGCTCACGGCGTCGCCGCCGACCGCATCGAAGAAGTTGCGGGCGTTCAAGTGGCTCGAATTGAAGATGCCGTAGAGCGCGCCGTGCGTCTCGCTCCCGCCGGAGCGCGAGATGGCGTTGACCTGCGCGCCCGCGTTCCTGCCGAACTGCGCGGGCGCGAGCAGCGTGATGACCTGATACTCCTTGACCGACTCGATTGATTGCGGGACGAGCGCGAAGAAGCCTTGACGCCGAACACCGATGTCTTCGTCGTTGTTGTCGGAGCCGTCCACGGTGAAGTTGTTCGCGCGTGACCGGATGCCGTTGACCGCGAACTGTCCCGACGTGCCGACGCCCGCGCCGACGCCGGGGCCGCTGCCGCCGCTGATGGTCTGCGGCGGCAGAAACACGTCGTTGAGGTAGAGGGCCAACTCGTCGAAGGTGCGCGTCAAAGTCGTCCCGCCGAGCAGGAGGCTCTGGACTTCGACCTCCGTGAAGGCTCCGCCGCGCCGCGCGTCCTTCGCGTTGATTCCGGCGCGCACGTCGGTCGAGGTCGCCGAGACGGGCTGCGGCGTGCCGCCGGGCGTCGGGACTGAGGGCGCGGGCGTCGGCTGCGGGTTGGTGGAGACGGTCGGCGGTGTCGTCGTCGTCGTTGTCGGCGATGTCGTCGTCGGACTTGTGCTCGGCGGCGTCGTCGCGGCTGAAGGGTTCGAGGGGTCGAGGAGGATGGGCACGGGGACAACTTCGCCGGTGCGCGTGGCGAGGAGGCGTTGCACGGTCTCGCCGGGGTCGTAGCCCGTGGCGGTGGCGCGGATGGTGTAGGTTCCCGGCGGCAGCAAGCCTTGATAGAAGCGGCCCCGCGAGTCCGAGAGCTTGACGACGCGGACGCCCGTCTGCTGGTTGATAAACTCGACGCTGGCGCGCGCGATGGCCGCACCCGTGCGGCTGTCCGTGACCGTGCCCTCGAACGCACCCGTCACGGTGTCCTGCGCCGCCGCCGCGAGACGCGAGCAGGGCAGCGAGACGACGGCAGAGAGGGCGAGGACGAAGAGGGCGCGCGAAAGGAAGGTTGGCCGGGGGAACATGCTGGATTCCTTTTTGAAGAGACGCATCATTCGTGGACGGTCACGTCGCTTGAGGGGAGCCACGTTCCTGCTCGTCAAGGCTGACCGAACCTCTGCCGGTACTCAAAGGAGGTGATAAAGGCTTTGACCATCTCGGCGGCGCGGAAGTCTCCGCCGTTGTCTTCGAGCTTCTTGAGCCAGAAGGCGAAGCCGGGCGGGTCTGGGTCGCGGCGGAGGTAGCCGAAGTATTGCATGCGGACGAAAGCGCGGTTGAACTCGCGGCTGATGAACTGCTCGTCCTCAATCACTTGTTGGAGCACGCCCGCGCGCGTCTCGCGGTTGGTCAGAAGCCCGGCGATGAGCGCGGTGCGCTCGCCCTCGGACGGCGTGACGCCCGCGTTGGCGAAGAGCGCGTCAACGTACTGCATCTCGTTGAGGTGATCGTAACGCGCGCGGAAGTCCGGGCGGTTGGCGAAGAGCGTGGCGAAGGCGCGCTTGTTCGCTGCGAGGAGTTGCGTCGCGCCGGGCTCGCCGATGATGACGCCCTGCCGGACGGCCTGCAAGTCGGGCAGGTATTCGGCGAACGCCGGCGCGCGGTCGAAGGAGGCTTCGTAGAGTCGGTGGACGAAGTAGCCCGTCCCTTGAAACTCAAGCGAGAGGAAGAAGGCGGCGGAGGTGTCCACGCGGCGGATGTCGCGGCAGGCGGCCTCCGCGCCGCAGGACTCGATGTTGTTCGTCCAGAATTCGAGCCCGTCTTCGTCGGGGTCTCGTCCGAGGAAGTCTCGATAATGTTGACTGACGAAGAACTCGGAGCGGTCAATCGGGTTCGACGTGCGGTCGTCGTCGAGGATGGTGAGGGTCGCGGTCGTGATGGGGCCGAGCGAGCCGCCGACGGGGTTGCTCAGCGTGATACGGATGGTCTCGTCCGGCTCGATGGCGGCGTCGTTGTTGACGGGCACGCTGATCGTCTTGAGCGTCTCGCCCGTGGCGAAGGTGAGCGTGCCCGAAGTGGCGGTGTAGTCGCTCCCGGCGGTCGCCGTGCCGTCGCTCGTCGTGAAGTTGACGGAGACGGGGCTCTCGGCGCTGCCGGTGCGCTGCACTTCGACGGAGACGGTGCCCGCGGCCTCGCTCGCCGCCGCGCCGCCGGTGGTGAACCGGAGGCGCGGCGAGGGCGTGAGAAGAAAGTTGTCGAAGAGCGCTTCGCCGGGGTTCTGGTTGGGGCGGGTCGTGCCCGCCGAGAGTTCGGCGATGAGGGCCGTCTGGCCTCGGTCTATCTCGGCGCGGAACTGCTCGCGCCAGACGAGCGCGTCGGGGCTCGTCTCGAAGATGACGAGGCTCGCGGGCGCGTCGTGGCGGAAGCGCCAGAAGCGGTGCTGCGAAGGGTCGAAGGCCGTCGGGTCGGAGGAGAACTTCGCGCCGCCGATGGCGATCTGGAAGAGGATGTTGAGCGGCGAGGGAGTCGGCATCGCCGAAGGCGCGGCGGTGGATGCGGACGCGGCTTGCTTCGTCTTTGAGGATGAAGCCGGGCCGGTCGAAGCTTTCGAGCCGGAGGCTCGCGGCGTCGGCGGGCTCGCGTCTTCGACGACGAAGCGGAACCAGTTGTCGCCGTTCGTGCCGAGGCCGAAGACGGTCTGCGCGCCCTCGCCTTGCGCGGGCTGGACGACCTCGACGCTGACGAAGGGCGAGGCGTCGAAGTCGAGCGCGCGGACGGAGACGAGGCCGTTGAACGAAGGGCCGTGGACGTTCGCGCGCGGCTGGACGTGGAGCAGCCCGCCCGACTGGAAGACTCCGAGGCGCGGGTCGAAGGCCGGGGGCGGGTTGGTCAGGATGCCGAAGCTCCAACGGTCGGGGTCAATCACGTCGCCGCTGAAGTCGTCGCTTGGGTCGGGCGTCGGCGTCGGGCTCGGCTGCGGAGTCCCGACGGCCTCGAAACGGACGTTCGCATTGATGGCGTTGATGACTTGGCGCGGCGGGTCGAAGGTGAAGCCCTCCTTTTCGGGCGTGACGGTGAAGCTGCCGTTCGTCGGCACGGAGGGGAAGGCGAAGTTGCCCTGCTGGTCGGTGCGCGTGATGGCCGAGAGCGCGCCGGAGAGCGTGACGAGCACGTCCGCGATGCCCTGTCCTCCCTCGTCATGGATTGTGCCTGTAATCGTGTGATTGACGATAGTGCCGGTGAAGTCGAGCCCGGTCTGGTCGGCTTGGAGGTTGTTGACCGCGCGGCCCGGCGGGTTGAAGACGAAGTTGGTTTCAGAAGGCGTGACGGTGAAGTTGCCGCCCTGCGCGAGCCCGTTGAAGGTGTAGTTGCCGGAGGGATCGGTGGTCGTCGTCGCCGTCTGCGTGCCGCCGAGGGTGAGGTTGATGCCGACGATGCCCACGTTGGCGGGGCTCAAGACCGTGCCGCTCAGAGAGAAGGTCTGGCCCGCCACGACCTGACACGGCGAGAACTCGGAGGTGTTGCCTGCGGCGTCGGTCGCCGTCGCGGTGATGAAGGAGCCGGGCAAGACGCCGACGGGGAACGAGGCGGGCGAGCTGTCCGTGCCGTTGTTGTTGGTGTTGGCGGCGCGCGTGCCGATGAACGTCTCGCCCTCGCCGTTGCCGGAGGGATCGCACGTCGGGCTCGAATAGAAATTGAGCGTGAAGGCGCTGTTCGGCGTCGAGATGAAGAGGACGCCGATGTTGGTGTTGACGCCGTTGCTCGTCGCGGAGGTGAGGAAGGGGAAGTTCTGCAAGTTGTTCGGGCCGGTGTCGCCGTCGCCCGCGTCGTGCGGGGTCACGCCGTCCGCGCCGAGGTTGATGCCGAGGCCCGCGTTCGACGAGATGCGGTTGGCGTGGACGGTGTTCCCCGTCCCGCTCTGGACGGAGACGCCGTTCGCGCCGTTAAAGGCGATGTGGTTAGAGCGGCCCCCGGCGAGGCTCCCGACGGCGTTCGAGGACGCGCCGGAAAACTCGACGCCGTGGGAACCGTTCGGGCGTGGCAGAGCGCCCGAAGCGTCCGTGCCGATCTGGTTGCCCTCGATCTGGTTCCCGGTCGAGCCGTTGAAGACGAGGACGCCGTTGCGCTCGTTGCCGGAGATGACGTTGCGCCGCGCGGCGACGCCGCCGACGCGGTTGTTGTTCGAGCCGTTGATGGAGACGCCGTCGAAGTTGTTCGGCGCGACCACGCCCGCAGGCGTGAGTCCGAGGAAGCAGTTCTCGACGACGTTCCCGCCGCCCGACGCGAGTAGAATCCCCGCGCCGCCCGACGAGCCGCCCGCGCCGAAGCGGTTGATGGCGAGCCCGCGCACGGTCGTCCCGCCCGCCGTGATGGAGAGGCCGTTGGCGGTCGCGCCCGCGCTCGTGCCGTCGAGTTCGACGAGCGGCGTCGTGCTGAAGCCGGGCTGCGTCGTGGCGTCAATCACGGCGGGGTCGTTGACGACGGGGAGCGGCGCGGCGGGCTGAATCGTGTGCGGCCCCGCGCCGGGGATGTTGAAGGCGATGGTCTCCAACTGTCCCGGCGTCGAGTTGGCGGTGTTGATGGCTTCGCGCAAGGAGCAGTGCGAGAGGTCGCACGCGCCGTCGTCAGCGTCGTCGGTCGCGTTGACGGTGAGCGTCGTCCCGGCGGCGCAAACCGTGAAAGTCCAGTTCGCGCCGTTGTTGCCGGAGTCCGTCCCGTTGCGCACGACGACCGCCGCCGCGCCCGCCTGATCGCGCACGTCAACGTCGGTGAGCGAGAAAGTCCCCGCGCCTCCCCACGCGCGCTGCACGCCCGCCGACGAAGAGCGGACGAGAATCGAGTCGGCGTCGCCGCACGCCGCGCCGCCGCCGTCGAGCGTGATAAGCCCCGCGTTCGCCACGCTCCCGCCGACGGTCAAGTCTCCCACGCCGAGGTTGCGGAAGGTTCCGCCCGAAAGGACGCTGAGCGTCGTCAAGACGAGGTTGAAACTCGCGCCCTGATCGAACACTCCGCCGCTGACGATGGCGAGGGCGGCAAGCGTGTGGTCGCCCGCGAGCGTGACGGTCGAGCCGTTGAAGACCTGCGCCGTGCCGCTCGTGAACGCGCCCGCGCCGGAGAGAGCCTGCGCCGCCCCGCCGAAGCGGAAGCTGTTGATGGACACGTCGCCGTTGTTGATGAAGGCCGCGCCGTCGAAGCGGAAGAGCGAGGTCGCGTCGGCCCCGCCGAGCGTGCCGCCGAGCGTGAGGGCGGCGTTGACGATGCCCGTCTGCGCCGAAGGGACAAAGAGCGCGGAGCCGGGCGCGGTCGTGACCGTGGAAGCCATGAGCGTCCGGCTGTTCGAGAGCGTCAGCACGCGCCCCGACTGAACCGAGACGGAGGCGACCGTAGCGTCCGCCGTCGAGATGGTCGGCTCGTTCGGGAGGACTCCCGAAGGGATGACGACCGCCTCGGTCGCGGTCGGCACGACGCCCGAATCCCAGTTTCCGGCGGTGTGCCAGTCGGCGCTCGCCGCGCCCGTCCAAGTCGCGGTCGCCGCCGCCGTCACCGTCACGCACGGCGAGAACTCGGAGGTGTTGTTGGTGGGGCCGGTGGCCGTCGCCGTGACGGCCTCGCCGATGGCGGCGGGCGTGCCGAGGATGGTGTTGATGGCGGCGTTGCCCGTGGCGTCGGTCGTGACGTTGACCGTGCCGAGGAAGGTTCGGCCCTCGCCGTTGCCCGCGGCGTCGCAGGCGGCGTTGGAGAAGAACTCGACGCTGAAGTTGGTCGAGGCCGTCGAGTTGAGCGTGCCCGTGACGGTCAGTGTCGTCCCGCCGTTCGAGGGGTTCGCGGCGGCGAGCAGGGGGAAGTTCTGCAAGTTGTTCGCGCCCGTGTCGGCGTCGCCCGCGTCGTTGGCGGTCACGCCGTCGTCCGCGCCGAGGTCTATGCCGAGGTGCTGCGCGGTCGTGCCGTTTGAGAAGGTAACGTTCTTGAGGAGCGCGTTGCCCGTGCCGCCGAGGACGAGCACGCCGTCGTTGGTGTTGAAGGCGATGCGGTTGCCGGAGCCGCCGAGCGCGCCGCCGACGGTGTTGTTCGACGAGTTGTTGACGAGCACGCCGCGCTGGTTGGCGAGCGCCGAAGTGCCCGCCGCGTCCGTGCCGATGAAGTTGCCCTGCACGGTGTTGCCGGTCGAGTTGTCGAGGCGCACGCCGACATCCGTGTTGCCGGAGAGGAGGTTGCCTTCGCCCGCCGCCGAGCCGCCGATGATGCTGTTGCCCGCGGGGCCGGAGACGCGCACCCCGGCGGAGGTGTTGCCGAGGTCAACCGTGCCGGTCGAGTCCGTCCCGATGTAGTTGCCGCGCACGACGTTGCCGGTCGCGCCCGCGAACTCGATGGCGACGCCGCCCGCGTTGGCCGAGATGACGTTGCGCGCGGCGGCGGTCGCGCCGCCCACGGTGTTCGACGGCGCGTCGCCGATGAGCACGCCGACGTTCGTGTTGCCGAGCGCCGCCGTCCCGGCGACGCTCACACCGATGAGGTTGCCGAGGACGACGTTCGACGCGGCGGCGTTGCCGTTGATGAAGACGCCGTTGCGGTCGTTGCCGGAGATGACGTTGCGCGTGGTGCCGGTCGTGCCGCCGATGGTCGTCGAGGGCGCGGCGTCAACGGCGACCCCGTCCAACGTGTTGCCGAGGTCGGCGGTGCCGCTCGCGTCCGTGCCGATGAAGTTTCCGGCGACGAGATTCCCGCTCGCGGCGGCGTTGATGACGTGGACGCCGTGCTGGCCGTTGCCGCTGATGACGTTGCCTTCGCCCGCGCTCGCGCCGCCGACGGTGTTCGACGGCGCGGTTTCGAGGAAGACGCCGTTGGCGGCGTTGCCGAGGTCGGCTGTCCCGGCGGCGTTCGTCCCGATGAAGTTGCCGCGCACTCTGTTGCCGGTCGCCACGGTGTTGCGGAGCACGACGCCGTGCTGGCCGTTGCCGCTGATGACGTTGCGGTGCGACGACGAAGAGCCGCCGATGTCGTTGTTCGTCGCGCCCGCGCCTGAGGCGTCGAAGATGACGCCGTGCCCGCTGTTGCCGAGCGCGGCTGTCCCGGCGGCGTTCGTCCCGATGTGGTTGCCTCGGATGAGGTTGTTGGACGAGGCGAACTCGGCGCGGATGCCTTCGCCGCCGTTGCCGGAGATGACGTTGCGCTCGGCGACAGTCGCGCCGCCGATCTGGTTGGAGTTCGAGCCGTTGAGGTAGATGCCGTGCGCGCCGTTGCCGAGGTCGAGCGTGCCGGTGGTGTCCGTCCCGATGAAGTTGCCGGTGACGGTGTTGCCGTCGGAATTGAGGACGAGGCCGGTGTCGTCGAAGCGGTTGATGACGAGGCCGCGCACGGTCGAGCCGTCGGCGCTGACGACGAGCCCGCCGGAGCCTGCGGCCCCAAGGTTGCCCGCCAGTTCGACGACGGGAGCGCCGACGGCGAAGTCGGGCTCGGTCGTCCCGTCAATCACGGCGGGGTCGGTGATGGCCGGGAGCGGCGTCGCGGGCGAGATGGTGTGCGGCCCCGCGCCCGCGATGTTGAAGGAGATGGAGTCTGTCCCGGCGAGCGCGTTCGAGGCGTTGATGGCTTCGCGCAGGGAGCAGTGCGTCGCGTCGCAGGAGCCGTCGTCCACGTCGTTCGCGGAGTTGACGACGAGGGCGGAACCGGCGGCCAGTCCGCAGCCGCTCAGGAGGACGGGGGCGCTGTCGGCGGTCGGGTTGACGGAGGCGAAGTCGGGGCGCGTGTCTTCGTCGAAGTCGCCGGAGACGAGCGTCGCCGGGCTGCCCGTGACCGCGCCGACGACGGACGCCGTGCCGAGCGCGCCCGCGCCGTTGCCGAGCAGCACAGAGACGCCGGAGCCGTTGACGACGGCCACGTCCGGGCGGTTGTCGTGGTTGAAGTCGCCCGCCGCGACGGCGTTGACGGAACTGCCCCCGGCGACGGGGAAGTTGCTGGCCGAGGCGAAGGTCGCGCCGCCGTTGCCGAGGAGGATGGTGACGTTCTGCGCCGTGCTGTTGGCGGTCACGGCGTCGGGGAAGCCGTCGAGGTTGAAGTCGGCGACGGCGATGGAGACGGGAGGCCCGCCCGTCGCGGTTCCGGCGGCGATGGGGAAGGTGGCCGCGCCGTCGTTGAGGCTGACGGGGACGGTCTGGCCGTTCTGCTGGGCGATGGCGAGGTCGAGGTGGCCGTCGAGGTTGAAGTCGGCGACGGCCAACGCGCGCGGGCCGTCGCCGGTGGCGAAGGTGGTGATCGTCGGGAAGACGCCCGTGCCGTCGCTCTTGAGGGTGTTGAGGGTGTCGTCGTCGAAGTTCGCCACGGCGAGGTCTGTGTCGCCGTCGCCGTCCCAGTCACCCGCGACGATGGAGAGCGGGTTCGTCCCGGTGGTGAAGTCCTGCGACGCGAACGACGCGCCGCTGCCGTCGTTGAGGAGGACGGTCGTGTTGCTCGCGCCGGAGTTGGCGGTGGCGAGGTCGGGGAAGCCGTCGTTGTTGAAGTCGGCGACCGTGATGGCGGCGGGATTCGCGCCCGCCGCGAGCGGGACGTTGATGGCCGCGCCGAAAGTCCCGTCGCCGTTGCCGGGCAGAATCGAGATGTCGTCGCCCGTGCCTTGATTGGTGACGGCGAGGTCGGCGTGGCCGTCAAGGTCGAAGTCGCCGACAGCGACGGCGCTCGGCGCGTCGCCCGTGGCGAAGGGCGAGCCCGCAGCCGCCGCGTAGGAGGGCACGGAGCAGGAGCCGAACTCCGAGACTTTCGTGAAGAAGGAGTCGGTGTTGCCGCCGCCGCTCGCCGTCTGGAACGCGCCCGCCGTGAAGGGATAGTCGGTCGAGTCCGTCTCGCCGCCGACGTAGGCGTTGCCGAACTCGTCAACGACCACATCGCCGCCCGACTCGAAGCCGCTGCCGCCGAGGTAAGTCGAGTAGGCGAAGGCCGCGCCGTCGGCATCAATCTTGGAAAGGAAGATGTCGTCGCCGCCGTTGAGCGCGGGCTGCAAAGCGTTCGTGACGGGGAAGTCGGTCGAGTCGGTGCTGCCGGTCAGGTAGAAGTTACCGGCGGCGTCAATCGCGCAGCCGCCGCTCGAATCGTTGCCCGTGCCGCCGAGATAGGTCGAGTAGATGAAGGCCGAGCCCGCCGCGTTGAGCTTGAAGGCAAAGGCATCATTCGCGCCGCCGCCGAAAGTCGGTTGGAGGGCGTTCTGGACGGGGAAGTCGTTCGAGGTGGTGTCGCCGTTCACGTAGGCGTTGCCCGCCGCGTCAACCTTGACGACGCTCGTGGCGTCAATGGCGGAGCCGCCCACGTAAGTCGAATAAAGGAGCGCCGACCCGGCGGCGTTGAACTTCGTCACGAAGCCGTCGTCGGTGCCTTGCAGCGTGGCGTCGAGCGGGCTCGCCGTCGGGAAGTTGTTCGAGCGCGTCTGCCCGACGACGTAGGCGTTGCCGGAGAGGTCAACCGCGACGGCGAAGGTGCGGTCGAAGTCACTGCCGCCGAGATAGGTCGAGTAGAGAAGCGCCGACCCGGCGGCGTTGAGCTTGGAGACGAAGCCGTCGAAGCTCCCGGCGTTGGCCGCTTGAAACGGCGCGGCGGTCGGGAAGTCGGCGGGCGCGCTGGTCTGCCCCGCGACGAACGCCTGACCCGCGCGGTTGACGGCGATGCCGAAGCCCGCCTCGAAGCCCGCGTCGGTGCCGCCGAGATAAGTCGAGTAGAGAAGCGCCGAGCCTTCGGGGTTGAGCTTGAGGACGGCGGCGTCCTGCGTGCCGACGAGAGCGGCCTGAATGGGCGTCACCGTCGGGAAGTTGTTCGAGCGCGTCCCGCCCGTGAGGTAGAGGTGTCCGCGCTCGTCGAGCGCGATGTCGGGCGAGGACTCGTCGCCGCTGCCGCCGATGTAGGTGGAATAGATGAGCGCCGAGCCGTCGGCGTTGAGCTTCGTCACGAAGAAGTCGTCGCTCCCGGCGTTGGCCGCTTGCAGGGGGCTCGCCGTCGGGAAGTCCGTCGCATCGGTCGAGCCTGAGATGTAGGCGTTGCCGAACGCGTCAAGCTCGACGCCGTCGCCGACATCGCTGCCGCCGCCGCCGAGGTAAGTCGAGTAAGAGAGCACGGGGTCTATGACGAGCGGGAGCGCAGAGTCGTACCCGGCGACCTCGAAGCCGACGAGGAAAGAGTCGGCGTGAGAGGCCCGTGTCGGAAGTGCGGAGTTTGGAGCCTTGCGTCCGGCGTCCGGCGTTTGGCGATTCGTGTCCGGCGTTTGGAGGATGACGTAGCGACCGGCGATCTCGCGGCGCGCGCCTCCGGCTTCCTGAAAGATGAAGGGCTTGTGCTGGCGAAGCTCGCCGCCGGGCGTCGAGAGCAGGAGGTCGCCGCTCTCTTCTTCGACGCGGACTTGCCGCGCGCCGCTGAAGGCGAGGCGGATCGTGTTCGGGTCTGCGCCGGGCGCGACGTGGAAGTCGTATTCGAGCCGCCGCCGGTTGCCGTAGAAGACCAGCCCGACGCCGGGATAGACCTCGTCGTAACGCACGCGCGAGAAGTGCGGGACGTTCGTCCGCCACTTTGAAGGGTCGGAGCCGATGAGGTAGTTGCTCTTGCCCGCCAGCGCGCCTTCGGCCTCGACGCGCGCTCGCTCGTTCGCGCCGACGAGCGACATCCGCAGCACGGAGGCTTGCGGAGCGGTCTTCGCGGATTGTCCGTCGCGTTCGCGCGTCCGAGGGTCGCCGGACTTCAAGGATGAAGCGACGCCTTCTTCCTTGCGCGAACCGCGCTCGGTCTTCCGCAGTTGAATGACCGCCCCGTTGCCGGTCAGAAACAGCTTGTAGCCGTCGCCGCGCGCGAGGAATTTGACTTCGGGGTCGGTCTGCCCTTCGTTGGCCTCGAAGCTCAGGGGGAGTCTGCCGTAAGCCTCGCCCGCGCGCGTGGAAGCATCAGGGCGCGGCGCGTTGACGGCGGGCGGGCGGGCGACTCCGCGTTCCGGGATGCGCGGCAGGAGAGTCCAGCCGAGACCCGCGAGGACGAAGAAGAGGGCGAAGGTCTTGGACGAATAGCGAGCGCGGCTAGTGAGGCCAATGGGGAACATGCCCTGACTCCTTAAGACGAGTTGGGGGCGGAGCTGTTATTTGCCAGCCGCGGAGCCGTGGATAACAGGAGCCGGATTTTAGGTTGGGCCGCCCGAAGAACTTTACGGCCCGGCGGAAGTCCGTGCGGGCCGGGAAACGGCGGCGGCGCACGCGTTTGAAATGACGCGGGCAAGTTACCACCACACAGACCGCGCTGGCAATAGTTTCGCGCCGCGCAAGAGGACGGATAACTCGCCCGTCGCTCGCCTCTCCTGTGGCCGAGTGTGCGAGCGGCTGAGACGGAAAAAGGGACGAAGCGGCGGGCGAGGTTTTGCGGAAATGGCTGGCCGAAGATTGAGGCGAAAATGAAATTGCCGTATAACTGAATCAGCTATACGGCAACTTACAATTTATGAAGCCACCTTGGAGACTCGAACTCCAGACCTGTCGATTACGAATCGACTGCTCTACCAACTGAGCTAAGGTGGCGCGGAAAAAAACTATACGAAGACGCCGCGCGCGGTGTCAAGCGCGTGCCGCAGCAGAGGGAGGGGAAGAGAGATGCCAAAAGACCCGGCGGAGAATCAGGATCAGTATAAGATCGGCGGCGGGCAGTTGAACGAGTACGAGTTCCAGCAGAACGAGGGCGCGATGTCGGAGCAGGCGCGGGGCGACGCGCTCCCGCACGGGGGCGAGGGGTTGCGCGGCGCGGACGAGCCGAACGCGCCGCAGAACGTCGCCGAGCGCATCCGGCAGTTGACCGAGCAGGTGCAGGAGCGCGTCCAGCGCCAGCGCGCGCGGAAAGGGGTGAAGGTTGCCGCCGCGAAGTCTGCCGCGAAGGACGGCGCGAAGAAAGCGTCGAAGCCTTCCGCCTCGAAGGCGGCGAAGAAGGGCGGCGGGAAGAAGGCCGCGAGCAAGAAGGCCGCGTCGAAGTCGGGCGGCGGTGCTCGGAAGTCGGGCGGGAAGAAGTCGGCGGCGAAGAAGTCGCCTGCTAA
>DASTQX010000112.1:0-3297 GCA_035761505.1 Pyrinomonadaceae bacterium
GGATGGTGCGCGCTTCGGGGGCGAGATGATTGAGGATGAATCCGGCGGCGATGAAACCGGAGCGCTTCTAATTCTTCTCCGGCCCGTAGAAGATGACCCAGACGACGAGGTCTTCGGTAAAATTCTCGAAGCGGTGGACGATCCCTGCGGGGACGAAGAGCACGTCGCCGGGGCCGAACTCGTCGCGCGCGTCGCCGTTGACGAACTCGCCTCGGCCTTCGACCACGACGTACAACTCGTCGCGCGTGTGCGGCTCTTGCGGGTCGTGCCCGCGCGGCGCGTAAATCTCGACGAGCAGAGTTCCGTCTTCGATGACGGGCGCGAACCTCTCGCCCGCAGGGCCGGGGAGAAGCGCGAGCGCTTCGGCGACCGTCATCCTCCGCCGCGCGTCTCTCGTCGAGCCTTCGTCGTCCATCTTCGTCCTTCGCCTTCGAGACTTGCCCGCGCGTCAGCGATACAACCGAGCGCCCTTCGCACCGACCGAAATCTTCAAGACGCGCCCGCCTCTCAACTCCGTGACGTAGATGGCCTCGCGGTCGAAGCCGCCTTCGCCGAAGGCGATGCTCGCCGCCGCCTGCTCGGCGACGAGGATGGAGGAGCCGTCCTTCGGGTCAACGCGCCAAATTTTCCCCTCCCGGTTCGCCGCGACGTAGAGGCGGCCCCGCGCGTCCAGAGCGAGCCCGTCGTTGCAGCCCACGCCGCCCGTCGAGAAGAGCACGGACGGGGCGCCCGCCGGTCGCCCTCCGCGCAGAGGGATGCGCCATACGCGGTCGTCGCACTCGATGGGCCGGACGCCGTGGCGGAAGTTGCGGAAGATTTGCGCGACGTAGAGCGTCCGCCCGTCCTCCGAGAGCGCCAGCCCGTTCGGGCTCTCGACCGCATCCGTAAACAGCCGCACCCGTCCCGTCTTCGCCTCGACCTCCCAGATGTCTCTCGTGAAATCGTCCGAGACGAGGAGCGAGCCGTCTTTGCGCCGCAGCACGAAGTTCGGGTCGGCGATGCCGGAGGCGACGACACTCTTTTTACCTTCGGGCGTGACCCGCAGGACGAGGCCGTCCTTGTTCGGCCCGTGGGCGACGGCGTTCGTCGGCCCGAAGTCCGCGACGAGCAAATCCCTCTTACCCACGGGCGCGAGGCCGAGCGCCGATTGAAGGTCACAGACCTTCCTGACTTCGCCTCCACGTTTGATTTCCCACAGCGCGTCGTCAGCCGTCACGAACAGGCGGCCCTCGCCGTTGAACGCGATGCCCTCGGCCCCACGGAATTTTCCCTCGACGACCACTTCGGGCCGCGCCGGAAAACGCGTCTCCCGCCGCCCCGCCGCTGCGCCGACCGCGAAGACGCAAGAGGTTAAGAGCAAGACGACGAACGCCGCTCGGCACGCTCTCAACTTTCGAGTCAACTCCTCTCTCAAGATTCTCACGCGCGGGCCGCGTCTCTCAAACTGCGCTCCCGAAAGAACAGGAACAACGGCAGCCCCGAAGACACGCCGACCAGCAGAGTGCACAGCACACAAACCCACAGACGCTTCATGCCGAGCCGCCGCCCTTCGGACGCGATGAAGAACAGCAGCACCACTCCCGACACCATCACGTCCACGCCGAAGAACGCCGACACGTCGTTCACAAAGAGCAGCCGCAAAAGCAGCGGCACGTCCAACCCGTGGGCCGCCACGAACGGCGCGAGATACGACAGAGGCAGCACCGTCCCCACGACCGCCCCGCCAAGATAGAGCCATTGCATCGTCGTCTCTCCGCCGACACTCAACCCGCCGAAATTCAAATACCCAAAAGTCGCCCGCCTGAGCCTCGCGCCGTCCGTCTCTAATTCAGCGCGGCCTCACGTGACTTGTTAGACGGAGGCTTCGGCTACGTGTTGCTTGAGCCACTCGCCTAGTTCGGCTCTGGACATTCGGCTACTCGCCACGGCCAGGACGACGCTCTCTTGTTCATCAACAGGAGCGTCTATCTCATAACCATTCAGCACCAAGAATACTTCCATCGCGGCATGGCCGACGCGCTTGTTCCCGTCTATGAAAGGATGATTCTGTATCAGCGAATGACCTAACGCGGCGGCCTTCTCCACAACCGTTGGGTATAAATCCTCGCCCCCGAAACTCATCTCCGGCTGTGCGACGGCGGATTCCAAAGCCCCTGAGTCTCTGAGGCCCGCGCCGCCGCCGCTCCGGGCGAGCAACTTTGCGTGCAGCGAAACGACTTCCTCAAGGGAGAGATAGCGCATCAGGCGAGACGCTTGTAAAGCTCCGCGTTCTTCTCAAGCACGTAATCCGCTGCGCTCCGGAACTGTGCGTCGAGTTGCGCCAACTTCTCTTCGAGGCTCAGGAGTAACAACTCTTCCGGCGAGAGATTCAGACGCTCGGCGGCTTCCTCAAGCTTCGTCGCCGTCGGCTCCGGCAGATTTAATTCCAGTGTCTTCATGCGCGTAATTTACATCAACCGTCCGGCCTTGTCCCGCATCCGGCGAAGACTACTCCGCGCCGAACTTAATCCGCCTTCAACGTCGCGGGATGGGCAGTTCGGCGGTGCGAACGCCGTCGGGGGATGTCCATGAGAAGATGACGGCGTTTTTGGCGCGGGCCATGTGGGGGAAGCCGCTGGAGCGGGTGGCGTCAGAAGGGGCGACGACGATTGAGGGGTCGCGCGTGCCGTCGGGGCGGACGCGGCGGGCGCGGAGTTCGGCCCCGGCGGCGGTCTTCTCTATCCAGCAGACGAGGGCCGAGCCGTCGGCGAGGACGAGGACTTCGGCGCGCCCGATGGGGTCGCCGTCGGAGACTTCGACGGGCGGGGCGAAAGTCCGGGCGGCGTCCTTCGAGAAGGCGAGGCGGACGCCCGGCTTCTCGCCCGCCATCGTGAACCAAGCGACGGCGACGCGCCGCCCGTCCGCCGCGACCGAGGGGCCGTTGACCGGGCAGCCGTCGAGCCGCCAGCCATCGGCGTGCACCGTCCGCGGCTCGCTCCAACGCCCTTCGCGCGAGAGCCGGACGACCGAGATGTCGCGCATCTCCTCCGCCGAGCGGTCGCGGTAAACAACGACCACGCCTTCGGAAGTTAAAGCGGCGGAAGTCTGGCAGCACTCGCAGACGCGCGTGTCAATGGCGGACTCGGCGGCAATCTTGCCGTCGCGTCTGAGCGCCGCGTAGCGCAAAGTCATGTTCCCGTGACCGTGATGGCCGCCGCCCTCGCCCTTCTTCATCTCGCGCCCGTCGAGCCAGACCGCGCCGAGGAGCGGTTCTTTGCCCCCGCCCGCCGGGAACATCGAGACGAAGCCGTGCTCGTT
>DASTQX010000113.1:0-6565 GCA_035761505.1 Pyrinomonadaceae bacterium
GCGCGCGGCCACGATTTTGGACGGGCGGCCCGGCCTCAAATCTCACTCGCTCTTCGTGCCCACGACGACCGTCGCCTTGACGGAGAGCGAGAACTCGGACTCGTGCCGGTCTTCGTCAATGATGCGCTCGATCTCTGCGAGGACGGTCGAGCGCGAGTCTTCGTCGGGGAGCGCGTCGAGCCACCTGCCGAGGAGAAAGTCCTTGACCAGCGGCGCGTTCAGGAACTCGCCGCCGGAGGCGTAGTCGAACTCCTCCTTGCTCGTCCACGACTCGACGCCTTCGAGCGCTTCGCGCGCCGCGACCGCCTCCACGTCCGAGACTGTGGGCAGCTCTTTGATGAGCGTTGCAACCGACGCCGCCGCCTCGATGAAGCCCATGTTGGCGAGCGCCTCCCAATAGACGGAGAAGAACTCGCCGAAGCTCGAAGCCGTGGCGACGGCGAGCGCGACCGTGCCGCCCGGCGCGGCGACGCGCACCATCTCGGCATACACTTCGGGCAGGCGCTCCGGCGCGACGAGCGAAACGTCGCCGACGACGAGGTCAAAGCGGTCGTCCTCGAACGTCAGCGCTTCGAGCTGCTCGTGCCGGAACTCCGTGCCCTCGTCCTTGAGCACGGCGGCCTTCGCCCTCGCCAGCGCCAGACGCTCTTCGCTCTCATCCACGCACACCAGCACCAACTCGCGCCCGGCCCGCTCCCGCAAGGCGAGCGCATGGCCTCCCGTCCCCGACGCGACGTACAAAGCGCGCCCGCGCGGCGGCGGCTTTAAGTGCTCGTCAAACAACTCGGCGAACCTCACGCCCCAGTCCGAAGCCACGTATAGGTCGTGAAGGAAGGCCAGCTCCTTGTCCGTCTTCTGCGTACTCATGATGACGAGTAATGAGTGATGAGTGATAAATGATAAGAGAAAGACAAACTCTTTCTTATCACCTATCACTCATCACTCATCACTTCCTTTTCTTCCTCCCAGTATTTCTTCCCCCGCAAACTCTCCGGCAGGCACGACATCTCTTCGCGCGCGTCGGGGTCGTCGTGGACATAGCGGTAGCCTTTGCCGTAGCCGGTGCGCTTCATGAGCGGCGTGACGGCGTTGCGCAGGTGCAGCGGCACGGGCTCGCGCGCCGTCTCTTCGGCGTCGGCGAGCGCCGCGTGGTAGGCGCGCTTGACGGCGTTCGACTTCGGCGCGCGGGCGAGATAGACGGTCGCCTGCGAGAGCGGGTAGAGCGCTTCGGGCAGGCCGATGAGCTGCGTGATCTCGGCGGCGGCGGCGGCCTGCACCATCGCCTGCGGGTCGGCGAGCCCCACGTCTTCGGAGGCGAGGATGCAGAGGCGGCGCGCGATGAAGACCGGGTCTGCGCCGCCCTCGATGAGACGCGCGAGCCAGTAGAGCGCGGCGTCCGTGTCGGAGTTTCTGAGCGACTTGATGAGCGCGGAGGCGAGGTTGTAGTGCTCCTCGCCGCCCTTGTCGTAGCCGTAGCGCGCGCGCCCCAGAGCCTCGACGACCGTCTCCAAAGTCACGCGCCGCGCGCCGCCTTTGCCCGGCGGCGTGGACTCGACCGCCGCTTCGAGCGCGGCCAGAGCGACGCGCGCGTCGCCGCCCGATGCCTGCGCGATGCGCGTCAGCAACTCTTCTTCGACGCGCGGGCGTAAGAGTGCGAGGCCGCGCTCTTCGTCTTCGAGCGCGCGTTTGAGGAGCGTTAGCACTTCTTCCGCGCCGAGCGGTTCGAGCGTGAGGACGCGGCTGCGCGAGAGCAGCGCGCCGATGACCTCGAAGGAAGGGTTCTCCGTCGTCGCGCCGACGAGCGTCACCGTGCCGTCCTCGACCGCCGGGAGCAGTGCGTCCTGCTGCGCCTTGTTGAAGCGGTGAATCTCGTCCACGAAGAGGATCGTCCGGCGGCCCTTTCGCTTCCACTCGCGCGCCTCCGCGATGCCTGCGCGCAAGTCCTTGACGCCGGAGAAGACCGCCGACAACTGCACGAAGCGCGCGCCGCCCGTCTGCGCCAGCAGCCGCGCGAGCGTCGTCTTGCCCGTCCCCGGCGCGCCCCACAGGATGAGCGATGGCAGAGAGCCTTCGCCCTCGATGATGCGGCGCAGGAAGCGGCCCTCGCCGACGAGCTTCTGCTGCCCGACGAACTCGTCGAGCGTGCGCGGGCGCATCCGCTCGGCGAGCGGCGCGCTCTCGTCCGGCGGCGGCGCTTCTTCCTCCGGCTCGTCGAAAAGTCTCTCGTTCGTCCGACGACTCATAAAAGCACACCTGTGTGACTCGAAATCTTTAAGCCCCGCGAGAACGAAACGAAGCCCTCCCGCCGTGGGCCGGGAGCCGAAGCGACGCCTCTTTTTTTCGTGGGTGCGGAGTCGAGCTTAACATAAAACGGGCCGGGAGGGGCTTCGGCGGCGATGCGGTTTGGAGTGGAAAAATCGGTACGGAAGTGTAAAATCGTAGATACCTCGCGGAACAAATCTTGGACGGAACGCTGCCACCTGCTCCTTCGTATATGGATGCGAGACAGGGCCGCCGGACAGTGGCCGGAAGCGGCAACAAAAATCGCGGCGGGCCGGGTGGTTGAAAACATATGAAAGACATGAAAAATACTTTACGCGTCGTCGGAATTCTTCTCCTCGGACTCTTCGTGCTGGTCGTCGGCGTCCCGCTCTTGCTGGCCGCCGCGGGGATCATCGTCAGCAGCGTCATCAGCATCGCCGTCCTGCTCATCAAGGTCGGCGTCACGCTCGCCGTCGGCTACCTGATTCTGGTCGGCGTCCGCGCGATGCTGCGCTGAGGGAAGACGTTCGGACTTTCAAACTCGCCCGCGCCCGGCGATATGAGAGATTGAGAGTGTGGGCGGTTGAAGGCGGCTTCCACATTCGGGGTCGCCGGACAATTCAAGGGCAATCATTCGCGCCGCACGGTCGAGTCATTTGGCCGTGCGGCGCGTTTCATTTTTTCGCCGTTTCAAAATATCATCTCGCCGGGAGAAAACCTTCCGCCGGAATCAACAGTCTCGAAGGAGCGTCGAGTCATGGACGTGTGCGTCTTGCGTGAAGGAAATGTTGCCGAGAAGGCTCGCGCGGGAAGAGTCCGCGCGTCGAGGGCGGCGACGGCGTGCCTGTTGTTAACGACGCTCGCGGCGTGCGCCGCGCCGGACGGGACGACGGCGGTGAAAGTCGAGAGCCCGACGCCACGGGCCGCGCCCGCGTCGCGCGCCTCAACCACGCCTTCGACGCAGGCCACAGCCGCGCCGCCGACAGCCGCCGCGCCCGCCGAGCCTCTTAAAAAGACAAACCTCACGCCCGAAGACCGTCGCGCTTGGCGCAAGGTTCTGAAGTGGCCGGACGAGTGCGAGGAGGCTTACGAGCGGACGATGAGCAAGGAGACGCCGGGGCTTGAGTTCTACGAGTTGGCCGCCGGGCAGTATCTCGTCGAAGTCGTCTGCACGACCGGCGCTTATCAGGGTTACCAGTTCTATTCGCATCTGGACGAGACGAAGTCGCCGCCCGCGTCGCGGCTCCTGACCTTCCCGACGTTCAAGACGGAGGGCGAGGGCAAGCCGGAGAAGGCGGAGATTCAGGAGATGTGGGGGCTTGGCACGTTCGACGCCGGGACGAAGCGGCTCCAGATACACAACCGTTATCGAGGGCCGGGCGATTGCGGCTCGCTGGCGACTTACGAGTTCCCGGACGGCACGCCGCGTCTGAAAGAGTTCAGGGAGAAGGCCGAGTGTGACGGCAACTGGGTTGAGTCGGAGAAGTGGAAGCGCGTCTTCCCCTGACGCGCGGTGAACGGCGCGCGTGCTTCCCCGAATCGTCGCGCGTTCCGAACATTGAAAGACGGTGTGAAGCGGTGTATTTTATGCGCGCTTCGCCGGACGCCGTTCTTTCGAGTCTCGACCTTACCGCATCTCCTGCGAGAGAGATTTCCCCATGACCCTCTCCTTCGGACACAAACTCACCGTCGGCTTCGCGTCGGCACTTCTCATGCTCTTCCACGTCGTCTCCGCGCCTGATGCTGTCGCGCAGAGGCGTGCGGGCCGGAGCAAGCAGACGAGCGGAGTGACGGGCGCGGCGCAGGCAGGCGAGAGTCGTCCCAACCCGCACGTCGAAGAGGCGCAGCGACACGCCGAGGCGGGCAACTGGGCCGAGGCCATCAAGTCTTACAGGCAGGCCGTCGCCGCCAACCCGAAGGACGGCGACGCGCACGTCGGGCTCGGCGACGCGTACATGAGCGCGGGCAAGTACGAGGAGGCTTTCGCCGCTTACCGCGAGGCCGTCCGCGTTGCGCCGTGGAACCCGGACGCGCATTACAGCCTCGGAGCCGCATACAACGACATGGCGCAGTACGGCGACTCCTTCAAGCACTTCGTCCAGACCATCCGGCTCGACTCGAACTACGCCGAGGCTTACTACGGCATCGGCTACGCCTACCAGAATCTTGAGAACTACAAGGAGGCGCTCGGCTACCTGCGCTCCGCGCTCCGCCTCCGGCCCGACCACGCGGAAGCGCACCTCTCGCTCGGTCGAACGTACCTCGGCCTCGGCAACGTCAAGGGGGCCGAAGAGCAACTCCGAGTCCTCGAAGCGTCGGACGCGACTCTGGCGAAAGAGCTGGACAGGGAGATACAGAAGGCCGCCGGAGCCGCGCGCGTCGCCAGACAGACGAGCCCCGACGCCGCGCCCGTCGCACAGCCGCGCCCGACGCCCCGGCGCGAGAGCACGCCGCCGGAGAAGGGAAGACGAACCGCCGCCGCACCGCCGCCGCAGCCGAGCGCACGGCCCGGAAGAGACGCCGCGAATCCGGCCTCGAACACGTCGGCCAACAACTCGGCCTCGCTGCTCGCCGTCGAGCTGAGCTTCTGGGACAGCATCAAAAACAGCTCCGACCCCGAAGAGTTCCAAGCGTATCTGCGCAAGTACCCCGAAGGTCAATTCTCTGAGTTGGCGCGCATCCGCCTCCGCGCGCTCGGAGGCAAGAGGACTGACGCGGGAGCGACGGAAGCATCGTCGAGGCAGGAAGAAGAAGCGCCGCCAGTCGCCGCCGCAGAGCCGCAGCCGACGCCGCGAGAGATGCCGGAACCGACGCCCGCGCCGACGCCTGAGCCCACGCCGCAGCCCACGCCAATCCCGACGCCTGAGCCGACACCGGTTCCGACACCCGCTCCGACGCCGACCCCGCAGCCGTTGACGGTCGAGCCTTCAAGCAGCGCGACGCTCGAAGAGACTCTGGACTGGTTGAGGAAAAACTTCGCGGCGAGCTTCAACTACAAGTACACGACGGCGGGCGAGACGGCGGGCGATGCTCCGACCGAGGACGAGGCGGTCATCAACTACGAGCCGCTCCGCTTCGAGGGCTGCGGCCTTGAATGGCGCGACGGCGCGGACACCCTCTCGGTCTCGCTGTCCGACCTCGACCCGCTCAACATCAAAGTCGAGCCGCGCAAGAGGGCGAACACCACCTTTGCCGTCGGAGTCTGGAACGTCAACCTCAACGCCAACGGCGGCAAGCTCGCCTTCCGCGAGGCCAGAGGCGATGGCAGCGACGAGACGAACACCTACAGCGGCATCAACCTCCAATTCGACGACCGCGAGCGGGCCGAACGCATGGCGCGAGTCCTGCGCCACGCCGCCAAACTCTGCGCGGGCCGCGCCGCGCCTTAGAAGCTTTTTGATAAAGCCTCCTTACAGGCGCTCGCGGAGAACATAGAGCTTCTTAAAGCTCTCCATACTCGGCGCGGTTCAGAAACTCTCTCACCTCGGCGCGCGAGCGCAGGCGGATAATTCGCTTGCCCTGTTGCGCGCTCTCTTCGAGCAGGCGGAAAACTTTCGGCCTCGTCCTCTTTGGATAACCCCACACCCATTGGAGGAACTTCACGTTGAACCTCTCCGGGCAGCCTTCGGCCATGTCCGGCCTGCTCGCTTGCCTGTACATGAAGACCCTTTTCAACACGCGCCAGAGGCAGACGGCGCGCGGCAGGTCGAGAAAGATCACCGTGTCGCAGGCCGCGAGCCTGACCGGAAGCGTGCCGGAATAGTTGCCGTCCATGACCCACGCCTCGCGCTCGACGAGACCTTCGACCGTCTTCAGCCACACGTCCTTCGGCGTCTCGACCCAGCCCGGTTTCCAGTGACACGCGTCGAGGTGGATGACGGGGAGGCCGAGGAGGCCGCCGAGCCTCCGCGCGAACGTGGACTTCCCGGCCCCGCCGGAGCCGATGACTAAGACCTTCCGCATCTCAAGACCGCGCGAACTGCTTCGAGATCGGATGCACCGGGATGTCCGAGCCGGGCCGCAAAGTCTCGACGGCTTCGCCCACGTCGTACCCGCGCTCGCGGTAGAAGCGAACCGCTTGGCCGTTGGGGGCAGCGACGAAGCCGTTGACGCTTTTGAATCTCCGGCCCTCGGCCCAAGCCTCGGCGGCGTCCATCAGCCGCGACCCCGCGCCCGACTTGCGATAAGGCTTTTTGACGAACACGCCCCACACGAACGCGTCGCCCCGCCGCGTCCGGTCTTCGCCCACGCCGCACATCCCGACGCACTCGCCTTCAACCTCGGCGACGAAGATGGCGTCGCC
>DASTQX010000114.1:0-15131 GCA_035761505.1 Pyrinomonadaceae bacterium
CACAACTCCCGTTTTCTATCTTGCCCTCAACGTCCGAAGTCGTTCGGCAGCGCCTTTGTCGCGCCCGCCGGTCTTAATTCTCTGTTCCGCCAAGGGGTAAAGAAGTCTCTATGTCCGGCTCATTGTCTCCGACCCGCCCTGAGACGAACGAAAACGATGCGGCGAACGCGTTCCAGTTGCCGCTCCCGGCGATGGTTCGCGCTCTCTGCAAGGCCGCGGCGACCGGTTCCGACGCGCTCTACGACGTGATGCTCAAGGTGGCGCTCATGCTCGACGCCACGGCGCAGACATACGGGATGGCGACTTTTGCGCAGAGGGCGGGCGAGCCGCCGCGCCTGAAGTGGGTCGAGGGGCTTGACCAAGACGAGATTGCGGAGGCCGAGAAGAAAGTCTCGGTGGCCTTGACCGAGACCGGCGATCCCGTGGAGATGAAGGCCGGGGAGCACACCATCTGTCTCGCGCTCGCGCTCGCCACGCCGCAGCACGAGGGCGCGGCGATTTACGGTCGCTGCGTGCGGCCCCTGACGGGACGGCAGGCGCACGAGCTGAGAATCCTTTCAGACGTGGCGCGGCTCGCGCATTCGCACGCGCATCTGCGCGAGGAGCTGCACCAGCCCTTGAAGACGCCGAAGCACGCCGAGGTGGCGGCGGCCTCGCTGCCGGGGATGATTTTCGTCAGCCGCGCGATGACGAACGTCGCGCACTCGGTCGAGCGCATCAAGGACTCCGACTCGACGGTGCTCATCACGGGCGAGTCGGGGACGGGCAAGGAACTCATCGCGCGCGCGATTCATCGTCTGAGCCGACGCGCGCAAGCACCTTTCATCGCCTTCAACTGCACCGCCGCGCCCGCCGACCTCATCGAGAGTCTCCTCTTCGGCCACCGCAAAGGAGCCTTCACCGGCGCGCACGCCGACCACGAAGGGCTCGTCCGCGCGGCGGAGGGCGGGACGCTCTTCCTCGACGAGATCGGCGATTTGCCGCTCGCCTTGCAGCCGAAGCTTCTGCGCTTTCTGCAAGAGGGCGAGGTGCACACGCTCGGCGAGCGCGCGCCCCGGCGCGTGAACGTCCGCGTGCTGGCGGCGACGCACAAGGAGTTGTTCGAGGCGGCGCAGGACGGCACGTTCCGCGAAGACCTCTACTACCGCGTCGCCGCGCTGACGGTCAACGTGCCGCCTCTGCGCGAGAGGCCGGAGGACGTGGCCGCGCTCATCTCGCACTTCCTCTCACACTACGCGCGGCGCAACGACCGAGACGTGGCGGGCATCACGGCGGAAGCCATCAACGTGCTTCAGAACTATTCGTGGCCGGGGAACGTCCGCGAGCTGGCGGCGGAGATGGAGCGGCTCGTGCTCTACACGGACGAGGGCTCTTACATCGGCGTCGAGCAGATCAACCCGCGCATCCGACCGGCGGTCGTCGAGGCGGCGGCGGCGGGGCAGAGTCCTTCGCCCGTGCCCGCGCATTTAGAGAACATGTTGGAAGACTACGAGCGGCGCGTCATCACGGAGACGCTGAAGCGCAACAACTACAACGTGGCGCGCGCTGCCACGGCGCTCGGACTCGGCTCGCGCCAGACGCTCTACAAGAAGTTGAAGCGGCTCGCCATCAATGCCGGGGACTTCTTACAGGACGACCAGCAGCCCGGCCTCCAACTGCGCTCCGACGGCGCTTGAAGCCGCCGAAGATCGAACGCCCGCCATCCGAGTTGAGCTTTCCTACCCTGAACCTCTCAGACCGCCCGTCACTTTCATGCTGCTCACCTACGTCCTGTGCTTCGCCGTCGCCATGTTCATTCACGAGCTGGGTCACCTTCTGGCGGCGCGCGCGTGCGGCGTCCCTTCGCCTGAGCTGGGGCTCGGCTGGGGGCCGAAGATTTTCGAGCGCAAAATCGGGGACGTGCAGTTCAAGCTCCACGCGCTGCCCATCGGGGCTTACGTCCGCCTCGACATGCAGGTGCTACAGAGCAAGCCTCTGGCGCAGCAGATTTTCATCCTGCTCGCAGGCATCTTCGTCAACCTCGCTGCGGCGTTCGCGGCGAGCGGCACTTGGTTCAGCCTGATGAACTACGTGCTGGCGGCGACGAACCTGATGCCGCTCTATCAGCAGGACGGCTGGAAGTGCGGGATGGTCATGCTGCGCGCCGTGCTCGCGCGCAAAAGCTCTCTGGTCGAATGGACTTTCACCATCGCGGGCGGCGTCCTCAGTTGCGCCGTCTTCGCCTCGCTCGCCCTCAGCTACCTCTAAGCATCTTTTCAGAGCCCACGGAGCGGGCGGAAGAATTGAGCCCACGGCGCGCGTCGTGAGCCACATTCTTCCGCCCGCTCCGTGGGCTTTCAAACAGCTTCTAATATTCCGACTCCATCCCTTGTCGCCGCGCGTCGCCGACGGTTGAAGCCTTGAGGCGAAGCGTGACAACCGTCGGCGACAAAGCTCTAAGACCTTGAAGAAGCATGATTTCCGACGGGCCGGAGGCCGCGCGCCGGAGTGCGGGGCGGTGTGTGTTGTCGCCGCCGGTTGACAAGACGGGGCCGCCCGAAAAGGTGGTGTGTGCGTGTTTGTTGGGTTTCGCGGGAGGGGCGCGTGTGGCACGCGCCTTGTGATAGGGAGAGCGTCCGCAAGTCGCAATTGAATCGAGTGGCACCGCTTCAGTTGTCGGCATGAACGAAAGGATTGACATGAAAGTAGTCTTCGCCAAGTCGCTCGTCGTGCTCGCAGGTGTCGTGCTGGTCGTGCCGTTCGTCACGGTGGCGCTGCTCGTCGCGGCGCGCGCCGCCGAAGGGGCGGAGAGCACGGAGCACCGCCTGCTGCTGGCCGCGCTGGCCGTCGGCGGGGCGCTCTACAGCGGGGCCAAAAGTCTCGCCCGCAAGGAGACTGAAGCGCGGGGCGAGAGCGTCCTGCGGCTGAGGTCGCGGGCGGGTGAGGCGGTCGGCCACGCTTTCATGAAATCCCACGGTTAACGAACCCCTGTCGTCCGGCTGTCGCGCTCGAAAGTTTCTCGCGCGTCGCGCACGGGCTGCGACCCTCAACCACAACTCATCTCGATAAGGAGCAAAAGCACAATGTTGAAGAAATTCTTCCAGGATGAAACCGGTCTCGAACTGTCCGAGTACGCAGTTGCCGCGGCGCTCGTCGCGCTGGCCGTGATCACGGCCTTCACCGACCTCGGCACGGCCATCGGCGGCAAGATTGACGCGCTCGTGGGCAGCATTGAAGGGACAGCGCCCGCCGGCGGCGGCGGCACCACCCCGTAATCACCGCGCGGTTTCCTGCGCGGGCGCGACTCTGACCTTGCAGCCAGAGTCGCGCCCGCGCGAAACAACTTCCCCCTTTACTCACCGGCACGCGACCCCCAAAGTCACTGTCAAGACTGTTCGGAGCAACCGAGAATGTCCCCCAACTTCGCCAACGCTACCGCGGCGCTGCTCGTCCCTCTGGCGATCATCATCACCTACTACGACGTGCGCTACCGGCGCATCCCGAACCTCTTCGTCCTCGCGACCCTGCTCAGCGGAATCATCCTCAACGTCACCTTCAACGGGTGGGGCGGGGTGCTTTCGAGCCTGCAAGGATGCGGGCTCGGCTTCGGCCTGATGTTCGCGCTGCACATGCTGGGCGCGATGGGCGCGGGCGACGTGAAGCTGTTCGCGGCCATCGGCTCGGTCATCGGGGCGAAGTTCGTCATCCCGACTTTCCTCGTCGTCGCCCTGACGGGCGGCGTGCTCGGCGTCGTCGCGATGGTGCGCGCCGGGGCCGTGCGCACGACTCTGCATGGGGTGCTGCAAATCTTCGTCGGGCTGATGCCCGGCTGGAAGATGCCGCGCTTCGCCGTCCCGGCTGACCGCCGCCACACGATCCCTTACGGCGTCGCCATCACGCTCGGCAGCCTGATTTCACTCGTCGTCTTTCGCGCCTGACTGTTGCCGGCCCTTCGGAGCCCGGCGAGGCGGTTTCTTAAAACCTCGATCTGGAGAATAAAGCTATGCGGAATAAACGCCTTCTCGTCGTGCTCGTCGGCGCGGTCGTCTTCGGGCTCGTCGCCGCCGTCTCGGTGAGCCGCTACCTCTCGAACGCGCACGCGACGACGCGCAACACCGCGAGCGTCGTCATCGCCAAAGTTGACATCCCGCTCGGCACGAAGGTCGTGCCTGAGCAGTTGATGCAGGTGCAGTTTCCGGCGGGCACGACGCCCGACGGGACGTTCGACCAGATGGAGAAGGCGGTCGGGCGCGTGACGGTCGTCAACATCGCGGCGCGCGAGCCCTTGACGGACTTCAAACTCGCCCCCGAAGGCTCTTCGGGCGGCCTCTCGGCGGTCATCCCCGAAGGCTACCGCGCGATGACCGTGAAGGTGGACGACGTGGTCGGCGTCGGCGGCTTCCTCCAGCCGGGCGCGATGGTGGACGTGCTGACGGTCATCGTTCCCCCGGACGACGGCTCGCGCCGCGACCCCATCTCGAAGATCGTCTTGCAGAACGTCAAGGTGCTCGCCAACGGCCAGAACATTGACAGGCCGAAGAACGAGCGCGAGGCCGAGTCGGTGCGCGCCGTGACGTTGCAGGTGACGCCGGAGCAGGCCGAGAAGTTGGCGCTCGCCGCCATCGAGGGCAAGCTCCGCCTCGTCATGCGCAACTCCGTGGATCAGGGCGACGAGCAGACGCCGGGCGCGAACAAGAAGACGCTTTTGACGGGCGAGCACGCCATGCCCGCGCCGGAGCCGGGGACGCTCAAGAGCGAGCAGAAGCCGGTCGCGCCCGCGCCCGCGCCGGTCATGCACCGCCGCCCGCGCGCCGAAGCGAAGCCGCACGTCGAAAGTCCCGCGCCGCAGGTGGCCGCCCCCGCGCCGCCGCCTCCGCCGCGCCCCTCGGTCGAGATGATCAACGGCGCGAAGAAGAGCACCGTCGAATTCCCGTAACCCTTAACGCTGAACTATGAGCGCTGAGCGACGAGCGGGAGGACGTAACCTTCTCATTCCGCGTTCAGCGTTCGGCGTTCATCGTTTCAGCCGAAGGAGCCAAGAAGCCATGAAGAAAAGTTCTCTCGTCAAACGTCTCGTCGGATTCGCCGCCTCGGCGCTGATGCTCGCCGCCTCGGCGCAGGCGCAGCAGCAGAACTCGGTGAGCGCCTCGTTCGCCAACACCTCCGCCGAGCCCATCCAGATCAACGTCTTGGTCGGCCAGTCGCGCGTCATCAACTTCGACCGCGCCATCGGTCGCTTCTCGGTCTCCGACCCGGCGGTGGCCGAGGCCGTGCTCGTCGCGCCCGATCAGGTGCTCGTCAACGGCAAGGGCTTCGGGCAGGTCAACTTCATCGCGTGGGAGCAGAAGGGCGGGCAGTTCGTCGTCTTCGATGTGTTCGTGCGCGCCAACCTCTCGCTCATTGATTCGCAGATTCGAGAGCTGTTCCAGAAGGACGACATCCGCCTCAGTCAGGCGAACGGCTCGGTCGTGATTTCGGGCAAGGTCGCCGACCCGAAGACGGTCTCGCAGGTCGAGGCGGTCGTGCAGGCCGCCGGGTTCAAGACCGTCAACATGCTTCAGTCGCCGGTGATGGAGAAGGGGCAGGTGCAGTTGCAGGTGCGGGTCGCCGAGGTGAGCCGCAGCCGCCTGCGCGAGCTGGGCGCGACCTACGCTTACCAGTCGAGCCCCGGCGCGGGCGGGAGCATCGGCACGGGCGGCGGCCCCTACACGGTCGGCAGCGTGGCGGGCGGCAACATCCTCGGCTCGGTCGTGGGGAGCGCTCTGAACCTCTTCGTGATGGGCGGCAACTCCTACAACTTCATCCACGCCCTGAAGACGCAGGGCGCGCTCCGCAGCCTCGCCGAGCCGAACCTCATCGCGATGGACGGCCAGCAGGCGAGCTTCCTCGCGGGTGGCGAATTCCCCGTCCCGATGGTGCAGGCGGGCGGCGAGCGCGCGACCGTGACCATCGCCTTCAAGGAGTACGGCGTCCGCCTCAACTTCAAGCCGACGATCATTGACGAAGACCATATCCGGCTCGAACTCGAACCCGAAGTCTCGACGATTGACTTCGCCAACGGCGTCAAGTTCGACGGCTTCCTCATCCCCGCTTTGAAGACGCGCCGCGCGAAGACGGGCGTCGAGTTGCGCGACGGCCAGAGCTTCGCGCTCGCGGGCCTGCTGGACAATCAGGAGACGCGTTCGCTCTCGAAGATTCCGGTGCTCGGCGACATCCCCGTGCTCGGCGCGCTCTTCAACTCGAAGTCTTTCCAGAAGAGCGAGACCGAGCTGATGTTCATCGTCACGGCGGTGCTCGTCAAGCCGGTCAACCGCGACGACCTGCCGCAGATGCGCGGCGTGGACGGGCTCAAGAACGGTTCGCCGCTCGGCGTCGAGCCGAAGGGCGAAGGCATCGAAGGCGACCACGGCTTCTCGACCGGCTCCGGCACGACGACCGGCGCGACGACCGCGCCCGCCGCGCCCGCGAAGGACGCCGCCGTCTCCGTGGAGAAGAAGGAATCGGCCAAGCAGCCCGCGCTGATGCCGAAACTCGACTTCGCCTCGACGGTCGCTCCCGCGCCGTAAGCACGGCGTTTCTCCGTGCGGCCTTTGCGTCTTTGGCGAGAGATAAAAGCTCGCGTCAAGACGCAAAGGCGCAAGGGAAAGATGCGATGAGTTTCAGGACGGACGGCGGAAGGGAAGAGGGAGGAGGAAAGTGATGTTGCGGACGGAGAAGCCCACGAAGAGAGACTCGGAACGCGGCTCGATCCTCGCCGTCAGCGCCTTCGGGATGCTGACCTTTCTGCTCGCCGTCGGCCTCTGCGTTGACATCAGCCACTTTTACGTCGTCAAGGCCGAGTTGCAGAACGCGGCTGATGCGTCGGCTCTGGCCGGGGCTTCGGCGCTGAACTCCGCGCCCACCGGCATTGACGCGGCGACCGCCCGCGCCGTGCAGGTGATGAACAGCTACGAGTTCAATCAGGAGGGCGTCACCATCAACCCGGAGGACGTGACCTTCGCCATCAACTTCGGCGGGCCTTACGTTGACGCCGCGACGGCCAAGACGCAGGCCGACGACATCCGCTTCGTCCACGTCTCGATCCCCCCGAAGTCGGTCGGCGTCTTCTTCGCCACGCCCGTCCTCAACAAAGACACGGTCAATCTCTCGCAGGAAGCCATCGCCGGGATGAGCGTCGCGCCCAACGTCTTCTGCGAGTGGATTCCGCTCTCGGTCATTGACGACGAGGGGAACCCGATGCTGCCGGGCCAGACCTACATCATTCGCGGCGGCCCGCAGGGCAGCGTCGCGCCGGGCAACCGGCAGATTCTCGCCATCGAGGGGCGCGGCGGCAGCGACGTGCGCGAGAGCCTCGCGCGCGGCATCAACGAGTGCGCCGAGCCCGGCTCGATCTACGAGAAGGACACCAAGACGGGCGTCAGCGCCGGGCCGGTCAGGGACGGCCTCAACACGCGCTTCGACGAATACTCCTCCGGGATGAGCCCGGAAGACTTCCCGCCCGACCTCAACGTCAAAGAGAACATCACCTTCAAGCAGTACATGGAGGCGACGCCCGGCTCGGCCAACTGGGAGTCGCCGCGCACCGGCCACGGCGGCGTGGCGATGCGCCGCGTCGTCATCATCCCGCTCATCAAGCTGAGCGAGTTCGACAACGGTCGAGACACCGTGAAGTTTTACAAGTTCGCCGCCTTCTTCCTGCAAAAGAAGGTTGATGGCGGCAGCGGCGGCGACATCACCGCCGAGTACATCGGCGAGCGCATCATCTTCGGCAGGGGCGGCTTCAATCCGAGCGGCGGCCCCGTCAACCCGCAACTCGCGCAGCCCGTGCTCTACAAATAAGAGGCGAACATGAGAGACGCGTTGAGAAGAACAAAAGCGTTGCCTTCGGGCCTCCGCCGCTTCGCGCGCTGCGAGCGCGGGACGCAGTTGGTCGAACTCGCCATCGTGCTCCCCGTGATGCTCGTGCTCTTCGGCGCGACCGCCGAGTTTGGTCGCTTCTTCTACACCTACACGACGCTCTCGAAGGCGACCCGCTCGGCGACGCGCTACCTGACGGTCGAACCTTTGGGCGGGTCGGACGAGCAGGCGGCGAACCTCGTCGTCTATGGCAACACCGCCGGGACGGGCGACCCGCTGGTGGCGGGACTGACGACCGACCATGTGGACATCACGCGCAACGGCGGCAGCTCTTCGATGCCGGAGTTCATCACGGTGAGCATCGAGGGCTTCACCTACCAGCCGCTCTTCGACCTCGGCGCGCTCGTCGGCAGCGAGAGCATCTCGCTCAACATTGACGTGAGTCCGAGCACGACCATGCGTTCCTTCTCGACAATTCCGAGCTGAAGCGGAAGGAGTCTTTCAAAGTGTTGAGGCGCGCGAGAAACATGCACAGCGACCAGCGCGGCGCGGCGCTCGTCGAGTTCACCGTCGCGGCACTCGTCTTCCTGACGGCGACCTTCGGCGTGCTCGAATTCTCGCGCCTTCTGTGGACGCACAACGCGCTCTCGGACGCCACGCGCCGCGCCGCGCGCTACGCCGTCAATCAGGCGAACCCGGCGGACGCCGCCGCCGAGGCCGCGCCCGTGGACGCCGACGCCGTGAAGCGCGTCGCCGTGTACGGCAACCCCGAAGGGACGGGCGAAGCGCTCGTCAACGGGCTCGACGAGGCCGAGGTCAGCGTTGACTACACGAACTCAAGCATCACGGGCAACTTCGGCCACCCGGACGGCTCGGTCACGGTCTCCATCACCGGCTACGAGTTCTCGCTCGTCGTGCCGCTCCTCGGCGGCACGATCTCGATGCCCGACTACCGCACGACCCTGACCGCCGAGAGCGCCGGGATGATTCCGCCCAACATCGGCCCCGCCGGAACGCCCACGCCGACGCCCGCGCCGACGCCCGGCCCTTCGACCACGCCGACACCGGCCCCGACCACAACTCCGACACCGGCCCCGACGCCGACGCCAGCGCCGACGCCGACACCCGCGCCGACCCCGACGCCCACGCCCGCGCCGCCCGCGTGCAAGAAGAACCAGAACCCTTCGACCACCGGCTGCGTGTGCAAGCCGCCGATGCGTACCAACGGCAGCGGCAAGTGCGTCTGATTCGGGGGTGAGCCGCACGGCTCGCCCACGACGACGACGAACCCGGCGCGAAAACCGAAACAGCGACTAAAGAGAGAACGATGACCCAACAGCTCACCTTCGTCATACTCAGCAACGGCCTCGAAACCTTCCGCGAGCTGCGCGGCGCGCTCGCCGAGCGCGAGGGCGCGCGCCTCCTCGCGGGCGGCGACGACGCCGAACAGGTGATGGAAGAGATCAAGCGCCTGAACCCTTCGGCGGCCATCATCTCGTTCGGCTCGACGCCTGAGAACGACCTCCGGATGGTCGCGCGCGTCGCCGCCGAATGTCCGCGCACCGCCGTCATCTGCACCTCGCGCGACGCCTCGCCCGACCTTATCCTGCGCTCGATGCGCGCGGGCGCGCGCGAGTTCCTGCGGCTGCCGTTGAGCCCCGAAGAGTTCAAGACCGTCTATGACCGCACCGCCGAGTTCTGCGCCGGACACCCCGAAGCGCCGAAGAAGCGCGGGCGAGCGGTCGCCGTCTTTTCGAGCAAGGGCGGCTGCGGCACGACCTTCATTGCGACGAACGTGGCCGCCGCCTTAAACGCGCCGACCGTGCTCGTTGACCTCAACTTACAATCGGGCGACCTCGGCCTCTTCCTCGGCGTCGAGCCGAAGTACTCCATCGCCGACCTCATCGAGAACCGCGACCGCGTGGACGACTCGATGATGCGCAGCTACGTCGCGCCGCACTCGGCCAACCTCGCCCTGCTCTCCGCGCCGCGCGAGGCCGACTCGGCTGACGACATCGAGCCGGAGCACGTCTTTCAGGTGCTCGAACTCCTGCGCGAGCGCTACGAGTACGTCGTCATTGACCCGCAGCACACCTTCGATTCCATCACGCTCGCGGCGCTCGATCAGGCGGACGAAATCCTCTTGGTGCTGACGCTCGACATTCCGGCGATCCGTTGCGCGCAACGCGCGCTCGCCATCTTCGACCGCCTCGGCTACCCGCGCCACAAAGTCCACATCGTCGTCAACCGTTGGTCG
This sequence comes from Pyrinomonadaceae bacterium, assembly GCA_035761505.1. Lineage (GTDB taxonomy): Bacteria > Acidobacteriota > Blastocatellia > Pyrinomonadales > Pyrinomonadaceae > JAIVJM01. The sequence continues at coordinate 10,094 of DASTQX010000114.1, forward strand.
AAGCAGATTGACCTCGACCTCCGGCAGGTCGAGCGCTATCTGGGCGAGCGTGTCATGGGCTACGTCCAGAGCGACTACCGCATGGCCGTCAACTCGATTAACCTCGGCCAGCCGCTCGTCGAGAGCGAGCCCGCCTCGAAGATCGCCACCGAGCTGCGCCAGATCGCCGCGCACTTCAGCCACACGGCCCAGACGGCGATGACGACCGAGCTGCGCCGCGGCCTCCTCGGCTCGCTCTTCCGGCGCACGCCGGGCGCAAGCGTCTCCATGAACAAAGAGAAGGAACCGGCGGCGGTCTGAGTAAAGACGCGCGGATTTGAAAACTCGAAGCGGAAATTTCAAATCTGAGATTCGAGCTTCGGCACTCGGTAAAACGCAGCACAGACTCCGGCAGAGGCAGGCTTAAAACATCATGTCACTTCGCGAGAGATTAATCAGAGAGCCGGCGGGCGGCCCCGCCATGTTCGGGCGCGGCGGCGAGGAAGCGAGCGCGCAGGGGCCGAACTTCTTTCAGGAGATGAAGTCGCGTCTCCACCGCGCGATCATCAACCGGATGGACTTGACCAAGCTCGGCCAGCTCGAACCCGAACAGCTCCACGCCGAGGTCGCGCGTCTCGCCGAAGACCTGCTCGTCGTCGAGACCGTGCCGATTTCGGCGACCGAGCGCGAGCGCCTCGTCAGCGAGGTGCGCCACGAACTCTTCGGGCTCGGCCCGCTCGAACCGCTTCTGGCCGACTCTTCGGTCTGCGACATCCTCGTCAACTCGCCGAAGAAAATCTACATCGAGCGCGGCGGCAAACTCGAACTGACCGACATCGAGTTCAAGGACGACGAGCACCTGATGCGCGTCATCGAGCGCATCGTCTCGACCGTGGGCCGCCGCATTGACGAGTCCTCGCCGATGGTGGACGCGCGCCTCCAAGACGGCTCGCGCGTCAACGCCATCATTCCGCCGCTCTCTCTGGACGGCCCAGTCCTTTCCATCCGCCGCTTCGGCTCGGAGCCCTTGCGCATGAACGCGCTCATCGAGAAAGGCGCGCTCACCAAAGAGATCGCCGAGATGTTCGAGATGTGCGTCCGCGCGCGCCTGAACGTCCTCATCTCCGGCGGCACGGGCGCGGGCAAGACGACGCTTCTCAACGCGCTCTCGGCCTCGATTCCGGAGGACGAGCGCATCGTCACGATTGAGGACTCGGCGGAGTTGCAGTTGCAGCAACCGCACGTCGTCCGGCTCGAAACGCGCCCCGCCAACATCGAGGGCAAGGGCGAAGTCACGCAACGCGACCTTGTGAAGAACGCGCTGCGCATGCGCCCCGACCGCATCGTCATCGGCGAGGTGCGCGGCGGCGAGGCGATTGACATGCTTCAGGCGATGAACACGGGCCACGACGGCTCTCTGACGACCATCCACGCCAACACGCCGCGCGACGCACTGGCGCGCGTCGAGACGATGATTCAGATGACCGGGATGCGTCTCTCAGACCGCGCGATGCGCCAGCAGATCGCCTCGGCCCTCGACCTCGTGATACAGGTCGCGCGTCTTTCGGACGGCTCGCGCCGCGTCACCTCCATCTCCGAAATCACGGGCATGGAAGGTGAGACCATCACCATGCAGGAAATCTTCGAGTTCGAGCGCAAGGGCATGGACGCCGACGGCAAGGTCATCGGTCGCTTCCGCCCCACCGGCGTCCGCCCACGCTTCGCCGAGCGCCTCAAGATGTACGGCATGCAACTGCCGAGAGTCTTTTTCGAGGAGTAAGTAGTCAGCCGTGAGCGGTGAGCAGTAAGCAGTAAAATTGCTCGCCCTCTTTCCACTGCTCACTGCTTACTGCTCACTGCTCACTGCTCATTGCTCACTGAGAAAAACAATGATTCCTTTTCTCGTCTTCATGACCTGCATGTTCTTCGTCTTCGGCGCGTACCTTCTGGCGACGCGCGACTCGGAGGCGAAGCGGAAGCGGCTGCAACAGCGGCTGTCGGACACGCTGCTCTACTCGAAGCATTCGGGCGACGCGGAGGTGCGGCTGGCGCGCAACGAGCTTCTGAGCGAGATACCGGCGCTCAACCGCCTGCTCGTGAGCATGCCGGTCGCGGCGCGCATCCGTCGGATGCTCGACCAAGCCGACCTGCACATCACGGTGACGCGGCTGGTGATGCTCTCTTTGATGGCGGGGATGCTGGCGGCGCTCGCCGTCTCGATGCTGACCATCTCGACGCTCTTCGTCGTCGGCGCGGGCGTCGCCGCGACTTCCGTCCCGTTCGTCCACGTCGCGTACAAGCGGCGCAGGCGGCTGCACGCCTTCCTCGCCCTCCTGCCCGACGCGCTCGACCTGATGAGCCGCGCCTTGCAGGCCGGGCACTCGTTCGCCGAGACGCTGCACATGATCGCCGTCGAGATGCCGGAGCCGGTCTCGACCGAGTTCCGCAAGACCTACGAGGAGCAGAACCTCGGCCTCTCGCTCAAGCTCGCGCTCGAAAATCTGGCGCAGCGCGTGCCGCTCTTAGACCTCAAGCTCTGCATCACGGCGATCATGATTCAGCGCGAGACGGGCGGCAACCTCGCCGAGATTCTGGAGAAGGTCGGCTACACCATCCGCGAGCGCTTCCGCATCCTCGAAGACCTGAAGACTTTGACGACCAGCTCGCGCATGTCGGCGTGGATTCTCTGCGGGCTTCCGGCCTTCGTCGCCGCCGCCGTCTCCTTCATGAACCCCGAATACATGAGCATCCTCTGGAGCGACCCGCGCGGCCACAAGCTGCTCTTCGCCGCCGCCATCATGCAGGTCTCCGGCATGCTCATCATTCGGAAGATTTTGAAAATCAAAATTTAGTGAGCAGTGAGCAGCGAGCAGTGAGCAGTTAAAATCCGCTCACCTCCTACTGCTCACTGCTTACTGCTCACTGCTTACTGCTTACTGCTATGTTAATCATCACCATCTCCATCTTCGTCTGCGTCACGCTCGGCGTGATGGCCGTGTACTGGCTGATGTTCCGACCGCCGAGCGCGGCCACCGAGAGGCTCAAGCGCTTGGGCGACGCCGACGGCGGCGGGGCCGCGATGCCCGCGCCGACCGTGCTCGTCGAGGAGACGGGCGGCGGGGCGTTCGCCGAGCGCGTGGCCGGGCCGCTGCACCGCATCGCGCCGCCCTCGGCGGCGGAGGCGCGCAAGCTGCAAAAACAGTTGATGCAGGCGGGCTATCGCTCGGAGAGCGCGCCGGTCATCTACCGCTCGCTTCAACTGGCGTCGCTCGCGCTCTTCCCGGCGTTCGTCGCGATGGGCTGCGCGCTCGTCGGTCGCCCCTTGAACAGCGCCTTGCAGTGGATTCTCGCGGCCTTCATCCTCGGTTTCTTTCTGCCGCGCGTCACCCTCAACCGCATGATTGCGAGCCGACAACTGCGCCTGCGCTGGGGGCTCGCCGACGCGCTCGACCTGATGGTCGTCTCGATTGAGGCGGGCTTGGGTTTGAACGCCGCGCTCGTCCGCGTGTGCGACGAGTTGAAGGACGTGCATCCGGACATCGCCGAAGAGTTCGAGCTGACGAATCTGGAAATCCGCGTCGGGCGCGAGAGGGACGAGGCGCTTCGCAACCTCGCCGAGCGGACGGGCGTCGACGACCTCCGCAGCCTCGTCGCGATGCTCATCCAGTCCGACCGCTTCGGCTCGTCCATCGCGCGCGCCGTGCGCGTCTATGCCGACTCCTTGCGCACGAAGCGGCGGCAGCGGGCCGAGCAGGCGGCGCAGAAGGCGGCGGTCAAACTTCTTCTGCCGCTCGCGCTCTTCCTCTTCCCGACGCTCTTCATCATCATCCTCGGCCCCGCCGCCCTGAACCTCAAGGACACTTTCCTGAAGTAGTCACGAAAGGCAAAAGGTAACGCCATGAACAAGCGCAGAATCATCGCCATCTTCGTCACCTTCATGCTGGTCATCAGCGCCACCGCGCTGTGGAGCGCCGAGGGCGACGAGCGCGAAGGCGACACCGCCGCCAACATCGTCGCCGAGTCCGGCGCGGAGGCGGGCAACTCGTCCGCGGACGCCGCGCCGAAGAAGAAGGGCAACCGCCTCTTCCGCCTCTTCAAAGCGCCGTTCAAGGCGGTCGGCAAAGTGTTCGGGGCGGGCGGCGACGACGGCGGCGGCAAGCTCGCGCGCATGTCGGAGAAGGACGCCGCGAAGTTCGAGAGCGTCGGTGTCGTCCGCGTCGAAGACAGCAACAGCCGCGAGCGCGCGCCCGCCGGGGGCGTGGAAGGGACGGCGCGCGAACGGCTCGAAAGGGGCCGCGCGCTGCTCGAAGAGGGAAGGCTCAACGAAGCCATCTCGGAGCTTTCGAGCGCCGCTTCGCTCGACCCGCGCCTGAGTCAGGCGCACAGCCTGCTCGCCGTCGCCTACGACCGAAAGGGCTTGCGCGAGCGCGCGAAGGATTCCTACGAGCGCGCCGTGGACGTGAACGAGTCCGACCCGCAGGCTTTGAACAACCTCGGCTACTCGCTCTACGTGAGCGGCAACTACCGCGCGGCGGTCGAGCGCCTGAAGCGCGCCGCCCGGCTCGCACCCCACGACGCGCGCATCCTCAACAACCTCGCGCTCGCGCAGACGCGCCTCGGCAAATACGACGACGCTTATAAGAACTTCGCGCGCGCGGGCGGAGAGTTTCAGGGCCGCATGAACGTCGCCGCCCTGCTCGAACGCGTGGGCCGCGAAGAGAAGGCCGTCGAGCACTACGAGGTCGCGCGTCGCCTTCAGCCCGCTTCGACCGCGACCTTGCGCCGCCTCGCCGAACTCTACGAGCGCACGGGCCGCAAGGACAAAGCCGAAGAGGCACGCCAAGCCCTCCACGCCGAAGACGCACGGCAGACGCTCGCCGCCGCGGGCGGAAAGTAAGAAGGAAGGGGAAGAGGGTCAAAGCGAAAACGGATAAAGGGGTTTAGGCGAACCCAACGAGTAGGACTCGCCTTTCACTTTTGCCCCTGACCCTTTCCCCTCTTTCCCTTTTACCCTCTTCCCCTTTCGGTTCTTCATCATTGGAGTTTGAACATGTCGCAC
>DASTQX010000115.1:0-6056 GCA_035761505.1 Pyrinomonadaceae bacterium
CGGCGCGGCTCCGAGCACATGACCGAGACGGGCACCGAAGCCTCGGACGAAGACGACGACGACGGCGGCGACCTACAGGCTTTGATTGACGTGGGCGAGGAAGAGGGCATCCTCGAAGAGGACGAGGGCGAGCTGATTCAGTCCATCATCGAGTTCGGCGAGACGCGCGCGGGCGAGGTGATGACGCCGCGCACAGACATCGCCGCGCTCCCCTTGACGGCCACCGTGCGCGAGGCGCGCGACCTCGTCATCGAGTCGAAGTACTCGCGCCTGCCCGTCTATCGCGAGCAGATAGACAACGTCGAGGGCATCATCTACGTCCGAGACCTCCTCGCCTACTGGGCCGAGGGCAAGGAGGACGCCGGGATCGAGCCGCTCCTCCGGCCCGCGTACTTCGTGCCCGAAACGAAGTCGGTGGACGACCTCCTCGAAGAGATGCAGAAGGCGCACGTCCAACTCGCGCTCGTCATTGACGAGTACGGCGGGCTCGCGGGGCTTCTGACGGTCGAAGACATTCTGGAAGAGATCGTCGGCGAGATAGAGGACGAGGACATCGAGTCGGACGAGATCGTCGAGATCGTCGAGTCCGACGACGGGTATTACGACGTGCCGGGCTCGACCGAGGTGGGCAAGGTCGAGCGCCTGTTCGGGCTCGAAATCGAGGACGACGACTTCACGACCATCGCCGGGCTCGTCATCAACGAGTCGGGGCGCGTGCCCGCGCCGGGCGAGCGCTTGACCTTCCGGGGGCTCGATGTCGAGGTGCTCGAAGCCGACGAGCGCCGCATCGGTCGCCTGCGCCTGCGGCGCGCGGAGGCCAACGGAGACGGGGAGGGAAGTTAAGGTCGCTTCGTGTCGAGGCGCGTCGGCGCGCGAGTTTCTAAGGCCCGGAGTGTGCGGCAGGTGCGGGCGAACGGTTGCGGTTTGAAGGGGGAAAATGGCGAAAAAGAGCGGTTTTTTGAAGGGGCGGCGGATTGACCCGCGCCCGATTGCGGCGGACACGGGGCTGGCCGAGTTGATTGACGAGACCTTCCTCGCCTACAACGCGGCGCGTCTGCGCGAGGCTTGCCAGCTCTTCACGCAGAAGATGCTTGAGCCGGACGTGACGGTCGGAATCTCTCTGACGGGCGCGCTGACGCCCGCCGGGCTCGGCATCTCGGCGCTCATCCCCTTGATGCGCGCGGGCTTCATAGATTGGGTCATCACGACGGGCGCGAACCTCTACCACGACACGCACTTCGGTATCGGGCTTTCGCTTCATCAGGGCAACACCGCCATCTCCGACGTGCTGCTGCGCGAGGAGGAGGTCGTCCGCATCTACGACATCTTCTTCGACTACTCGGTCTTGCTCGACACCGACGCCTTCTTCCGCCGGCTCATCGAGGGCGAGGAGTTCCAGCGCACGATGTCCACGGCTGAGTTCCACAACCTCTGCGGCAAGTACGTGCGCGAGCGCGAGCGGAAACTCGGCCTCGAAAACAAGTCCATGCTCGCCGCCGCGCACGAGTTCGGCGTGCCGCTCTACACCTCTTCGCCGGGTGATTCGTCCATCGGGATGAACGTCGCGGCGAAGGCGATGCAAGGGAACAAGCTCGCCTTCGACCCCTCGCTCGACGTGAACGAGACGGCGGCCATCGTGCTCGCGGCCAAGCGCGGCGCGATTCACGGCAAAGGTGATAAGGGGAAGAAGCACGGCGGCAAGTCGGCGGTCTTTATCCTCGGCGGCGGGAGCCCGAAGAACTTCATGCTCCAGACCGAGCCGCAGATTCAGGAAGTGCTCGGCATTGACGAGCGCGGGCACGACTTCTTCCTGCAAGTCACGGACGCGCGCCCCGACACGGGCGGGCTCTCCGGCGCGACGCCGGGCGAGGCCGTCTCTTGGGGCAAGGTTGACCCCGACCGCCTGCCCGACGCCGTCGTGTGCTATGTTGACTCGACCGTGGCGCTGCCGCTCATCACGGCTTACGCGCTCGCGCGGCACGAGCCCCGCGAGTTGAAGCGTCTCTACGACCGCCGCGACGAGTTGATGGCGCTCCTGCGCTCCGAGTACGACAAATCGAAGAGGAGGTAAAAGCGGTCAATGGTCAATGCTCAATGGTGAACGGATAGAAACCGTCTTTCATCATTTACCGTGAACCATTGACCGCTTTTGAGCGATGGCGAAAGAGGTTATCAGGGACGACCAGCCGAGGGTCTATTTCGACTGTAATAAGTGCCCGGCTTATTGCTGCTCGGTTTACGAGCGCGTGCAGGTCTCGAAGCGCGACATCACGCGGCTGGCGAAGCACTTCGGCGTCTCGTTCGAGACGGCGCGGCGACGCTACACCAAAGACTATCAGGGCGAGCGGGTGCTGAAGCGCGTCGAGGACACAATCTTCCCTGAGACCTGCACGTTTCTCAATCAGGAGACGCGCGGCTGCACGATCTATCACGCGCGGCCCGCCGTCTGCCGCGAGTATCCCGCGCGCACGCGCTGCGCTTACTACGACCTGCTCCGCTTCGAGCGCATCCAGCAGGACGACGAGACGGTCGTCCCACTCGTGCAGATCACCTTCCACGAAGTCAAGAAGGCCGAGGTCGAGACCGACAACGGCACGGAGCGGGTCTGGGAGTGGGAGCCGGAAAAGAAATGATGAACGATGAACGCGGAACGCTGAACTGAAAAGCCTTCGTCTTTAGTTCGTCATTCAACGTTCCGCGTGCATCATTTACTTAATCGAGGTGGAGAAGAAGATGAAAGAATTTTTACAGAAGATGGTGGGGAAGAAGCTGAATATTTCCTGCGGCGGGCCGAGCTTCAAGGGGAAGCTCGTGAAAGTCGAGGAGGGCGTGGCGCACTTGGTCAACGACGACGACCAGATGTTCTACGTGGCGATTGACCGCATCGTCGTCGTCAGCGAGGAGCGCGACGCCGAGCCGAAGGCGGGCTTCATCACCGGCTTTCGCAAGTAACCCGTGCGAGGGGGCGGCCCCTTCGACACGCGCCGACGTTTTAAAAGCAAAGGCCAGCCCTCATCTCGAAGGGGGCTGGCCTGAACTTACTGCCTGTGAGTCGTCGCTATCTTCCCGCCGAGGCGAGGAGCGGCGAACCGGGCGAGAGCGGCACGCGGCGGAAGCCGGTGATGCGCTTCGACCAGTATTCGCCGAAGCGCGAATAGACGACGCCCTTGCTGCTCGAAGCGTGGTAGAAGCCGTGCTCGTCGGCGACGATGCCGACGTGTTGGAGGTGGTTGAAGAAGACGAGCGTGCCGAACTTGAACCTCTCGTCGCCGTCCACGGGCTCGAACTGCGTCCAGAAGGTGCGCGCCGAGCCGCGCTGGAACGGAATCCCCGCCGTCTGGAAGACGCTCCACACAAAGCCCGAACAATCGTAACGGGTCGGCCCCTCGGAACCCATCCGGTAAGGAATCCCCAGACGATCCTCAATCGCCGCCAGCATCAGGCTCTCCATCTGCCCCAGACGCGGGAGAGCGGCGGGCGCTTCCGAAACCAGACGCGGCTCTTCCTCGTCCTCCTCTTGCGCGGGCGCAACGACGAGGTCGTTCTCCAAACGAGTCCGGCCCTGACGCGCTTCGCCGGCGGTGGTGGCTTGCGTCTCGTCGGCGTGGACGCGCGGGCGCGTGGGGGATTGCGCGGCGGCGGTCACGGCGAACACGGTCAGGGCAAAACACAACGAGAGCGCACGGGGGAATATTCTGCTGAAAGACATCCGGGGGAAGTCGTCTCCTCTGACTCTAAACTTAAACTGCCTTCGGGGTATTTCTTGGGTGAGAGGCGGTGGTTGCACGGAGGCAACGTAAAACCATCCTACTGAACAGATACGGACGCCACAAGCGGCAATGTGACCGTCCCGTGACACGTCACTTAACAGTTTGTGACAAATGGCCGGAAAGCAAACGTCGAATCCGTCAGCCTGAAAGAAGAAGCTGAAGTTGGTACGCACTTTAGGGGTTTTCGTCCGCGCGGAAGGATTCGGGGACGAGAACTGTACTGAAATTAACAGTTAAAAAAAGTCCGTCCGAAACGGGTGAGAGTGGCGCGCGTTTTCTCAAGGCGTGGAATTCGGCGCGCGCGCCGTGATAGGATGCGCGGCCAAAGAGGGGAGCCGAAGTTAATGCTATTCATCGAAAGCAGAACTGCCGAGAAGTTCGTGCAGGGGCCGAGGCGCATCGCCGTGCTCGAAGGTTTGCAGGAGAGGGGCTTCGTGCCGCTCATCCGCGCGTCGAGGCTCTACTGTTTCGAGCAGGCGCTGCCGGGTTCGGGGCGCGTCGGCGAACTCGAACGCCTCGTCGCCGAGTGGGCCGAAGCCGAGGGCGACGCGCCTTACGTGCGCGGCGACGTGTTCTGCTTCGACGACTTCGCGCACTTCCTCGTCTTCGGCGACGCGGGCGACGGCGCGAACGCCTTGCGAGCAGGCATCATCTACAACGCCGCGACGGACGAGCCCGCCGAGAAGCTCGAAGCCTTCTGCCGCCACGTCCGCGAGGCCGTCGAGCACGCCGACACAGCCGTTGAGGTGAGTGACGAGGGCTTTCAAGAAGGCTCGCCCGCCCGCTTCGAGTGGCGCGCGCGCGTTGGGGGAGCAAGCGAAGCGCTCTCGCGTTTCTCTTCGTCCACGCCGCCGGGCGCTGATGAGACTCCCGCGCCGCCGCAAGGCTCGGCGCGAGGAGGGGCGGAGGCCGCCGAGCGCGCGCGTGTCGTCGAGCTTTTGGAGGACGTGTCGGCGCGAGACTTTCTGCAACGCCTGAGCGACGCGAGCGCCGACGGGCGCGTCTCGGAGATGCTGGCCTCGGCGGGCGGCGCGCGCGAGCCCGCGCAGGACGCCTTGATCGCGCGGCTCGCGGGGGCGGGACTCGTCCGGCGCGAAGTGCAGGTCAGTTGCCGCAAGGACGGCCATTCGATCTTCCGCCTGCCTTCGCCCGAAGCGCTCTCGATTGTGACGGCGAGCAACGCCGTGTGCAGCGGGTGCGGCGCGGCGGTCGCCGACGAGCGCGCCGAAGAACTGGTCACGCCGACCCCGCTCGCCTCTTCGATGTTGAAGGACGGCGCGTGGCTTTTGAACAGCCTCCGCACGACGCTCGTCGAGTTGGGCGTGCCCGCGCAGAGCATCGCCGCGCGCGCTTCGGGCGCGGACGGCGGCGCGGAGTTGCTCGCCAACGTCTGCGGCGAGCCCTTCCTCTTCGTCCTGCGCGACGGCGACTTCGGCGTCGCCGACGCGCGGCAGGCGCTCGAAAGCGAAGCCGAAACGCACTCGGCGCACCTCGTCGCCGTAGCGTCGGGGAAGATTCAGGAGGAGGCGCGCGTTCGCCTGCGCGAGCACGCGCGCCGACGCTCGCGCACGGGCGGCGGGATGGAAGTGGTTTTGGTCGAGGGCTTGGAGCGCGCCGCGCCAGAACTCCGAAAGGCTTTGGAGCGCGTCGCGCAGGCCGCCATCACGCGCGAGCTGTATGAACTGGACGCGAGCGCCGGTTTCAACGTCGGCCACATGCTCGCCGAGCGCTTCCGCCTCGCGCACAAGCCGGAGGCGCTGCAAGACCTCGCGGCCTCGGCGGCGGGCTCTCTGGCCGGGAGCCTGCGCGAGATTTAGGAGCCTGACGCCGCGCGGCTGATTACCGTTCACATCGGGCAATTTGATAAATGGCCTGTCTTTACTGTTGACAACCCGGCTCTCCTCGCGCGAATCTTAAACGCAACGTCCTCGTCCGTCCGGCGAGCGACACGTCCTTTAAGCCCAAAGTTGAATCAAAGTCCCTAAGTTGAAAATGAAAAATCGCTCATTCCTCCTTCTGACATTCGCGGCCCTCGTGTTCGCGCCGTCCGTCGTCGTGCGCGCGCAGGCCGAGTCGCCCGCGCCGACCGTCCACACGCGTCCACGCACCGTCGGCGCGGCGCAGCAGCAGCAACAGCCTTCGGCCCCGTCACTCGCCGCGCCTGCCGCGCAGCAGACGCCCGCGCCGAAGCCGAGCGCGCCGCCCGCGAACGCCGACGCGCAGCTACAGTCGAGGCCCGCCGCGACGGCGACGACGCAGCAGACGCCAGCACAGTCTCCCGCGACG
>DASTQX010000116.1:0-2095 GCA_035761505.1 Pyrinomonadaceae bacterium
GAGGGGTTCGAGCCGGGGCCGGGCGACTTGGGCCACTCATAGACGACGGCGAAGAGTTGACCGGCCTCGCCTCCGGGGATGAGCTGCGCGTAGTCGCGCTGCTGCAAGGGGAGGTCAACGACGCGCTGCGCGATGCCGTCGAAGTCTATGCGCGCCGGTGCGGTCGAGGCTTCGAGCTTGACGGAAGGGTCGGGCTGACCGTTCGGCAAGAGCGGCGAGGGCTCTCCGTTTTGCAGGATGATGACGTGCGCGCGGCGGACGACGAGCGGGCGCGCGAGGATGCCGCTTAAGACGCCCCAGCCGAACTCGCTCGTCCCCGCGTTGGGGCTTGAGAGGAAGTAGAGGTACTTGCCGCTCGCGTCGAAGACGGGCGACTCGGCGTGCGTCCGCCCGTCGGTAATCTGGTGCGTTCGATTCGCCGCGAGGTCGTGGACGTAGACCGTGCGGATGCGGTTGCGGAGGTGCTTCGAGTAGGTGAGGTAACGGCTGTCGGGCGACCACGCCGGGCGCAGCTCTTCCTGATAAGAATAGACGGAAGTGTCCACGCGCTTGACGCTCCCGCTCTCGACATCGGCGTACCAGAGCGCGAGCCGCTTGTCGGCGAAGGCGAGCTTCTTCGAGTCGGGCGACCACGTTAGCTCTCGATAAAACGAGGGCTTCGGCTCAATCGCGATCTTCTTCACCGCGCCCGCGCCTTCCGAGGGGCGGACGTGGAGTTGATACTCGCCCGTCTCGTCGGAGAAGTACGCGACCTGCTTGCCGTCGGGCGAGAGCGCGGCGAAGCGCTCGAAGGCGGCGGGCGTCTCGGTGAGGTTGCGCGCGTCGCCGGAAGAGGGGTTGAAGACGAGCACGTCGCCGCGCGCGCTGAAGACGACGCGCCCGCCGTCCTCGGAGAGCGTCGCCCAGTCAATCGTCCGCGAGGCGTTGACCGTGCGCGGCTGCGTCTCCGACTCGTCCGGCTTGAGTCTCACCTCGACGACGCGCGTCTGGCCGGAGGCGAGGTCGAACAGATGTATCCGCCCGTCGCGGACGAAGACGATTGAGTCGGGCCCGGCGGAGGCCCAGCGGATGCCGTAGCGCTCGAAGTTCGAGAGCTGCTTCGTCTGCCGGTTCGAGAGGTCGTAGGAGAAGAGGTTGTACGTGCCCGTGCGGTCGGAGATGAAATAGATTTTGCCCCCGACCCACATCGGCATGAGGTCGTTGAAGTCGCCCGAAGGGAGTTTTTCCAGCGCGCCGTCGCTCAGGTTCACGAGCCAGATGAGCCCCTTCGCGCCGCCGCGATAAAAACGCCAGTCGCCGACGGTCGCCGCCATCGGGTTGTAAGCGATGCGCTTGCCGTCGGGCGAGAGCGAGCCGCTCTGCGCCCTCGGCAGCGGAAGCTCCGCCGGTAGGGGCGAGCCGCCCGGCTCCAACGTATAGACGCGCTGGAAGGCGCTCCGGTTCGAGGCGATGAGCAGCCGCTTGCCGTCGGGCGTCCAGCCGAAAGGGAACTCCGTGCCGGGATGAAAGGTGAGCCGCTTCGCCTCGCCGCCGCCCGCCGCCGGGCCGACGTACACGTCCCAGGCGGGGCCGGACTGTCTGCCGTAAGCGAGTTGCGAGCCGTCGGGCGAGAAGACCGGAAAGTTGTGCGAGCCGGGCGCGGCGTTGAGCCTGCGCGCCTCGCCGCCGCCGCGCTCGACGAGCCAGATGTCGCCCGCGTAGTTGAAGGCGACGTGAGTGCGGTTGACCGCGACGCGCCCGAAGAGCATCGGCGCGCTCGGCTGCTGCGCGCGCGCGACCGTGCAGCACAAAAGAAGCAGGAGCAGTGAAGGGAGGGCGGCTCTCGACATTTGAAGTGTCTCCGGTTTTCTTAAACTCCGACCGTTCGCGGGAGAGCGAGTCTTACGGGCGCGGAGAATATAGCCCGCCCGCGCGCGGGGCGTCTTGGAAAAGAGAAAGATTGTTGGAAATCTTAATTCGCCCGCGCGGCGGAGCGGAACTCGGCGGGCGTGAGGCCGGTGTGGCGCTTAAAGGCGTTGGTGAAGTGGCTCTGGTCGTAGAAGCCGGCGTCGGCGGCAATCTCGCTCAGGGGTCGCTCGGAGCGTGTCATCTCGTC
>DASTQX010000117.1:0-3310 GCA_035761505.1 Pyrinomonadaceae bacterium
GACGGCGACGGGCGACAAGTTCGAGGCCACAGCCGTCCCCATGAACTACGGTAAGACGGGCCGCCGCTCCTTCTTCGTCAACGAGACCGGCGTCATCCGCGCCGCCGACCACAAGGGCAAGCCCGCGACCGTCGAAGACCCGCCCGTGGACGGGGAACAGTGAGCAGAAAGCCGCAGGCAGGAGCAGGAGCTTGAGAGGTGAGATTTTAAATTTGAAATCTCACCTCTCAAGTTGCGGCTCACCTCTGACCGCGCACCGCTAAAGCTTATGGATGAATTGAGTCTGCAAGAACGTTTCGCGCCGCAGGGCGCTTGTTTCGGGTGCGGCCCGGCGAACGAGAAGGGCTTGCGTATCCGCAGCTTCCCTTCGGGCGAGGGCGACGAACTGGTCGCCGCATGGACGCCGGAGGCGCACCACGAAGCCTTCCCCGGCGTGCTCAACGGCGGCATCATCGGCGCGCTGCTCGACTGTCACTCGAACTGGGCCGCCATGTGGCACTTCATGCGGCGCGACGGGTTGGAGAGCGCGCCCTGCACCGTCACCGCCGACTTCTCGGTCAAGCTCCTCCGGCCCACGCCTTCGGACGCCGAGTTGAAGATCGTCGCACGCGCCGTCGAATCCGAAGGCCGCCGCGTCGTCGTCGAATCCGAGATCGTCTCCGGCGGCCAGACCTGCGCCACCTGCCGCGGAACCTTCGTCGCCGTCAAACCAGACCACCCCGCCTATCATCGCTGGTGATGAAGAAGGAGGAGTCAGAAGCCAGAAGCCAGAATGAAGAGACGACGCCCTCTTTCTTCTGACTTCTGGGTTCTGACTCCTGCCTCCGCTTCATCTACGAAAGTTTTCGTTGACAGTACGAAGGTGTTCGTAGTAAGGTGCTCGGCGACTTGAGTCGCCGAAGAGGTGTTTGTCATGACAGAAACCGACTTGCCGCGCCCGACGGACGCGGAATTGGAAATCCTGAAGGTGCTCTGGCGACGCGGGCCGAGCACCGTCAGGGAAGTCTTTGAACAGCTCAGCGAGTTCAAGACCTCCGGGTACACGACCGTCTTGAAGATGATGCAGATCATGTCCGAGAAGGGGCTCGTGCGGCGGGACGAGACGCAACGGGCGCACGTCTATCGGGCGGCGCTCGCCGAGGACGAGACGCAACGGCAACTGGTCGGCGACCTGCTCCGGCGGGCCTTCGACGGCTCCGCCAAGCGGCTCGTGCTTCAGGCGCTCTCGACGGAGCGCGCTTCCGCCGACGAGTTGAACGAAATCAGGAGGATGCTCGACGAGCTGGAAAGGGGTGAGCGTTGATTTTAACGGAAACCATTCTGGCCGAAGAGACTTTGCGGGCCGTCGGCTGGGCGCTCGCCCACTCGCTCTGGCAGGGCGCGTTGGTGGCGGCGCTCTACGGCTGCTTCGCCTCGCTCGCGCGCGACGCTTCGGCGGGCGTCCGCTACGTCGCGGCGTGCGCGGCGCTCGCGCTGATGCTCGTCCTGCCCGCCGCGACAGCCTTCAACAACCTCCGCGCGTCGGGCGTCCGCGAAGCGCGCGCCGGGGGCTTGAAGGGCGACGTGTGGGCCGAGGCGCTGCAACTCGGCGGCGCGGCGGACGCGGGCGGCAAGGCGACCCGCGTGGAAGCGACGCGGGAGACGGGCGCGGAGGCCGCGTCGTCGCGCGAGGACTTGAGGCGTTGGGCGGGGGAGCGTTTCGACGCGCTGCTGCCTGCGCTGGTCTGGGCGTGGGCGGCGGGCGTGCTGCTGCTGGCCTTGAGGGTCGCGGGCGGCTGGTTCTCCCTGCGGCGTCTGGAAGCGAGCGCGCGGCCCGTGGGCGTCGAATTACATGAAGCGCTCGCGCGACTTGCGCGGCGCGTGGGCGTCGCGCGGGCGGTGCGGCTCTGCCAGTCGGCGCTCGTCGAAGTGCCGACGGTCGTCGGACATCTGCGCCCGCTCATCCTTATCCCGGCGAGCGCCCTGACCGGACTCTCACCCCAGCAACTCGAAGCCGTGCTCGCGCACGAACTGGCGCACGTCCGCCGCTACGACTACCTCGTCAACCTGCTGCAAACCGCCGCCGAGACGCTTCTGTTTTATCACCCGGCGGCGTGGTGGATTTCGCGTCGCGTGCGCGCCGAGCGCGAGCACGCGTGCGACGACGCGGCGGTAGCGGCGACGGGCGATGTGCTGCTCTACGCGCGCTCGCTGGCACGGATGGAACAACTGCGCCGGGAGCGCGGCGAGACGCCCGCTCTGGCACTCGCAGCCAACGGAGGTTCACTCATGCAACGTATTCAAAGGTTGGTTCAAGTCAGGACGCGCACGCACCACCGCTCGCCGCTCGTCGCGGGCGCGCTCCTCTTCGTCATGTTCTGCGGCGCGCTCGTCGGCGCGCGCGCCATCCTCCCGACGGACGGAGGGCACGGCACGGACGGCCATCTCGCGGGCACTCCCTCGCCCGCCGGACAGCGGCGCGAGGTGGCCGTCACCTTCGTCACGTTCCCCGGCAACAGCATCTACGACAACGGGCGGCTGACGAACAAGACGCGCAAACTGCTGCGCGGCCTCGCGGCGCATGACATCAAGGCCGTGGGCTTCGTCAACGAGGGGCGGCTCTACAAAGAGGACGGGACGCTCGACGAGCCGCGCGTCGGGCTCTTGGGCGAATGGCTCGACGCCGGTCACGAACTCGGCAACGAGACCTTCCGGCACACGAAGCTCTACCGCGCGGGGCTCGTCAACTTTCAGGCCGACGTGCTGGCGGGTGAGAAGGTGCTGAAGCGGCTCGCCGCCGAGCGCGGCAGAACGGTGCGCTACTTCAGCTACCCGTACTTGAACACGGGCGCGAGCCTCGAACAGAAGGCCGCCGCCGAGAGGTTCCTGCGCGAGCACGGCTACCAGATTCATCCGGTCACGATTGACAACATGGACTGGCTCTTCTCGCAAGCCTACATCGAGGCGCTGAGGCGCGAGGACGAGAAGGCGGCGGCGCAAATCCGCGCCGAGTACGTCCCTTACATGGAGCGGATGTTCGAGTTCGTCGAAGCCTACTCGCGCGAAGTCGTCGGGCGCGAGTTCCCGCAAGTCCTGATGCTCACGGCGGGCGCTCTGAACGCCGACTGTTTCGACGACCTCGCGCGGATGATAAAGCGGCGCGGCTACTCCTTCGTCACGATGGAGGAGGCGACGAAGGACGAAGCCTACCGCCTGCCCGACAACTACGTCGGCGAGCGCGGCGACTCTTGGATCGCCCGCTGGGCCGTCACGAAGGGTTTGCCCTACAGGGATGCGGAAGAGAACCTCCCGCCGCTCATGCAGAACTACT
>DASTQX010000118.1:0-13252 GCA_035761505.1 Pyrinomonadaceae bacterium
AGTGATGAAAGGGCTGCTGCTTGAAATCTCAAGTCTAGGATTGAAATCTCAGGCGGCGGTTCATTCATCACTCATCATTCCGCACTCGTCATTTCTCTGGAACGCGTCGGCCATTGGCGATTGTATAGAGTTTGAGGTGGACGTTTTATGAAATCTCGTTTGCAGAGAGTGTTGTTGCTGCTGGCCGCCGTGGTCGCTTGTTCCGTCGCGGCGGTTCCCGCGCGGGCGCAGAGCGCGGAAGCGCCTTTGACGAACAACTCGGTGGTGAAGTTGGTGCGCGCGGGCTTCAAGGAGAAGACGGTGATTGCCATCATCCGCTCGCGCCCCGCGCGGTTCGAGCTGTCGCCGGAGCGCCTCATCGAGTTGAAGAAGAGCGGCGTGAGCGAGCGCATCATCCTTGCGATGCTGGCGCGCGAAGAGGCGACGATGCTGGCGAGCGAGGATTGGGAGGACGACGACGGCTTCTTCGACGAGGGCGGCGGCGTCGCGAAGAGTCCGAAGCCGGGCGGCGAGCAGGGCGGCGGCGTGGACATCTTCGGCTCTTCGGGCGGCGCGCGCGGGCGGACGCGCTCGCGCGGCGGGAGCGGCGGCGGCGAGAGCGACACGCAGACGCTCGGCAGCGCCTCGGTGAAAATCATCCGGCCTCCGGCGGAGGCGGGCGGCGCGGGCGGCGCGGCGAAGCTCGAACGCACGCCGACGCTCAACAACAACAAGGTCGTCGAGTTGGTCGAGGCGGGCTTCTCCGAAGGCACCATCATCCGCCGCATCGAACAGTCGCCGGTCGAGTTCGACCTCTCGCCCGCGAAACTCTCGGAGCTGCGCAAGCGGCGCGTGACCGAGCCCGTCATCGCCGCCATGCGCGCCGCGATGGGCGAAGATGGCGAGCAGCCCGCGCGCCCCGACGAGAGGTAAGGCGATGCCTTCCGCGAATCGTCTCAGACTTCAAACGAACGACGCTTCGGCTCGCCAAGCGGCGCGGCCCCTCGCGCTCCTGCTCGTCCTCGCCTGTCTCGCTTCCGGCCTCGACATCCCTTCGGCTCTGACGCAAACGCACACGCGCCCGCGCAAAGCGTCTCCGTCGTCCGCGCCTGCAAACATCAACGCGAGCCAGACACGGAAGCCCGGCAAAGATTCGACGCTCAACGCGGGCGAAGTCCAGAAGCCTTCAGGACAGACGAACGACGAAGGCCCGGAGGCGATTGACGAGGACGAAGTCGTTAAGATCAGCAGCAACGAAGTGCTTCTGCCGGTGACGGTGCGCGACGCTTCGGGCCGTCTCGTCTCAGACCTCAGGCGCGAAGACTTCCGCGTCTATGAAGACGGGCGCGAGCAGCCCTTGAGCGAACTCTCGCTCCGGCGCGTGCCCGTTGATGTGGCGCTGCTCGTTGACTCTTCCTCTTCGGTCGCGGCGAACTTCGAGGACTTCCGCCGCGCCGCCGAAGAGTTCGCCTCGCGCCTCGATACGGAAGACCGCATCAGCCTCATCAAGTTCGACGACCGCATCGAACTCCTGCTCGACTGGACGCGCAGCCGCCTCCAACTGCGACGCGCCCTGCGGCGTCTGACGACCGGCGTCTTTACGCGCTTCAACGACGCGTTGCTGCTCGCCGCGCGCGAGCAGTTCAAACGCGGCCAGCGCCGCCACGCGCTCGTCGTCCTGAGCGACGGCATTGACAGCGGTCGCGGCACGGCCACGCTCGAAGCGGCGCTCCGCACGCTGCTCGAAGCGCAGGTCGCCGTCTATGTCATCAGCAACACCGAGATCGAGCGCGCGCGCAAGCAGACGGAACTCGACAACCTGCTCGCCGGGAATGATTCCTCCGTCCGCTTCAACGAGCTACGCATCGGCGACCTCCGAGAGGGCGTGCGCGTGCTCGACGCGAGCGAGCGCAACCTCTCGCAACTGACGACGGCCACCGGCGGACGCCTCTACAAGCCGCGGAGCTTCGCCTCGCTCGACCGCGTGTACGGCGAGATCGCCGAGGAGTTGCGCAGCCAGTACGCGCTCTATTACACGCCCACCGACGCCGCGCGCGACGGTCGCTTCCGCCGCGTCAAGGTCGAAGTGCCGGGCCGCCCCCTTCAGGTCAACACGCGCGTCGGCTACTACGCGCCGCGCTAGGCCGTGAAGGGTTGCGCGCCGCCCGCATTGACAGGCGTCGAACCCGTCGGGTATAACAAACCGGCCCGAAAGATTGACGGCCTTTTTCGCACGATGACTCGACACCTCCACCATACGACCCCGCATCATCACGGCGCGCATCATCGCCGTGGCGGCAGCCG
This sequence comes from Pyrinomonadaceae bacterium, assembly GCA_035761505.1. Classification (GTDB taxonomy): domain Bacteria; phylum Acidobacteriota; class Blastocatellia; order Pyrinomonadales; family Pyrinomonadaceae; genus JAIVJM01. Next base: position 2,284 of record DASTQX010000118.1, read on the forward strand.
TGCAGGTGTTGACTCGTAGGGCGCGAAGAGGGAATCACAAGCGCCGGGAAAGTCACTTCAACCCGACACGCAAGCCGCCGACATGAAAGATGTCCGGCGGCGTTTCTGTTTTTAAGGAGCTTGAGCGATTAACTGTGAGCTTCCGGCTCAAGACGAAAAGCTAAACGCTCACAGTTCACAGTCATGACCGAACCACTCTCAAAAATTCCGGGCGGGATGCGCTACTACTTCGGCGGCGAGACGCGCCTGCGCCGTGCGGTCGAGAACGAGGTGATGGCAATCTTCGACGGCTGGGGCTACGAGGAAATAGCGACGCCTCTGGTGGACTATTACGCGCTCTTCGAGAAGGGCATGGGCCGCGAAGAGGCGCAGCGCGCCTTCCGCTTCACCGACACCGACGGGCGGATGCTCGCGCTCCGACCCGACGTGACCTCGGCGGTGGCGCGCGCCGCCGCGACGCTCTTCTCCGAACGCAAGCGCCCTCTGCGTTTCAGCTACGCCGCGAGCGTCTTTCGCCAGCGCCCGCGCTCGCACGCCGAATGGAAGCGGCAGACGCGCCACCTCGGTTGCGAGTTGATCGGCGCGGGCAAGGGGACGGCGGACGTGGAAGTGCTCGTCGTCGCGGCGGAAATCCTCGAACGCCTCGGCCTGCGCTCGCGCTACCGCATCACGCTCAACCACGCGGGCATCCTGCGCGGCGTCGCGGAAGAACTCCGTCTCGACGAGACGGAGCGCGAGCGCCTGCGGCACCTCATAGACATCCGCGACGCGGCGGGGCTCGAAGCGATGCTCGCGTCGCGCGCGGGCGCGAGCCGGTCAGCCGTCTCTCTCGCCTTGCGGCTTGGTCGCCTGACGGGCCGGCGCGGCGCGCTCGGAGAGGCGCGCGAGTTCGCCGAAGGGGAGCGAGCGCTGGAAGGCTTCCGCGCGCTCGCCGAGATTTGGGAGGTCGTCGAGGCGCTCGACCTCGCCGGGTCTTTCGAGATTGACCTCGGCGACGTGTCGGGGATGGATTATTACACGGGGCTCGTCTTCCGCGTCTATGTCGAGGGCGCGGGCGCGCGCGTCGGGAGCGGCGGGCGCTACGACGAGTTGGCGACGAACTTCGGTCGGAGGGAGACCGCCGTCGGCTTCGTGCTCGACCTCGACGCGCTCGCCGAGTTGATCGGGAGGGACGCAGGCAGTGTGTTCGCGCACGGTTCGGGCCGCGAGGTGATGAAGGTCGAAGGCGACGGGGCGCGCGAGTTGTTCCTCGAAGCGAGGCGGAGGCGTGCCGCCGGGGAGCGCGTCGAGTTGGGGGCGGGGGGCGAGCGATGCTGACTGTGGCGATTGCAAAGGGCAGGATGCAGACGGAGGCGCTCGCGCTGCTGGCGCGCGCGGGCGTGCGGGCGTGCGGCGAGGCGCTGGCCTCTCGACGCCTCGCCGTCGAGGACGAGAGCGGTCGCTACCGCTTCGTCTTCGTCAAGCCGTCGGACGTGCCGGTCTATGTCGAGCACGGCATCGCCGACTGTGGCGTGGTGGGCCGCGACGTGCTGCTCGAAACGGGCGCGGACGTGCTGCAACCGCTCGACCTGAAGATAAGTCGCTGCCGCATCGCCGTCGCCGCGCGCGAGGGCTTCCGCGCGGGTCACGCGGGCGTGCTCCACGTGGCGACGAAGTACCCGCGCCTCGCCGCCGCGCACTTCGGCGCGAAGGGCGTGCCCGTCGAGATTATAGAGCTTTCCGGCTCGGTCGAACTCGCGCCCGTGCTCGGCCTCGCCGACTGTATCGTTGACCTTGTCGAGACCGGAAGGACGCTCGCCGAGAACGGGCTCGTCGTCGCCGAGACCATCGCCGAATCTTCGGGGCGTCTGGTCGTCAACCGCGCGAGCCAGCAGTTGAAGGCCGAGGAGGTCGCCCGCACGGTCGAAGCCCTGCGAAGCGCGGTCGAAGAGGGAGGGGAAACGGCTTGATTGAACTCATCGGCAGCGACGAGACGGAGCGACGACACGCGAAGCTCGCGCGCATCAAGTCGCGCGCGGTCTCTCTGGACGAAGAGCTGATGCGCACCGTCTCGGAAATCGTCGAGGAGGTGCGCGCGCGCGGCGACGCGGCGCTGCTCGACTACACGGCGCGCTTCGACGGCGTGCGCCTGAAGGCTTCGGAGTTGCGCGTCACGGCTTCGGCTTTGAAAGAAAGTGCCGCGCGCGCGGACGCGTCGCTGCTCGAAGCTCTGCGCGCGAGCATCCGCAACATCCGCGCCTTCCACGAGCGCGAGCGCTTGGAGTCTTGGGAGATGGACGCGGGGCGCGGCGTGCGGCTCGGACAGCGCGTCACGCCGGTCGAGTCGGCGGGGCTCTACGTGCCGGGAGGGACGGCGAGTTACCCTTCGTCGGTCGTGATGAACGTCGTCCCGGCGCAGGTCGCGGGCGTGGGCCGCATCGTCGTCGTGACGCCGCCGCGCACGCTCTCCGAAACTCCGGCGGTGGCGGCGGCGCTTCTGGAACTCGGCGTCGAAGAGATTTACACGGTCGGCGGCGCGCAGGCCGTCGCCGCGCTCGCCTTCGGCACGGAGAGCGTCCCGCGCGTGGACAAGATTACGGGGCCGGGCAATCGTTACGTGGCGGCGGCGAAGAAGCTCGTCTTCGGCGCGGTCGGCATTGATTCGATTGCGGGGCCGAGCGAGGTCGTCGTCCTCGCCGACGACTCGGCGCGCGCCGATTTCGTCGCCGCCGACCTGCTCGCGCAAGCCGAGCACGGCGAGGACGCTTCGGCGGTGCTCGTGACGACGAGTGAAGAACTCGCGCGCCGTGTCTCCGTGGAAGTCGAGCGGCAGGCGCGCACTCTGCCGAGGCAGAAGATCGTCTGGCGTTCGCTCGCCGACTACGGCGCGCTCTTCGTCGTCGAGGACATCGGAGAGGCGTGCGCCGTCGTCAACGAACTCGCGCCGGAGCATCTTGAAATCATCGTCCGCGACGAAGACGAAGCGGCGGCGCGCGTCCGTCACGCCGGGGCCATCTTCTTCGGCCCCCACACGCCGGAGGCCGTGGGCGATTACTTCGCCGGGCCGAACCACGTCCTGCCCACGGGCGGCGCGGCGCGCTTCTCCTCCGCGCTCGGCGTCAACGATTTCGTCCGCCGCACGAGCATCGTCCGCTACACGCGCGAAGAGCTGAACCGGACGGCCCACAGCATCGCCACCCTCGCCCGCGCCGAAGGACTGGACGCGCACGCGCGCTCCGCCCTGATTCGGATGATGGATGAGTGATTCAAAGTTCAAAGTTAAGAACCGCATTTCGACTTTGAACTTCAAACTTTGAACTTTGAATTTGTGATGAGCATGAATCCTCTGGAAAAAATTAAACCGTCCGTGCGCGGGCTTCGCGCCTACAGCTTGTCGCCTGAGCGCGCGTCGGTGAAGCTCAATCAGAACGAGAGCCCTTGGGACGCGTCGGAGGCGTTGAAGCGCGAGACGCTGCGGCGGATGAGCGCGCGCGCGTGGTGTCGTTACCCGGACTTCGTGCCTGCCGCTTTGCACGAGAAGCTGGCGGCGTTCGCCGGTTGGAAGCCGGAAGGCGTGCTGGCGGGCAACGGGTCGAACGAGTTGATTCAGGCGCTCTTGATGGTCACGGTCGGCGAGGGCCGACGCGTGCTCATCAGCGAGCCGACCTTCGCGCTCTACAGGCAACTGGCGACCGTGCTCGGCGGCGAAGTGTTGAGCGTCCCGCTCAATGAAAGTCTCCAATTCGACGCGGCGTCGCTTCTCTCTTCGATTAAAAAGCACGACCCGGAAGTGACCATCATCTGCTCGCCCAACAACCCGACGGGATGCAGGATGAGTGACGGCGACCTCTCCGCGCTGCTTGAAGCCTCGCGCGGGCTCGTCGTGTTGGACGAAGCGTACTTCGAGTTCTCCGGCGAGACGGTTGTACCGCTCCTCGGACGCTATCCGAACCTCGCCGTCTTCCGCACCTTCTCGAAGGCGATGGCTTTGGCGGCGCTCCGCGTCGGCTACCTCCTGACCTCGCCGGAACTGGCGCGCGAAGTCTCGAAGGCGGTGCTGCCTTACAACCTCAACGCCTTCTCGCAGACCGCCGCCGAAATCTGCGTCGAGCTGTACGAGACGGAAATCGCGCCCTCCGTCAAACGCATCGTCGCCGAGCGCGAGCGGCTTTACGAAGAGCTGCGACGCGTGCCGGGCCTTGCGCCCGTCGCCTCGCGCGCGAACTTCATGGTCGTGCGCTCGACCGTCGAGCCGAAACGCGTCTTCAAAGAACTGCTCGCCCGCGACATCCTCGTCCGCGACGTGAGCGGCTACCCGTTGCTCGCCGATTACTTCCGCGTGAGCGTCGGCACGCCCCGCGAGAACGACAGTTTGCTTGCCGGGCTGCGGGAGATTTTCGGGTGACGAATCGAGGGGCGGCAATCTCGGATTTGAGATTTGAGATTTCGAGTCTGAATTTTAACGGCGTGGTTAAGGACGAAACTCGGAGGCGGAGTTAAATCTATGAGTACCGAATTGCAGGCGCGCGTGCGCGAGGCCGAGGTGCGGCGGGAGACGAAGGAGACGGACGTGCGCGTGCGTCTCGTGCTCGACGGCGGAGGGCGCGCGCAGGTCTCGACGGGCGTGCCGTTCCTCGACCATATGCTCGAACTCTTCGCGCGCCACGGGCTCTTCGACCTTGAGGTCGAGTGTCGCGGCGACCTCGAAATTGACGACCATCATTCCGTCGAAGACATCGCCATCACGCTCGGTCAGGCGCTCGCCGAAGCGCTCGGCGACAAGCAGGGCATCGCGCGCTACGGCTCGGCGCTCGTCCCGATGGACGAGGCTCTGTGCCGCGCCGTGATAGACCTTTCGGGCCGCTTCTATCTCATCTACGAAGTCGAGACGCGGCGGCAGCAGATAGGAAATTTCTCCGTCGAGTTGGCCGAGCACTTCTGGCGCTCGTTCGCCGAGGCCGCGCGCTGCAACCTCCACCTCGACTGTCTCCGGGGGCGCAACACGCACCACATCCTCGAAGGAACTTTTAAGGCAGCGGCGCGCGCGCTCCGTCAGGCCGTCGAGCGTGACCCGCGCGTCGTCGGCGTGTTGAGCACGAAGGGGGTGCTGTAGAGAATGTCGTCGCGCGTGGCAATCATTGATTACGGCGTCGGCAACCTGCGCTCGGTCGAGAAGGCTTTCGCGGCGGGCGGGTGCGAGGCGGTCGTGAGCGCCGACGAGGGCGTTTTGCGGAGCGCGGAGAAATTGGTGCTGCCCGGCGTCGGCGCGTTCCGTGCGTGCATGGACGCGCTCGCGGAGCGCGGCTTCGACGAGTTGCTGCGCGAGTGCGTGGCGGAAGGGACACCCTTGCTCGGCGTCTGCGTCGGGATGCAGATGCTCTTCGAGGAGTCGGAGGAGTTCGGTCGGACGCGCGGGCTCGGCTTCCTCCGTGGGCGCGTGCGCCGCTTCAACGGAGAGTTGCTCGTGCCGCAGGTCGGCTGGAATCGCGTCGAGTGGCGGAAGTCTCACGCGCTGTCGGAGGGCATCGAGGCGGGGAGCTACTTCTACTTCGTCCACTCTTATTATTGCGAAGCGGAAGAGGCCGAAGCGGTGCTCGGCGAGACCGAATACGGCGAGCCTTACGCTTCGGCGGTCGCGCGCGGGAACGTCTGCGGCGTGCAGTTTCACCCGGAGAAGAGTCAGGCCGCCGGGCTGTGCCTGTTGAAGAATTTCGCGGAAATGGCTGTTAGCTCTTAGCCGTCAGCTTTCAGCCAAACCAAAGACGAGCAGAGTTTGACGGCTCAGATGTTCCGGCTCACGGCTCATCGCTAACGGCTTCTTCATGCTTGCAAAACGCATCATCCCGTGTCTCGACGTTGACGGCGGTCGTGTCGTCAAGGGCATCCGCTTCCGCTCGCTCGCGGACGCCGGAGACCCTGTGGAGCAGGGCAAGCGATACGACCTCGAAGGCGCGGACGAGTTGGCCTTCCTCGACATCACGGCCTCTTCGGACAAGCGTTCAATCGTCTCGGCCCTCGTCCGCCGCGTGGCCGACGAGGTCTTCATCCCTTTCACCGTCGGCGGCGGGTTGAAGACGATTAAGGACGTGCGCGCCGTCTTGCGCGCGGGCGCGGACAAGGTGACTTTGAACACGGCGGCGGTCGAGCGGCCCGAACTCATCGGCGAGGCGGCGGGCGTGTTCGGCAGCCAGTGCGTCGTCGTCGCCGTGGACGCGCGGCGGCGAACGCGCGGCGGCGCGGGTTGGGAGGTCTTCACGCACGGCGGGCGGCGCGGCGTCGGCTGGGACGCAATCGAGTGGGCCGCGCGCGCGGAACTGCTCGGCGCGGGCGAGATACTCTTGACGAGCATGGACAGGGACGGCACGCGCGACGGCTTCGATCTTGAGTTGACGCGCGCCGTCGCCGACGCCGTTCGCATCCCCGTCATTGCTTCGGGCGGCGCGGGCCAGCTCGAACACTTCCACGAAGCCCTGACCGTGGGCGGCGCGAGCGCCGTGCTCGCCGCCTCGCTCTTTCACTTCGGCGAATTGAGCATCGGCGAGGTCAAAGACTACCTGCGGGCGCGAGGAGTGCCGGTGAGATGAAAGTGAATCTCGAAGAGGTGCGCTTCGACGAGCGCGGCTTGATCGCGGCGGTCGTGCAGGACGCGCGCACGCGCGAGGTCTTGACGCTCGCCTACATGAACGCGGAGAGCCTGCGGCGCACGCTCGCCGAGGGCGAGACTTGGTTCTGGTCGCGCTCGCGCGCCGAGCTTTGGCACAAGGGCGAGACTTCGGGCCACACGCAGAGGGTCGTCGAAGTCCGGCTCGACTGTGACGCCGACGCCCTCGTCGTGCTCGTCGAGCCACGCGGCCCCGCCTGCCACACCGGCGAGCGTTCCTGTTTTCATCAGGAGATTGAAGGCGCGGGGCAGGGAAGTTTTGCCGAGCGCGACGAAGCGGAGTCGCCGTCCTCGGATTTCGGCGCGGTGATTGAACAACTCTTCGAGGTGATTGAAAGCCGTCAGCGCGAGAGGCCGGAGGGCTCCTACACCACCTATCTTTTTAAAGAGGGTCTGAACAAGATTCTCAAGAAGGTCGGCGAGGAGTCCGCCGAGACCATCATCGCGGCGAAAGACGGCGACGCGGCGGCGCTCGCTTCCGAGATGTCAGACCTCGTGTATCATCTCCTCGTGCTGTTGGCCGAGCGCGGGCTGAAGTTGGAATCGCTGGCCGGGGAGTTGGCGCGCCGGGCGTCGAAGGGTGTTGTTAAAGATGAGTGACGAAGTGTTGCGCGGGCTCCTCGACTTCGGCGTCGAAGTGGCGCGCGAGGCGGGCGAGATTACGCTCCGTTATTTCCGCAAGGAGTTCGAGACGAAGGTCAAGGCCAACCAGACCTTCGTCACGCAGGCCGACCTTGAGGCCGAGAGTCTTTTGCGCCGGAGGATTGCCGAGAAGTTTCCCTCGGACGCGATCCTCGGCGAAGAGGAAGGCGAGAGCGCGGGCTCGACGACGAGGCGTTGGATTCTCGACCCGATTGACGGCACGTACTCCTTCGTCCACGGCGTCCCCTTCTACGGCGTCCTCGTCGGCCTCGAAATCGAAGGCGAGCCGACGCTCGGCGTCATCCATCTCCCGGCGCTCGGCGAGACCATCTACGCCGCGAAGGGGCTCGGCTGTTATCTGAACGGCGAGCGCGCGGCGGTCTCCCGCACCTCCATGCTGGAAGAGTCGCTTGTGCTGGCGACCGACTTCGGCTCGTGCGAGCGTGAAGGCTTCGGCCCGGCGGCGGCGGAACTTCAACGGCGCGCGCGTGCGCGGCGCACGTGGGGCGATTGCTACGGTTACGCGCTCGTGGCGACGGGCCGCGCCGAAGTGATGCTCGATCCGGTGATGTCGGTCTGGGATTGCGCGGCGCTTTTGCCCGTCCTCGAAGAGGCCGGCGGAACCTTCACGGATTGGGGCGGGCGGCGGACGATTCACGCCGGGAACACGTTGGCGACGAACGGCCTCCTGTTTGACGAAGTGATGAGCATCATCCGCGCAAAACAGTAAGAAATACAGGGCTTTTTCCCGCCCGTGTGTCAGAATTGACGCCACTCCCGGCGCGGGCCGGTTCTCGCGGGTCATAAGGCTACGCGCCCTTGAATTTCATCCGAGAGGGTCAAATTTGACTCACAAGGCGCTCTCAGGCTCCTCCCGCCGGGATTTCTCGAATCGCATTTAGTCTAACTATTTCACTATTTACCGGAAGTTAAAGGTGCTGGCATGAGCATTGCTTCCTGCGGACGGTTGACCGTCTCGTGGAGGAAGGTCTATTGTTTTCGCGCCGGGCGCATTGATTTGAAAATCCCCGGCGTCGAAATTATTCCGCGCGAGCGCCAAGCCTCCCGTGGGCTCTTCGGCCCAAGCAGTTGAAAGTTTTAATCCCCAGAATGTCTTCGCCGGACGGGAACTTTTCCTGTCCGCTCCCGGCAGTTGCGGAAGGCTTTTCGGGACGGGCGGGCGCTCCGAGCACTGATAACTCTGGCGGCGTTGACCGAAAGCGCGAACGCCGCGATTCGTTGAGACTCTTGAGAGAAGGATAAAGACAGCATGCGACGACCAATCAAGCACGTGGAAAAAGGACTGACGCTCGTGGCGGGCGGCCTCTTCAACACCATCCAGTTTTTCAACAAGTACAGGCCGAACGAGACGTTCACGCCGAAGTGGTCGGACAAGCCGCTTCTGAAGTCGTGGCAGAAGTCGAAGCCGCCGCTCGGCTTCCCGCGCACGACCGACAGCCTGTGCCCGAAGTGCGTCATCGAGGCGCGCGCCAAAATCCTGAGCGCCGAGGTCATTGACCCGTCCATCCTCGTCAACGAGAAGGTCGGCGAAATCAAGGCGCAGATCATTGAGCGCGACGGCGAAATCTGGATGGTCAAGGATTGCCCCACGCACGGCCACTTCGAGGACATCATGGCGATTGACTCGTCGTTCCTCAAGCACATCGAGCGCATGTTCCCCGGTCGTGACATTCAGGCGCACAACGACGAAGGGCTCCACGAGCACGGCTCAAGCTCGATCAAGTTCGGGCGCGGGTCGGTCTTGACGATTGACCTCACGAACCGCTGCAACATGATGTGCGACCCGTGCTTCATGGACGCCAATCAGGTCGGCTTCGTCCACGAGCTGAGCATGGAAGAGATTCAGGAGATTCTCGACAAGGCCATCTCGATTAAGCCGCGCCGCCAGATGTCGGTGCAGTTTTCGGGCGGCGAGCCGACAATCTCGCCTTACTTCCTCGACTCCATCCGCTATTCGCGGAAGGTCGGCTACAACTCGGTGCAGGCGGCGACCAACGGCATCGAGTTCGCCAAGTCCAAAGAGTTCTGCCGCGAGGCCGCCGAGGCGGGCCTGCGCTACGCTTACTTGCAGTTCGACGGCATCGGCAACGACGCCAACTCGCACCGGCAGGTCGGCAACCTCTTCGACGTGAAGCTGCGCGCGATTGACAACCTGCACGAGGCGGGCGTCGAGATCGTGCTCGTCACCACGCTCGTCAACAACATCAACAACGATCAGGTCGGCTCGGTCATCCGCTTCGCGCTCGACAACCCGAAGAAGATCGCCTTCATCTCGTTCCAGCCCGTCTCCTTCACGGGCCGCGACGAGGAGATCACGGACGAGCGCCGGATGGCGCAGCGCTACACCTTGTCGCACCTCGCGCGCGACGTGAAATCGCAGGTCGGCATCACCGAGCCGACGCGCGACTGGTTCCCGCTCTCTCTGATGGGCGCGTTCGCCGACTTCGCCGACCTCGCGCACGGCCCCGACGCCGAGTGGGGCCAGGTCTCCTGCGGCTGCCACCCGAACTGCGGCGTCGGCACGGCGGTGATGATTGACAAAGAGACTAAAGAGATGCGGCCCGTGCCGGAGTTCCTGAACATTCCGGGGCTCGTCAGCGACATGCGGCAGATTACGGACGCCGGGCGCGGCAAGTGGGCCTCGAACTTCATGATGGGCCTTGCGCTCCTCAAGCACTACCGGCCTTACAGCTCGCCGACGCACTTCTCGCTCTACGAGCTGTTCAAGAAGTTCGACAAGTCTTTCGGCCTGACCGGCAAGACCTACGGGCGCGTGGACGGCAAGCGCACCGTCGAGGACATCAAGGCGCGCCGCGCCGACCGTTGGAACTTCCTCTTCATCGCCGGGATGTGGTTCCAGGACTTGTTCAACTACGACTTCCGCCGCACCGAGATGTGCATCATCCCCTACGGCACGCAGGAGGGTGAGATTTCGTTCTGCGCCTACAACACGGGCATCGGCTGGCGCAACATCATCGAGCAGATGCACCAGAACGCGACCGTGGCGAAGTGGTACAAGGAGCACGGTCGCCACGAGATTTTCGCCAAGGGCAAGGAAGTCGCCATGCCGGAGACGCCGGTCAACCTCGTCCTGAACGAAGTTGACCTCCAGCGCCCGCACCGCCCCGAAATGGCCGGGCCGAAGACCGCCGCCGAAGAGGCCGCGATGATGCGCAAGCTCTATCAGGAGATGGTCTTGAAGAAGAAGCTCGGCGCGGACGTGGAGAAGAACACGCCCGTCCAGATCAAGGGCCTCTCGCGCAGCAAGAAGGAAGGCGAGACGGCCAACGCCTGACGTCTTCAGGCGACGACGACGGACGAGCCCCGCGAGCGCTTCGACGTTCGCGGGGCTCTCGCTTGTCGCCGGAAGGCGTGTGCTTGAATAATTCGTCCCTTTAAGGTGTAATACTTGCGGCTTAATTCTATGGTTCGCATTCTTTTAACGAACGACGACGGCATCCATTCCGAAGGTCTCAGGGTGGTGGAGGAGGCTTTGCGCGAGGTGGGCGACGTGTACACGGTCGCGCCCGCCTCGGAGATGAGCGGCGCGTCGCACAGCCTGACGCTCGCGCGGCCCCTGCGCATCCGGCGGATAGACGAGCGCCACTGGACGGTGGACGGGACGCCGACCGACTGCGTGACGCTCGCCCTAAACCGCATCCTCGG
>DASTQX010000119.1:0-3592 GCA_035761505.1 Pyrinomonadaceae bacterium
GCATTTGTCGGGCGCGCAGACCGTGCAGATTTTCAACCGCGAGGAGAAGTCCTTCCGGCAGTTCCACGACATCAACGACGACCACCGCCGCGCGTTCATCGAGACTATCTTTTACTACTCGGTCTTCTTCCCGCTCGTGGATTTCATCGGCTCGCTCGGCATCGCGCTCATCATCTGGTACGGCGGCTGGCGCGTGATGCAGAACACGCCGACGAACGAAGTCCTGAGCCTCGGCGCGCTCGTCGCCTTTATCCAGTATTCGCAGCGCCTCTTCCAACCCATCCGAGACATCTCGGACAAGTACAATGTCTTTCAGGCGGCGCTCGTTGCCTCGCATCGCATCTTCCGCACGCTCGACCTGCCGGTCGCCGTGACCTCGCCCGCGGAGCCGAAGGCGCGGGGACGCGCGCGCGGGCGCATCGAGTTCCGAGACGTGTGGTTCGCTTACAACGACGAGGATTGGGTCTTGAAGGACGTTTCCTTCACGGTCGAGCCGGGCCAGTCGGTCGCGCTCGTCGGCCACACGGGTTCGGGAAAGACGACGATCACGAATCTTCTCATGCGCTTTTACGACGTGCAGCGCGGGCAGATTCTTCTGGACGGCGTGGATGTGCGCGAGTGGGACTTGCAGCGCCTGCGCGAAAACTTCGCCGTCGTCCTTCAAGACGTGTTCCTCTTCAGCGGGACGATTGAGAGCAACATCCGTCTGGGCCGCGAGGAGATCGGCGAAGACCGCGTGCGCTGGGCCGCGCGCGAAGTCCACGCCGACAAGTTCATCGAGCGCCTTCCCGAACAATACAAGGCCGAGGTGCGCGAGCGCGGCGCGGGGCTCTCCGTCGGGCAGAAGCAGCTCGTCTCCTTCGCCCGCGCGCTCGCCTTCGACCCGGCGCTCCTCATCTTGGACGAGGCGACCAGCTCGATTGATACCGAGACCGAGCAGCTCATCCAGCGAGCCATCGAGAGGCTCTTACGCGACCGCACCTCGGTCGTCATCGCGCACCGCCTCTCGACCGTCCAGCGCGCCGACCGCATCATCGTCCTCCATCACGGCGAAATCCGCGAGCAGGGCACGCATCAAGAACTACTCGCCCTGCGCGGCCTCTACTGGCGACTCTACAAACTTCAGTACGCCGACGACTCGCGCACCGAAGCCCTCGGCGACTCGCCGCTCCGCGACAGCCTCCAATTCGGCGACTGAATCAGACCGCCCGGACTTCGGGCGGCTCTTTCGCGGCGTGCTCGACGAGAGTTACAATGCGCCGTCCAAACGAAATCCCGTCCGCCATCTTCAAAGCCGTTCTTTAAGGAGAAAGAAAAATAAATGAGCCGACACCCGCGCGGGACGAGTCGTTCCCGCTCCGTCCTGCTTCTCTGCGCGCAACTCTTCGTCCTGTCCGCACTCTCCGCGCAAATCGCCACGGCGCAGCCGCGCCACCCGCTCGACCCCTTGAGCGCGGACGAGATTAAGACCGCTTCCAAAATCCTCGGCGCACACGCGCAGTTCCCCGAAGGCGCGATTTATTCGACCATCGTTTTGAAGGAGCCCGCGAAGGGCGAGGTGTTGGGCTTCAGGCCGGGCGCGCAGTTCAGCCGCCAAGCCTTCGCCGTCATTCTCGACCGGCGCGGCAACCGTACCTTCGAGGCGGTCGTGGATTTGAAGTCCGAGCGCCTCGTCTCTTGGAAACTGGCGGAGGGCGCGCAGCCCTTGGTCACGGCGACGGAGTTCGAGTTGCTGCCGGAGATCGTCAAAAGGGACGAGCGCTGGCGGGCGGCGATGCGCAAGCGCGGCATCGAGGATTTCGAGAAGGTGCAGATTGACGGCTGGGCCGTCGGGCAGGTCGCCGTGAAATTTAAGGGGCCGCGCCTGCTCCGCGCGCTCACCTACTTGAAAGGCGACGAGGGCAAGGACATCAACTTCTACGGCCAGCCCGTCGAAGGCGTCATCGCGCTCGTCAACATGAACACCGAGCAGGTGGTGGAAGTGACGGACACGGGCGTCGTGCCGCTCCCGCCGCCTTCGCAGCAGTTGGACGAAAAATCCACGGGGACGCGCGAAGCGCCGAAGCCGCTCGACATCAAGCAGCCGCGCGGCGCGAGCTTCACCCTCGACGGCCAAGAGGTGCGCTGGCAGAAGTGGCGCTTCCGCTACACGATGCACCCGCGCGAAGGGCTCGTCCTCCACACGGTCGGCTACGAGGACGCGGGCCGAGTCCGCCCGATTCTCTACCGCGCCTCGCTCTCCGAGATGGTCGTGCCTTACGGCGACACGGACAAGAACTGGGGCTGGCGGAGCGCGTTCGACGTGGGCGAGTACAGCGTCGGTCGCCTCGCCAGCTCAATCGAGGAGCGGACGGACGCGCCCGAAAACGCCACGCTGATTGACGCCACCTTCGCGGGCGACGACGGCCAGCCGGAGGAGCTGAAACGCGCGGTCGGCATCTACGAGCGCGACGGCGGGATGCTCTGGAAGCACTACGAAAGCTACTCGGAGAAGAACGAGTCGCGGCGCGCGCGTCAACTCGTCATCTTCTTCATCGCCACCATCGGCAACTACGACTACGCCGTCAACTGGGTCTTTCATCAGGACGGCACGCTCGAAGCCGACGCCGCGCTCTCCGGCATCATGCTCCCCAAAGGCGTGCGCGAGCTGCGGGCCGACGAGCATGGCTCTCATCAACCTTCGGGCCACCTCGTCGCCGCGCGCGTCGTCGCGCCGCACCACCAACACTTCTTCAACTTCCGACTCGACTTCGACGTGGATGGCCAGAACAACTCCGTCCACGAGATGAACACGCGCGCCGTCCCGCCGGGCCGCGCGAACCCGAACCTGAACGGGATGCTGATGGAAGAGACGCTCCTTCGCACCGAGCGCGAGGCGCAGCGCAAGATGGACATGCGGGCGGCGCGCACCTGGGCCGTCGTCAACCCTTCGGCGCGTAACTCGCTCGGCCACCACACGAGTTACATTCTCGTGCCCGGCGCGAACTCGCTCCCTTACGTTGCGCCGACCTCGCAGGTGCGCCGCCGCGCGGGCTTCATCAATAACCACTTCTGGGCCACGCGCTACGACGCCGAAGAGCTGAGCGCCGCCGGGACGTACCCGAACCAGAGCGCGGGCGGCGACGGCTTGCCGCGCTGGGTCGCCGACGGCCAGTCGCTCGTCAACGCTGACGTGGTCGTCTGGTACACGCTCGGCGTGACGCACATCCCGCGCCCCGAAGAGTGGCCCGTGATGCCCGTCACGCACGTCGGCTTCAAGTTGATTCCCGGCGGCTTCTTCTCAAGGAATCCCGCGCTCGACGTGCCGAGGTGAGAGGCGCTTCGACCGAGAGGCGTTGAGGAAGGCCGATGTCGAGCGAAGCCGTTTACCACATCAGAGCGGCGACCTCTGAGGACGAGCCTTTCCTTTGGGAGATGCTGTATCAATCGCTGTACGTCGAAGAAGGGGCCGCGCCTTTCCCACGCGAAGTCATGCGGCAGCCCGAACTGGCGCGGTACGTCGAAGGCTGGGGCCGCGCGGGCGACTTGGGCTTCGTGGCGGTCGAGCGCGGCGGCGGCAATCTTCCGGTCGGCGCGGCGTGGAGCCGTCTGC
>DASTQX010000120.1:0-2136 GCA_035761505.1 Pyrinomonadaceae bacterium
GACCCGCGCCGCCTCTACTTCGGGACGATTGACGGGCAGATTTACACCTCGCACGACGGGGGCGAGTTCTGGTCGCGGCTGAACGGCTTCAGCCGCCCCGGACTTTTGATTGACAACATCATCGTTGACCCGCGCGACTCGAAATCCATCTACGTCGCCGCGCACCGCCACAAAGAGCCCGGCGGCTTCTTCAAGACGAAGGACGGCGGCGCGACGTGGCGCGAGGCGGAAGTCTTCAAGGGCGAGGCGATTCACGCGCTGACTCAGTCGCCCTCGAACCCGGACACGCTGCTGGTCGGGACGAATCGCGGCATCTTCCGCTCGGACGACGCGGGCGACTCTTGGGAGCAGTTGCCGACCTCGGCCACGCCCGGCCTCATCAACGTCGAGTCTCTGGCCGTTGACCCGCGCGACGAGAAAGTCGTGTACGCGGGCACTTGGTATCTGCCTTACAAGACGACCGACGGCGGCGAGACGTGGAAGATTACGAAGACGGGCGTCATTGACGACTCGGACATCTTCGCCATTGAGATTGACCAGCGAAACCCTGACCACGTCATCATGTCGGCGTGCAGCGGCATCTACGAGACGCGCAACGCGGGCGCGAACTGGCGCAAGGTCAACGGCATCCCTTCACAGTCGCGCCGCACGCGCGCCATCCTCCAGAACCCGGCCAAGCCGGAGGTTATCTACGCCGGGACGACCGAGGGCTTCTGGCTCTCGGCCAACGGCGGCAACGACTGGAAGGTGACGACCAACCGGCAGAGCTTCGAGATCAACGCCATCGCCGTCCACCCGAAGAACCCGGACGTGGTTTACATCGGGACGAACAACTACGGCGTGATGATCTCGCGCGACGGCGGGCGCAACTTCGCGCCCTCGAACGATGGCTATTCAGGCCGCCGCGCGTACTCCATCCTCGCCGACCGCGAGAAGCCGTCGCGCTTCTACGCGACGACGATCAACACCGCCACCGGCGGCGGCTACTTCTACGTGAGCGACGACGGCGGGGCGAACTGGAACCTCTCGACCAAGAACATGCCGCAGAGGCTCATCGCCTACTCGATCCTTCAGGATCAGACCGACGGCAACATCATTTACCTCGGCACGAACTACGGTCTCTACCGTTCGGCGGATCGCGGCGCGTCGTGGGCACCGATGGGCGCGCCGAAGCCTCCGGCGCGCGGCAAGGGTAAGAAGGCTGCGCCGAGGCCGACGCCGAGCGCGGCGGTGAAGCGCGGGCAGGAGGCTCTGAACGTCGCGGGCTACGACACGGGCACGCCGGACGGCATCGCGGGCACGCGCACCGTCGCGGCCCTGAGACGGTTCCAATCCGAGAAGGGCATCAGCGTGACGGGGCAGTTCGACTCGGCCACGCTCTCCGCGCTCGGACTCGCCGGGGGGATGCAATCGGCGGGAGCCGGGGCCGACGCCTTACAGTCCGCGCCGGTCTTTCTCACCGACACGATCAACGCGCTCGCGCACACGCACGACGAGCAAGAGGGCAAGCCCGGCCTGCTCGCGGCGACGAACGCGGGGCTCTTCCGCAGCTACGATTTGACGAAGGGCTGGGAGCGCGTCTCTTACGGCGGGGCTTACGACGCGCGGACGCTCTGCATCTCAACGAACGCGCAGAACGCCTCGACCGTCTATGTCGGCACGTCGAAGTCCGGCGTGCTCCTCTCGCGCGACGGGGGGAAGAGTTGGGAGCAGGTGCGCACCATCCCGGTCGAAGCGCCCGTCAACGTCATCGAGCAAGACCCGAAGCGCCCGGCCAACGTTTACGTCGGCACGACGCAGACGCTCTACGTCTCGCACGACGGCGGCGAGACTTGGCTGCGACGCGGCGGCAATCTTCCTCTGGGGAGCTTCACGAGCATCCTCATCAACCCCGACAACCCGGACGAGATTTTCGTCGGCAACGCCTACGAGAAGGGCGGTCGCGTCTTCAGCACGGTCGAGGGCGGCGGCGTCTTCCGCTCGGCGGACGCGGGGATGACTTGGCAGCGGCTCGACCCGCCACTGCCGAGCCGCAGGGTCTGGGCGCTCGCCTTCGACCCGCGCGATAACGGCAAGCTTCTGGTCGGTTCGCACTCGGCGGGCGTCTATGTCGGCACGTCGAAGTCCGGCGTGCTC
>DASTQX010000121.1:0-5990 GCA_035761505.1 Pyrinomonadaceae bacterium
GCCGTCGGCAGATAAGTACAAGAGTTGGACACGATGAACCTGAGCCTAGCAGCCATACAACCGTCAGCACCCGGCATTAACTTCGGGATACTGGCGCCCGAGCTGATACTCGTCGTCGCGGGCGTCGTCGTCATGCTCGTAGACGCCTTCACGCGCCGGAGGGCGCAGCGCTGGGTCACGGGAGCCCTCTCGCTCGTGGGTCTCGGCGCCTCGGCCGTGGCCACCCTCTGGCTGTGGGGCGATTCTGTCACGGTCGCACCGACCGAGCCGCCCTGGGGCGGCATGGTCACGCTCGACCCTTTGCGGCTCTCCTTCACGCTGGTCTTCATCGTCGTCGCGGCGTTGACGGTACTGGTCTCGATGATCTGGGTCGAGTGGGAGGGCCTGCCCGCGGGCGAGTTCCACACGCTGCTGCTCTTCGCCACGGTCGGGATGATGCTGATGGCGGCGGGCAACGACCTCGTGATGATCTTCCTCGGTCTGGAAATCCTCTCCATCGCGACCTACGTGATGGCGGGCTTCCGCAAGTCGGACTTACGCTCGAACGAGTCTTCGCTCAAATACTTCATCCTCGGCTCGTTCTCTTCGGCCTTCCTGCTCTACGGCATCGCGCTCGTTTACGGGGCGACGGCGCACGAGATTACGGTGCCGGCGCAGGCGGCGGGCGAGAGCGCGAGCCGCGTCATCATGGCCGGGACGACCAACATCGGCGAGATCGCCGAGCGCCTGAACGACGGGCTCTATCCGCCGCTCCTGTTCGCCGGGGCGGCGATGATGCTCATCGGCTTCGGCTTCAAGATCGCCACCGCGCCCTTCCACGTCTGGACGCCCGACGTGTACGAGGGCGCGCCCACGCCCGTCACGGCGTTCATGGCCGCCGGGCCGAAGGCCGCCGGGTTCGCCGCCTTCATGCGCGTTTTTCTCTTCGCCTTCCCCTTCATCGCCGCCACTTCGGGCGCGGGCGACACGGGCGCGAAGCTCCACTACGCTTGGCTCTATGGCTTGAGCATCCTCGCCGTCCTGACGATGACCATCGGCAACGTCGTGGCGCTCGTGCAGGACAACGTCAAGCGGATGCTCGCTTACTCGTCCATCGCGCACGCGGGTTACGCGCTCGTCGGCTTCGTCGCGGCGGGCGTGGCGGCGACCGACCGGCAGCGCGACGACGCCATTGCTTCGGTCATCTTTTACCTGCTGACCTACTCCGTGATGAACTTGGGCGCGTTCGCCGTCGTCACGCTGGTCGCGCGCTCCGGCGACCGGCGCACCGACGTTGAGGACTACCGGGGCATCGGCTTCCGCGCGCCCGCGCTCTCGCTCACGCTCTCGCTCTTCCTCCTGAGCCTCCTCGGAGTGCCGCTGACCGCCGGGTTCATGGGCAAGGTGGTGGTCTTCGGCGCGGCGCTCGACAACTACACCGAGCAACACCCGTGGCTCATCTGGCTCGTCGTCGTCGGCGTGCTTAACACCGCCATTTCGGTATATTATTACTTGCGGCTGATCGTCGTGATGTTCTTCCGCGAGCGCACGACCGAGTGGGGAGCACCGCGCATCCCGGCGAGCGTCGCGCTCGTTTTGGTCATCACGGTCGCGGGGGTGCTCTATCTCGGCATCTTCCCCGGAAGCGTCCTCGACGCCTTCCGCGCGACGCAGGCCGAGGCGGTCACGGGGCTCCGGCGGTAGCCGCTCAGCCGAAGCGGACGGCGGGGGCGGATCTCCTCTCCCTTACTTTTGAACTCTCCGGTTGAGGTTCGATGAAAAGCGCAGCCGGGACACAGACGGACGCGCGGGCGAAGGGCGTTGCCGCGCCGGACGCGCTCGTCGCCGAGATTCGGAACCGACTCGGCGAAGAGTGGCCGCCGCGGATTTACCGCGAGCGGATTCTGACCCTGCGCACGCGCTCGCACGCCGTCCCCGCGCCGAAGAGGGGCGCGGAGGTCGAAGTGCAGCACACGCTGCTCGGCATCGAGTTGAAAGTCGGAAGGCGGCGGGTCTCTTGTCCAGACCTCGCGACGGCGCGTTACCTCGCGGTCTTCGCACGGGCCGGGGTCGGCAACGTGGCTGTGCCTTACGACATCACAAAAATATCGCACCTCGCGGACGAACTTGAGTCGGCATGGCAGCGCATGTTGCTCCTCGCCGACTTTCTCACGGAGGGGCGAAGCCCTTCGACCCGGACGCGCGCGCGCTCTTCGGCGGCGCGGGCGGCACGGGGCGAGATCGAAGAGGCGGGGGCCGGAACAGCCGTCCCGCAGTTTAACCAGAACACGAGCCAGCGCCCGCAGCGGCGCGTCTCTTAAAAGGGCGGAGAAGAAGGGGACAGTAAACGAACGATGATGATGATGCCGGAGACCATCGGACAGACGCCGCTCGACCAGCCGGAGCCGCTCCCCTTCCCCTACAACCAGAGCGCCTTCTGCCGCTACGAAAGGATCGAGCAGCGCATCGAGACCGTCCGCACGCTCGTCGTCAATACCCTGCTGCGCGAGGAGCGAGACCTCTCCGACGTGGCGCGGCGCGAGTGGGGCGCGAACGCCGCGTCGAACCTCGCGCGCGAGCGCTACATTTCGGGGCTCGCCATCAACAACATCGTCGGCAACGTGACCCGGCTCGTGCGCGTGCCCGTGACGCACGAAGTCCACCTCTCGGAAGTCACCGAGGCGGCGAAGGAGTTCCGCCCGCAGGCCGTCGTCCTGAGCGGCACACTCTCGGACTTCGACTACTACGAGCCGGAGATGCTCGCGCGCTTCGCCGACTTCATCCGCACGACGCGGACGCCCGTGCTCGGCATCTGCGGCGGCCACCAACTCGTCGGCATCTGCTTCGGCGCGAAGTGCGAGACGCTCGACCACAAGGAGCCGAGCGAGCGGCGCGAGGGACGCATCTTTGAATACCAGTACCGCTTCGTCTGGATTACCGACCCCGAAGACCCGATCTTCAACGGTATTCAGGACAGCGACTCCGGGCGCTGGCAGGACTACACGACCGAGGGCCGCATCCTCCGCGTCTGGCAGAATCACGGGTTGCAGCTCGACCGCGTGCCCGAAGGCTTCCGCCTCCTCGCGACCGCCATCTCGTGCCGCAACCAGATGATGGTCAAGCGGTCGGACGGCCAACTCGTTTACACCGTCCAGTTCCACCTCGAAAAATCTTTTCAGGACTTGGACGCGAACCGCAAGCGCCGCATCAACCCCAACACCTCGCCCGGAGAGCGCAAGCGTCTTCTCCGCGAAGAGGCCAGCAGCCGCACGCGCTGGGCGCACCAGAACGAGTCCCGCGACGGTCGCGTCCTCTTCGAGAATTTCCTGCGCGAAGCCCTCAAGCACTCCGAGCAGTAGCAAGCCGTTTGCACAGCCCCGCGCGCTCAGTTCCCTGCGGGCGATTCGTAGCCGTACTCTCTCAGCAACGCCTGACCCTCCGCGCTCAGCACGAACTCTAAAAACTTTCGCGCCGCGTCCTGCTTGCGCGAAGCGCGCACGACTCCGGCGGCTTGTCGAATAGGCTGATGGAGTCGCGCGTCTATCTCGACGATTGTCCCGCCGCCGCGCCTCGCCAACGCTCGCGGCAGGAAGGCCGCGTCAACGTTTCCCGTCGCCGCGAACTGCCGCGCCTGCGCGACGTTCTGCCCGTAGATGAGCTTCGGCTCGACCTGTTCCCAAATCCCCAGCGACTTCAAAGCCTCGACCGCCGCGCGACCGTAAGGCGCGGCCTCCGGCCTTGCGACGGCGACCCGCGAGACGCCCGGCCCGGCGAGGTCTTCAAGCCGCTCGACGCGCGCCCGCCCGCCCGGCGGCAGCCACACGACGAGCCGCCCGCGCGCATAAACCACGAGCGATTCTTCCGACAGCAGTCCTTTCCGCGCGAGCGCTTCCGCGTGCTCCGTGTCAGCCGAGGCGAACACGTCGAAGGGCGCGCCGTTCTCGATCTGGCGCGCGAGGTCTGCGGACGAGCCGAAGCTGAAGGTGACGCCGACGCCCGCGCGCTCCTCGAAGCGGCGGCCCAACTCCTCGAACGCGTCCGTCAGGTTCGACGCGGCGGCGACGACAATCTCGCCCGAACCTTCCGCCACGTCCGCCGGGCGACCGCAACCCGCCCACGAAAGCAGGAGCAGCGAAAGCATCAACACCGACTTCGCGGTTGTTCCGAGGATGAATCTCACCGGTCAAAAGCCCTTCATCAAACTCCGCCGAGCAAAGCACGAAGCAGCGTCGTCGTCAACTTCGTGAAGGCCGGAAGGGTGTTGATGAAGGAGTCGCTGACCGGGCGTGGTTGCCGTTTGCCGCGTCGCCTGACGGGTGCTATCTTCCACGGCTGATGAGAGAAATTGATTGGTTCCCTCTGTGGCTATCGCTGCGCGTGGCCTTCGTCTCGACCTTCTTCGTCGTCGTCGTGGGCGTCGCGCTCGGCTGGCTGCTGGCGCGCAAGCGCTTCTTCGGGCGCGAAGCCTTGGACGCGCTCGTCACGTTGCCGCTCGTCCTGCCGCCGACGGTGCTCGGCTACTACCTGCTCGTCGTGCTCGGTCGCACGGGGCCAATCGGGAGCGTCTTCGAGTCTCTGACCGGGAGTCAACTGGTCTTCACTTGGCGGGGCGCGGTCGTGGCGGCTTCGGTCGGCGCGCTGCCGCTGATGGTGAAGACGGCGCGGGCGGCGATTGCGGGCGTGGGCGCTGAGCTTGAAGACGCGGCGCGGACTCTGGGCAAGTCCGAGTGGCAGGTCTTCCGACGCGTCACTTTGCCGCTCGCCTCGCGCGGCATCGTGGCAGCCGGGGTGCTCGCCTTCGCGCGCGCGCTCGGCGACTTCGGCGCGACGCTGATGGTCGCGGGCAACATCCCCGGACGCACGCAGACCGCGGCGGTCGCCATCTACGACGCCTCGCAGACGGGCCGCGACCACCTCGCTTTGACGCTCGTCCTTGTTCTTTCGCTCGTCGCCTTCTCGCTCATGTACGTCACCAACCGGCTCGCCGCGCCGGGACGCGGATGACGCTCGCGGTCAGCATCAGGAAGGAGTTCGCGGGGGCGAGCGAGGGCGCTCCGCGCGTGAGAAGCGGAGGCGAGGCCGGACGCGGCTTCGTCCTCGACGTGGAGTTCGACTCGCCGCCCGGCGTGACGATTCTGTTCGGGGCTTCAGGCTCCGGCAAGACGCTCACGCTCAAAACAATCGCCGGGCTCGTCCGCCCCGACTCCGGCCACATCGCCGTCGGCGACGAAGTTTTATTCGACTCCGCGCGGCGCATCAACCTGCCGATTCGGCGGCGCGGCGTCGGCTACGTCTTTCAGAACCTCGCGCTCTTCCCGCACCTCTCCGCACTCGAAAACGTCGAGTTCCCTCTCGGCCAACTGCCGCGCGCCAAACGTCGAGAGCGAGCGCGCACGCTCCTCGAAAGGTTCGGCATCGGCCACACGGCGGCACGGCTTCCGCGCGACATCTCCGGCGGCGAGGCGCAGCGCGTCGCGCTCGCCCGCGCGCTGGCGGCGCGGCCACGGATGCTGCTGCTTGACGAACCACTCTCGGCGCTCGACGAGCCGGTCAAGCTCGAACTCGTCAGCGACCTCAAGGCGCTCGACGAAGAGTTGCGGCTGCCGATTATTTACGTCACGCACAGCCGCGACGAGGCGCTTGCGCTCGGCGCGCGGGCGTTGATTTACGAGCGCGGGCGCGTCGTCGCGGCGGGCGTCCCTGCCGAAATTTTTCGCGCACCGACGAAGGCCAGCGTGGCGAAACTCACCGGCGTCGAGAACATCTTCGAGGGCCGCGTCGTAAGCCGCGCGGACGAGACGGGGACGATGACCGTCGAACTCGGAAGCGTCGGAAGCGAAGGCGGCGGCGGTCTCTGCCGCGTCGAAGTGCCTCTCGGTCTTCAAGCCGAGGGGGAAAGAGTCTCGGTAGCGGTGCGTTCGGGCGACATCCTCTTGGCGACGGCAGAGCCGGGCAACATTTCGGCGCGCAACGTGCTGGCCGGGCGCGTCAAGGCGATTGAGGAGAGGGGC
>DASTQX010000122.1:0-7303 GCA_035761505.1 Pyrinomonadaceae bacterium
GGTCTTCCGCGCCCGCGTCGGTGACGATCTCGAAGAGCTCCTCTTCGGGCTTCGCCTCTTTGGCGACGACGATGTAGCCCTTCTTCTCGAACATCCAGTTGACCGCGCCGGAGGTTCCGAGGTTGCCGCCGTTCTTGCCAAAGATGTGGCGAATCTCGGCGACCGTGCGGTTGCGGTTGTCGGTCATCACGTCGAGCATGACGGCGACGCCGCCCGGCCCGTAGCCCTCATAGACGATCTCCTCGTAGTTGACGCCCTCCTCCTCGCCCGTGCCCCTTCGGATGGCGCGCGCAATGGTATCGTTCGGCATGTTCGCGCCCTTCGCGTCGGCGACCGCCTTGCGCAAGCGCGCGTTGGCGTCTGGGTCGCCGCCGCCCGTGCGCGCCGCGACCGTAATCTCTTTAATGAGCTTCGTGAAGACCTTGCCGCGCTTGGCGTCGAGCGCGCCCTTCTTGTGCTTGATAGTGTGCCACTTGGAGTGTCCAGACATCTTCGATGAGTTCCTTCGGGGTAGATTCTTGAAAGTGTGTTGGAAGCGGGCGCGAATATATCACGCGCATTTTGCGGGCCGCAACCGCGAGAAGAAAGTGAGCAGTGAGCAGTGAGCAGTAAGCAGTTAAAGAAGGCTCGGATTTCAAATTTGAAATCTCAAATCTCAAATTCTTACTGCTCTCTGCTTACTGCTTACTGCTCACTGCTTACTGCTCACTGCTTACTGCTCACTTGTAAAAGCCCTGCCGCGCTCGCGCCGTGGACGCGGACGCGCTTGTTCTTGGACGAAAGGCCGCTCACGATTTCGACGGCGCGCGCGGGGACGCCGAAGGCTTTGGCGAGCGTGCGGATGAGTTCTTCGTTGGCCGCGCCCTCGACGGGCGGCGCGGCGACGCGCACGCGGAGAGCGCCGCCGTGCTCGCCCGCCACGCCGCTCCGCGAGGCGCGCGGCATGACCCGCACGTCGAAGCAGAGCGCGCCGTCTTCCTCTTCGCGGAAGTTAATCACGCGGGCGACTCCCACGCGCCGCGCCGGAAGCTCCGGGCGGCGTTCAACGAAGCAGCGTGGTGGCGACCGCCAACTGCAAGAGGTCGAGCAGCAGCAGCACGATGATCGGCGAGATGTCGAGCATGCCGAGCGGCGGGATGATGCGTCGGAACGGGGCGAGCACCGGCTCGGTCAAGCGTATCAGGAAGTGCAGCAGGCGGTTGGTCGAACTCGCGCCCCAAGAGACGACGATGCGCATGAAGATGAGGAGCGAGAGGAAGGCGAGCGCCCCGTAAATCAGGAAGCCGACGAAGGAGATGGGCGCTCCCCTCGTCGCGCTCTTGATGAGCCCGTGCACGGTGAAGAGGACGGTGTTGAGGAAGCGCGAGGCAAAGAAGCCCATCAGGATCGCAATCAGGATGGTGACGAGCGGCGCGACGTTCGGGCTGAAGCCCATCTGCACGAGCGGCCTCCGCACGGGGTTGACGAGCGGGTCGCTCCAGCGACGAATGAAGATGACGGGTCGGCTGAAGGGGTTGAGGTCGGCCTTGTTCAGGATGAGCCGCGCCAGCATCAGCGCGATGACGACGAGGATGACCGTCGCGATTAAGTACCAGACGAACTCGGAGAGCCTTTGGAAGATGATATCCATAACGAAGGACTAGCGCCTCTTTGAGAGTGTTCGGGTCGGATGGGTCAGAGGGCGGGGCGGCCCCGCTCACCGAAAATCGCCGTGCCGACGCGCACCAGCGTCGCGCCCTCCTCGATGGCCGTCTCGAAGTCGTGACTCATGCCCATCGAGAGTTCGCCCGCGCCGTCGCCGAAGAGCCCGCGCCCGCGCAGCGAGTCGCGCAACGCGCGCAGCCGCCGGAAGTACGGGCGCACCTGCTCGACATCTTCAAAGTACGGCGGCATCGTCATCAGGCCCACGCAACGCACGCGCTCGCACGCGCCGAGCGCGTCGGCGACCGACGGCAACTCCTCCTCGCTCGCGCCGCTCTTGGCGGCCTCGCCCGCGAGGTCAACTTGCAGCAGCACGTCGAGACGCTCGCGCCCGTCCTCCGCGCAGACGCGTTCGAGCCGCCCGACGAGCGACGCCGAATCAACCGTGTGAATCAGATCGAAGAGACGCGCGGCGCGGCGCGCCTTGTTCGCCTGCAAGTGCCCGATCAAGTGCCAGCGCACGCCCGCCTCACGTCCGAGTTCGGTAATCTTCGCGGCGGCCTCCTGCACGCGGTTCTCGCCGAACTCGCGCGCGCCCGCCGCGATTGCCTCGCGCAGCATCTCAGCCGGGTGCGTCTTGCTGACGGCGATGAGCGTCACCTCTGCGGGCGCGCGACCGGCGCGGCACGCGCTCTGCTCGATTCGTCGCCCGACCTCTGCGAGACGGGCGCGCAAATCGTTGGGCTCTGGCTGCGTGAGAGGCTTCATTGTTGTGATTCTGTTGCGACCGCCTGAAACTATAACAAGCGCCCGCGCGCGACCGCAACCGAACCCCTCCGCGGCCTCTGCGTCTGACTCGGAACCGTTCACCCGAACGTCTGCCAAGCGGCACACCACACCGTACAGAGAGGCACTGTATCGTATATCCCGCGCGCGCTCCGCCGAAAAACCCCTACTTTTTTCGCCGTCCGGGCCGCGCGCTCCAGTGGCACGGTGCTTGTAGCTTACAGAGGGTAAGTTCTCAACGAGTTTTCGCGATCATGCGAATTTAGGTCTGTCGAAAAGTGAGGGGGAGATAAAGATGAGAAGCAATGGTTCCGCATCGTTCACGAGGGCGTTGATGTTGGCGCTCGGATTGTTCTTGGCGCTGCCGATGTTCGCCGTCTCGACTGAGGCTCAGACCGGGTGGTGGGGCAACGGCCAGCAGCGGCGCGACCGCGACCGCGACAACGACGGCATTGACGACCGCGTCGAGCGGCGTAACCGCCGCCAGCAGCGGCGCGAGATCAGGCGCGACCGCCGTCAGGATCGCCGCGACGACCGCTACAACGACCGCTACTACGGCAACAACGGTTACGGCGGCTACTACAACGACAACTACGGCAACTACGGCGGCTCGTACCAGCTCCGCCAGACGGCGCTGAACGCCGGTTACAACAACGGCATGGAAGAGGGCCGCGAAGACCGCCAGCGCAACGAGCGCTTCAACTACACGGACGAGAGCGACTACCGCAACGCCAGTAAGGACTACAGCTCGCGCCTGGGCGACCGTGGCGCGTACCAGCGTTACTTCCGCGAGGCGTTCGCGCGCGGCTACCGCGACGGCTATAACGGCGTCGGCGGCAACAATGGCTACTGGAACTATTAAGACGGCGTCCGACGCCTCGACCCGGTAGCGACCAACGACGCCCGCAGGGTGTCGAAAGATGAAAAGGACGGCGGCTTGAGCCTCGAAGGCTTGGGCCGCCGTTCACTTTTGAGGGCGCGCTTGACACCCCCGCGCCCGCGTCCGTAATATGATTTTCCAGTCACAAGCGGATGTGGCGAAATTGGCAGACGCGCAGGTCTCAGAAGCCTGTGGTGGTGACACCGTGGTGGTTCAAATCCACTCATCCGCATTAGAAAGAGGCCGGTAAAGACATCGCTCTTTACCGGCCTCTAGTTCTATAGCCCCTAGCCTCTTTTTTCAGTTGACGGCTTCAGAGGTCGCGTCGGGGCGGGACGGGCCCGCGGAGTCCAGAAGGATGAGCCGCAAGTCCTGCTCGTCGGCGAGCGAGGAGTCCACGAGCGTCTGCACGCGGTAGGTTCCGGGCGCGGGGAAATCCACGTTGAAGAAGAAGCTGATGTTGTTGGCGACGCCGCCGGGCGCGACCTCGAAGGGCGAGGGCTCCGAGAGCATCAACGGTTGCTGCCGGTCTTCGCTGAGGATGCGCACCTCCGAGAGGTGTCGCCCCTCGCCGCGCCACTGGCTGACGACCGCGAACTTCATCAGCGTCACCGGAAAGCGCTGCACCACGAGCTGGTGAAAGACTCCCATCAGAGACAGCTTGTTCCCCACCTCCAAACGCACGTCGTCGCAGAAGAGCGTGTACATCAATTCGAGCTTGTCGGTCTGTTCCATGTTTTTAGCTTTTAGCTTTCAGCAAAGCGGCTTTCGAGTTTCGGCTGAGTGCCGAACGTTCATCCCAGCATCTTTTTAAGCTCCGCCTCGTCAATCACCTTGACGCCGAGCGCGTTCGCCTTTTCGAGTTTCGATCCGGCGTCCTCGCCGGAGACGACGAAGTCCGTCTTCTTGCTGACGGTCGAGGTCACGCGCCCGCCGCGCGATTCGATGAGGGCGCGCGCCTCGTCGCGCGTCAGGCTTTCGAGCCTCCCGGTGAGGACGAACTGCTTGCCCGCGAACTCTCCGTCGAGCTGCGCGCCGCCGCCGCCCGACATCTCCGCCCGCACCTTCGCGTCTTCACGCAGCCGCCGACAAAGCTCGACGTTGCCCTCGTCGTCGAACCAGTCGCGCACCGACTGTGCGACCGTGAGGCCGATCTCGTGGATGTCGTCAATCTCTTCGACGGTAGCCGAGGCGAGGCGTTCGAGCGAGCCGAAGTGACGCGCGAGGAGCGCGGCGGTGCGCTCGCCGACGTGGCGGATGCCGAGGCCGTAGATGAGGTGCGGCAGGTCGCGCTGCTTGCTCGCCTCGATCTGCGCCAGCAGGTTCGACGCCGACTTCTCCGCCCTCCTTTCGAGCGCCGCCAGCTCTTCGAGCTTCAAGTCGTACAGCCCCGCCACGTCGCGCACCATCTTCTTCTCGACGAGTTGTTCGGCCAGCACTTCGCCCAAACCCTCAATCCGCATCGCGCGGCGCGAAGCGAAATGAAGGAGCCGCGCCTTCAACTGCGCCGGGCAATCAGCCGCCACGCAGCGCGCGACGACTTCGCCTTCGGGGCGCGAGATGACGCCGCCGCACACGGGGCACTCGGTCGGCATCTTGAAGGGCCGCTCCGCGCCCGTGCGCTTCGACTCGACGACCTTCAAGACCTTCGGGATGACCTCGCCGCTCTTCTCGATTAAGACCCAGTCGCCTTCCATCACGCCGAGCCTCTCGATCTCGTCGGCGTTGTGCAGCGTCGCGCGCGCGACCGTGGTTCCGGCGAGTTGGACGGGCGTGAGGTTAGCGACCGGCGTGAGCGCGCCCGTGCGGCCCACTTGGACGACGATTGTTTCGACCTGCGTCGTCGCCTGCCGCGCCGGGTACTTGTAGGCGATGGCCCAGCGCGGCGCTTTGGCCGTCGCGCCGAACTCGTCCTGCAAGGCCGTGGAGTTGACCTTCACCACCACGCCATCAATCTCGTATTCGAGCCGGTCGCGCTCGGTCTCCATCCGGTTGCAGAAGGCGATGACTTCGTCAATCGTCGAGCACTTCGCGCGGTGCTCGTTCACCTTGAAGCCCGCGCGCGCGAGCCATTCGAGCGCCTCCCAGTGCGTGGCGAAGGGCTTGCGCTCGCCGCGCAAGGCGTCGTAGGCGAACATGTCGAGGCGGCGTTTCGAGACGATCTGCGGGTCGAGTTGGCGGATGGTTCCGGCGGCGGCGTTGCGCGGGTTGGCGAAGCGCGGCTCGTCCGCCTCCTCGCGCTCGGCGTTGATGCGCTCGAAGCTCTTGCGCGAGAGATACGCCTCGCCGCGCACTTCGACCTCCGCCGTCTGCTGCTCTTTCAACTTCAGTGGGACGCTGCGGATGGTGCGGACGTTGGGCGTCACGTCCTCGCCGACGCGCCCGTCGCCGCGCGTCACGCCGCGCGCGAGCACGCCCGCCTCGTCGTAGTGGAGCGAGATGGAGAGGCCGTCAATCTTCAACTCGGCGACGTACTCGAACGCGCGACCGTCGGCGAGGCGGCGGCAGCGCTCGTCGAAGGCGCGGAGGTCTTCGAGGTTGTAGCTGTTGTCCAGAGAGAGCATCGGTCGGCGGTGGACGTACTCCTCGAATCCTTCGGCGGGCCGACCGCCGACGCGCACCGTGGGGCTGTCGGGCGTCTGCAACTCCGGGTGCTCTTCTTCGAGCGCGCGCAAACGCTCCAACAGCGCGTCGTATTCGGCGTCGGAAATTTCGGGGCTGTCGTGG
Source organism: Pyrinomonadaceae bacterium (assembly GCA_035761505.1). Classification (GTDB taxonomy): domain Bacteria; phylum Acidobacteriota; class Blastocatellia; order Pyrinomonadales; family Pyrinomonadaceae; genus JAIVJM01. The sequence goes on from DASTQX010000122.1 coordinate 6,035, forward strand.
ACGTAGTACAGCTCTTCGTGATGGAGAATTTCCTCACGTAACTTGCGCACCTCGCGCTCGACGCTCTTCTTGCTCGCGGCCAACTCGACTGTCACCACCCTCGAAAATATTTACTGAAAGACAGCGCGCTCATCATAAGGTCATCAACCTTGCGGCGCAACAAGCCCGCCGCTTCACACGGAGGCGGCGACGATGAGCGCGGCGATGACCGCGCCGAGGATGTAGCTCACCGGGTCTTTAACGGTGAAGACCACGGGGTCGTCGTGCATCCTGCCGCGCGAGGCGAGGAGCCAGACGCGCGTCACCCAGTAGAGCAGGCACGGGCCGATGAGCCAGAGCGCCCACGGAGTCCGGTAGAGCAAATTCACCTCGCGGCTCTGGTTGACGTAGAGCGCGAGGACGAGCACGGAGAGATAGCCGCTCGACGTGCCGAAGCTCTTCAAGAGTTCCATGTCCTCGCGCGCGTAACCGCGCCTCGAAGTCTCGCCGTGCGCGCCGTCCGTCGCCGTCATCCGAAGCTCCGTGTAGCGCTTGACGAAGGCGAGACTGAGGAACAGAAACATCGAGAAGGCCAGAAGCCATGGCGAGACCGCGACGCCCGCCGCGATGCCGCCCGACAGCACGCGCAAAGTGTAGAGCCCGGCCAAGACCATCACATCCACGATTGGCAGCCGCTTGAGGAAGAGCGAGTAGGCCGTGCTTAATGAAAGGTAGAGCAGCAGCGCGAGGCCGAAGAGCGGCGGCAAAAGTAGAAAGGCGAGCGCGAGCCCCGGCACGAGCAGCGCCGCGACGAGCACGGCGGCGGATTTTTTATCGAGCGCGCCGGAGGCGAGAGGGCGTCGGCGCTTGTGCGGGTGGCGGCGGTCGGCGTCGAGGTCTAAGAGGTCGTTGACGACATAGACGCTCGACGCGCAGAGACACCACGCGAGGAAGGCGAACGCCGCCGCCGTCAACGCGGGCGCGTCGAGCACCCGATGCGCCATCAGGACGGGCACGAAGACGAGCAGGTTCTTAATCCACTGATGCGCTCGCAGCGCGCGCAACGCGGGCGCAACACGCCCGGCCCGCCGCGCGCCCGTCAACTCTTCCGCCTCTGCCGCCGCCTCAATCTTCATCGCGTCGCTCGTCTTCCACCCTCACGTTCAATCTTAGAGTATCCGACCCCTTCAGCCCGAACCAACTGACGCCCTCCTGCAACACGTCAACTTCGAGCATGTAGAGGCCCGCCGCGCCGGGCGCGGTGACGGTCAAAAGCAACTCTATCTCGTC
>DASTQX010000123.1:0-16163 GCA_035761505.1 Pyrinomonadaceae bacterium
CTTGGCCGCCGAGACTCTTTTGCGCCTCATGTTACGTCGGTGCTCCATCAGATTTTAAGGTCGCGGTTACATCTTTTCATCTTCAAAGTTGGGATAACCCTTTTTAGGAATGGTAGGATTCAAGTCGTGAACCGGAAACAACGGACTTGCTCTGCCTGATTAATTTCAACAGCCAAAAAATATGAAGCGAGGAGCAAAAAAAGTGACATATCGCCAGAAGATTGAGGTGTTGGCAAAAGCAGTTCAGGCAACATTAGCCAAACCCAAGAGCAAGCGAAGTGAACCTATCGCCGTTGACTTCGCGGCACCGCACAAGCCCGGTAGAGCCCCCGGCGATGCCAACTCCGAATTCCTGATTAACAGAGCCATGGGTGATTGGGCCGAGACGAGCCTCCAGAAAACACTGGCCGCGAATCTCAAGGGATTCAGAGTGGTCAAGTATGGAAACTCTGACCAGATGGTCGCAGGCGAAGAAGGCTTCGGTGACTTTTACAGAGAGTATCAGCAAGAGCTGGCGACAATAGGCAAGCGCCCGGATTTGTTGGTCTTCAGCGACGATCATTATGATGAATGTTGGGATGAAGACATTTCAACGCTTCCCCTTGAGCAACTACGCCGGATCGTCCCGCAGGCCAGTCATGGTATCGAGGTCAGGTCAAGTAAAGTTTTAGGCGACAAGTACACCAAAGTCCGTCAGGAACAACTGAAAGCAGGTATTAAAGTAAGCCAAGAGGAACACAGCTTCACCGTTAAAGTTGAAGACCTCACGCTCGTCAAAAGATGGATAGATACTTACGGCGTGAAACACCTCTACGCACAAGTGCTCTTAGATTCCGCATACATGATTCAAACGGAAAAGATTCTTTCACTAGTCGCCAGCAGGGCGAAAGGAGTTGCCGTCAGGATAAATCGTCGGAATCAAAACAAACCTACGATTCACGTCCCTCTCTCCTACGGTGCTCGGATAGCCGACATTAAGCGACCTAAATTCGACAGGGTAAAAGAAAAGGAAAGTAAGTTGGGGCGGATAGACCCTTACGTCGAGCCGACCGGCGGGAAACTACTTCTGAAAAAAGATGTCTTCATGGAGGCTCTGAACAGTGAGGAACAACAGGGAGCAGCCGTTGTGGCATCTCCAGACACGCTTTTTTAAATTACCTCTTCGCCAGCCAAGTCCGTGAGAAGTAATCCTCTATCTTCTTAAGAAGCGGAATAATCGTCTTCTTCGTTCGATGCACCTTCTCCGCCTCCTTAACTAATCGTTTCGCCTCACTTATCCAAGCCGTTTCACCTGCCTCGAAATCAGGCACTAAAATCCTTTCAATATCTCTCGGCTCATATTTCTTCAGGCCATTGCCATACTGTCGCTGCTGTTCTTCCATCATGTGCTGACAGCTATCCGACCAGAGATAAACAAGGAGCGGCGCAAAAAACGCTGTGCCGAGAGGGTTCGGATATACGCCGTGGAAGGTTGTTAAGTGGTAAGTGCCGGCCTTATTCCAGACGAATCGCGTCCGACCTCTGGAAAAAACCATCACCCAGATTGGGGCGGGAGTTTGTCGTTCCGGTAAGAACCACGTCTCCCGGTGCGAGGGCAAGTGTCTTGTATGAATCTCCCGCTCGACGCCTTCGTCGAGGTAATTCGTCAACTCCGGCGAGAGAGGTTGTTTAGGATTGAGCAGGTATAGCCTTGAGTCCTTCTCCGACAGGGCGGCGAAATCAGCTTTCGTAAAAATTAAACTCGGCACGTCGGCAGACTTGGTAACGCACGGCAGTAAATCATCGAGGGAAATTCCCAATGCCTGCCGCTTGGATTCGGAAAGAGTGAAGAAGTCATTCGCGCCGGTTGCGATCCCTCTGCTACATCTGGCGTACTTGGACAGTGAAACTAACGCGCTAATATTCGAGCGGAGTTGCCTCGGCGATAAATAGTTTCTCCATTTACGAGCGGCGTCCAACTGCTCGCGCTTAAAAGACAAGGTTTGAGTTGAAGTGTGTGCCGACCGCGTCTTCCCGATGGCTCGTGGTTCAAATAGTTTGAGCGCTCCATCCAATTCATCGGGATTGTCCAGTGAAACGAACTTGATGTCTTGCGATAACTTGTTCCCCGTTTCAAAGAGAACGATGCAGGCCGTCGTCAAAGAGTCGTCGAAAATCAACGTTTTGAAATTGAAGACGATGATCCCTTTGAAAGCCTTGTCAGCGAGCAAATGCTGTTTGACCTGCACCCCGTAATCCGCATTAAGAAACTCGCTGGGGACAATAAACGCGCAACGTCCCGGCGTAGCCATTAACGCTCTCGCCCTGAACATGAACAGACAGTAAATGTTCGTCGTGACCGTCAGACTGAAGCCGGATAATTCTTTAACAGCGGAAACCGTCTCTGCTTTGTCGCTAATATAATGATGCTTGAAGTAGGGCGGGTTCGAGATAATGCTGGAGTAGCGCTTCGACGTATCGAAGCGAAGAAAGTCTTCCTCGATGAACGTAATTTTTTCAAGAGGTCGAGAAGCAATACCCCTCTTAGCGTAAGTCAACACGTGGGGGTCAATATCAACGCAATCAATGAACACGGGCGTGTTGATTCCGGCCTTGCGCCTCCCTTTTATCAAATGCTTGACGAAGATACCCGTGCCGACACCGGCGTCAAGCATGTTCGACGTATTGTAAGAAAAGGTCGTCCACCTAATCATCGGCGCTGCGACGATCTCAGGAGTTAAAAACTGTCCGTTCTCTTTTCTCTGTTTAATGGAAGTCGTCTCAAGAAAGAGGCTTTCGACGGATTGTAGGTCACTGGTTTTAGCGGTAACGTTTGACGCCATGCGGTAGGTATATTCCGTTTCGGGATGCGGGTAAAAGTTCGCTCTGACAATTTCAAGAACTACATGGAGAGATGGTTTTCTTCTCACGTCCGAGCGCCACAGCCCCGAACGCCGCGCATTATAACCCTTCGGGCTTCTTGCCTCGCAATTAAAAATCCTGCCTCACAATCCCGCACCACGAAACAAACGTAAAGCAACGCCGCGCACCATAGATACACAAAATGAGTAAGGGCAGCCGAGTGGCTGCCCTTAACTTATTGATTCAGTTAATGCACCCGGCACGACTCGAACGTGCGACCTTCTGATTCGTAGTCAGACGCTCTATCCAACTGAGCTACGGGTGCGTATTTGTTGATGACGTGAAGTGACGAATATACGGGTGGCTCGCGTGGGTGTCAAGCGGGCTCGCGGGGCGCGGGGAGAGCCCGAAAGGGCGGTCGAAATCAGCGGGCGTAGTAGCCGGGGCGGGCGCGGGCGATGAGTTCGGCGCGGGTGACTTCGATGTTGATGGCACGCCAACTGCCGTCGCGCGGGCGGGAGTTGGAGGACTGGTAGGCGATGCTGTAGAGGGTGCGCATCTCGGCGGCGACTTCGGCGTAGAGCCTGCCGAGGTCTTCGAGGCGGTTGATGACGTGGAGCCGCCCGCCCGTCCGGTCGGCGAGCGATTGGAGGCGGGCGCGCGCCGCCGTGTAGATGGCGACCTGCTGCGGCAAGGGCTGCGCGATACGCTTGAGGTCGCCCGAAGGCAGGGCGAGCGGGTAGATCGTCACGCCCTGCCGGTCGGCGGTGTCGAGCACGGCGCGCAGGCGCGGGCTCGCCTCCGGCTTGACGGCGTTGAGCGCCTCGTCGTTAGAGTTCGCCGCGCCGGCGGCCTTGCGGTCGAGCGTCTCAAGCTCGGTGTCCTTGCCGTCGGTGAGGACGACGACGGCCTTGCGCCGGTTGCCCTCGCGCGCGAGCTGGCGGAGGGCGAAGCGCAAGCCCTCGTAGAGATTGGTGCCGCCCGCGCCGTCGGCGACCGAGATGGCGTGCGCGATGTCGCGGCGGTTGTCGGTGAAGTCGGTGAGCGTGACCACCTTGTCTTCAGACTTGTTCTTACTCTTCTTGACCCAGAAGGAGATGACCGAGACGCGGTCGCCGGGCGCGAGCGCGTCTATGAAGCGCAGCGCCGACTGTTTGAGGACGGGGCGGAAGTTGAGCGTCGAGCCCGACATGTCGAGCAAAAGGACGAGGCTGAAGGGCGCGGAGGTCGGCTCGAAGCTGACGATTGACTGGCGCTGGCCGTCCTCATAGACGGCGAAGTCTTCGCGCGAGAGGTTGGTGACGGCTTGACCCCGCCGGTCGGCGACGCCGACGTTGAGGATGACGAGATTGGAGTTGACGGTCTCGACGGGATCGTCCTGCGGCTCCTGCGCGCGCGCCGGGGCGCAGAGGCAGAGCGCGAGGAGAAGTGAGACGAAGATTTTTGTCCGCAGTTTGTGCGCCGGAAACTTTGAAGGGGTCATTGCTCAAGTCACGTTCGGACGGGCTAAGTATGCCGGGGCGCGCGCGGCCAACGCAAGCGACCCCGAAGGCCCGGACGAATCCTTCCGAAACGACCCCGCGAAATCCAAAAAAATGGCGTCGGAGAAATCTCTCTCGGCGCTCACTAAACCGCCTGCTCCGCCGGGCGTCGGATTCTTTTGGTGCGACCGGCGCGCGGGGAGTTGCCACGGACTGAAGAAGGCAAAAGGTAAAAGGCAGAAGGCGAAAGTTAGAGAACGAGCGCGACGCGCGGAGGCTTGAGCCTGACGCGTTCCGCACGCTCTCTCACTTTTGCGTTTTACCTTTTGCTTTACCTTCCTACTCGGCGGCGTGTGCGGCGCTGGGCGGCAGAGGGCGCGGCGGGGATTTCTTCGACGGGGGCGACCGCCACGGGGAAGGGGACGGGCGCGGGCGCTTGCTTGGTGTTCGAGGTGCGGCGCGTGCGCCGGGCTTCGGTGCGCTCGGCCTCGGCGGCGGCGGCGGTGCGCGCCTTCTCGATGCGCTTGCGCGGGACGAGCTGGTAACGCAGCTCCATCTCGCGCGAGACTTGATAGATGCTCTTCGCCTTCTGGCCGCGCTCGGCCCGCCGCAGGACTTCGTTGGTCGTCAGCAGCTCGGCGCGGTCTTCCTTGTCAACCCAAATGTAAACTGACTCGGCCATCTCTCTCAGTACCTCCAGACTAATCAGCTTGCGGAGCGCTTCCGGCTTCACCACGGGCGCGATGTGGACGAGCGCCGAGTCGTGCCGTGGCGACGACGCGGGCGCTTCGGCTTGCACGCGGCGGTCGGCGTAGTAGTCGCCGACGAGCGCGTCCACCTCGGCGCGGCGGTCGCCGTAGAAGAGCGCGAAGTCGTGGCAGCGCGTGCGATACGCGCAGCTCACGGAACACACGAGCGCGTCTTTAAAATGCCCGTAGCGGTTGCAGTAAAGTCGCAGGCTCATCACACACACGGGGCGCTTCGGTCGGGCGCGGGCGAGACGCCGCTCTGTGCGTCCGCCGCCAAAGGTGTCAGACGCACGACATTCGCGGTCTCTTCGGGAGCGGAAAAGACTATAACACGAGCGTACCGCGCGTGCAACGACGTGCAACGCGCGGTTGAAAGCGAGTCGAAACGCGCGCCGAAAATTTGCCTGAGGCAAGTCAAAAATTCCTTCATCGCCGAGACTCCGCGCGGGCGTATAATGCGCGGCAACCCTCCGGCTGTGGCGTCGTTTCGGCCAACAGCCGTCAAGTTGAGCTTCCCGCCTTTGTGCGCGCCGATGTCGCGCGCGTCTCTTCGGACGAACCCTCGGACACGGGCGTCCTCGAACTCAAAAGCAGACGAAGGAGTGGGGAGCGATGTACAGGCCGAAATTTTGCGCCGAGTGCGGCGAGCGCGTCGTACGCGCGCGTTGGCGAGTGTGGACGAGCAGGCGCTTCTGCGCGGCGTGCGGGCGACGTTTCCGCCGCCGGAGAATCGTCGCGCCGCTCTTGACGTGCGCGTTGCTCTTTGGCCTCGGCTTCGCGTTCGGGAGTCGAAGCGCTCGCGCGCCGCAGCCTCCCTTGCTCGTCGTCGAGCGCGGCGGCGATGCGTCCGCGCCTCCGTCGTCGAGCGGCGTGCAGGCGACGCCGGGCGCGGCGGGCGCGGATGGAGGGGTCGTTGATTCGCCTCCGCGTCAGGAGACGCGCTACGGGCCGGACGGGACGAGCGGCGAGAGGCCGACCGAAGCTTCGGAGGTCGTCTCGATGTGCGGCGCGCGGACGCAGAAGGGGACGCCGTGCCAGCGGCGCGTGCGCGGGACGGGTCGCTGTTGGCAGCACCGGGGCAAGTCGGCGATGCTGCCGCCGTCGAAGTTAATCGTGCCCGGCTGAGAAGAAAGGATGAAGGCGGAACGTTGAAGGATGAACTGAAAGCAACTGTCCTTGTCTTTCAGTTCATCCTTCAACGTTCCGCCTTCATCGTTCCTCCATCGTCTCTTCGTAAACTTTTCTTGACCGGCGTGTGGAACGGGATTAGAGTGAGCGCTCCTCGCAAGGTTCTGGCCGCGCTGACGAGAGCCTTGTCCCTGTCTGTGTCCCCTCGTCAGCCTCACGCGATTCGTTTATTAAATTCGTCCCTGCGAAATTCTTCAAGTTCGAGCCGGAACCGGCGCACGAACGACCCGCGCTCCGTCGAACCCTGAGTAAAAAAGATGAGCGTCCTCACCGAGAAGATCAAACACGTCGTCGTCCTGATGTTGGAGAACCGCTCGTTCGACAACATCCTCGGCACGCTCTATGGGCCGTCTCACCCGGCTCCGCGCGGGCAGCACTTCGAGGGCTTGCTCGTCGGCGCATCCAACCCTTACGACCCGCCCGGCGGGCAGCAGCGGCAGGTCTATGCCTGGAACGAGCGCAGCCCGCCGCATTCCCCGTGGACGATTCCGACGCCCGACCCCGGCGAGTTGTTCACGGACATGAACGAGCAGCAGTTCGGCCTCGACGCGCCCGTCGAAGGCGTGCCGAAGATGGACGGCTTCGTCAACAACTACGTCGCGCAAGCGGCCTTGACCGGCGAGCAGTTCAGCCCCGAAGCGATCATGCACTACTTCGTGCCGGAGCAGGTGCCCGCCCTCACGCGCCTCGCGCGCTGCTTCGCCGTCTCCGACCAGTGGCACGCCTCGGCCCCCTGCCAGACGTGGCCTAACCGCTTCTTCACGCACACCTCGACGGCGCGCGGCTACGTCAACAACGAGCCCTTCCACTTCCCGTATCTGATGCACACGATTTTCGAGCGGTTCAAGACCTGCCGCTTTGACCGCAAGTGGCGCGTCTATTTTCAGGACTTCCCGCAATCGCTCACGCTCGCGCGGCTCTGGTTCCACGCCGACCACTTCCACTTTTACGACGCCCCGCTTGAGCGTCACACCTTTAAGAAGGACGCCGAGCGCGGGCGGCTCCCCTCTTACTCCTTCATCGAGCCGCGCTTCTTCCCCGACCCGATTCTCAGGACGCTGCCGACAGACCAGCACCCGCCGCACGACGTTCGACTCGGCGAGCAACTCATCGCCGACGTTTACAACACGCTCCGCAACTCGCCGCACTGGAAGAGGACTCTGCTCGTCATCACCTACGACGAGCACGGCGGCTGTTACGATCACGTCCCGCCGCCGCGCGCCGTCTCGCCCGACAATTACGACCCCGAACACTTCACCTTCGACCGCTACGGCGTGCGCGTCCCGGCGGTCATCATCTCGCCTTACGTGCTCGAAGGGACGGTGCTCCGCCCCGTGCCGAACCAGAGGCTCCCGCACGAAGGGCCGCCTTACCCCTTCGACCACACCTCGCTCGTCGCCACGCTCAGGAAGTGCTTCCAGCTCGGCGGCCCGCTCTCGGAGCGCGACGCGCGCGCGCCCGACCTCGAAGGCGCTCTGACGCTCGAAGAGCCGGAGAACGACGGCCCGCGCCACGTCGAAGCGATTCCCTTCGAGCCTTCGGACGCGGAGGTCGAAGAGCAGCTCAACGCCCCGCCCTCCGAATACCAGCGCTCGCTCGTCGCCGCCGCCGCGCACCTGCCGACCACGCGCAACGTCAAAGAGCACATCAAAGCGCTCGCCGCCGGTCGCCTCCAAGCCGCCGTCCCCGTCCACGCGACGAAGAAGGAAGCCTCCGCTTACGTCCAATCAAAGTTGAAGGGATTCTTAGGCAAGTAGCGTCCGGAGAGTTGAGCGCCGCTCAGTCCCGGCCCGCCGCGGAGCCGAGCCGGATGATCTCTCGCCGGAGTCTCCGGTGCTTCTGCATCAGCCGCAGGTACTTCGACTCGTCCCGCCCGGCCTTCGCGCGGACGACGCGCACGAAGGATTTCTTCTCCTCCTCAGTCCAGCCGTTCAAATCAGGGACGAGCGCGGCGAGCAAAGAGAGATTCTCGAAGGCGATGCTTTCTTCGCCGTCGAAGTCGGAAGCGTTGACGCCGAGCGCCGCGGCGACTTGCGTGGCGGAAGCGCGGCGGAGTTTCGAGGCGTCGCCGCCGTGACGCGCGGCCATGCGGCGGGCGACGGCGAGGCCGAGGTTGCGGACGTGGAAGCCGTCCCACTCGCCCGCCTGCGCGGAGGGCGCTTCAAAGATGACGTGGCCGGAGGAGAGTTCGCGGAGGAGTTTCGCGCTCGTGCGCAGGCCCGTTCGGGACGCGAGCCTTCGTTCCTCGCGCGCGACCAACGCGGCGAGTCGCGGCTGGACGGGGCGGAAGCCGAGCTTGCGGTAGAACCAGAACGCGCCGCTCTCGATGCCCTCCTCGTTCTTGAAGCCGAGCTGGTACGGGTCAATCGAGAAGACCGAAGCGCCGAGCAACTGCCGGAAGAGCCGCAGCAGCCGCGCATAAATCCACGCCGACTCGCCCTCGCGGAACGTGTAGAAGAGATTGAGCCCCGCCTCCACGCGCTCGAAGAGCGAGAGCGCTTCGGCGTAGCCGCACGGCACGCCGTTCTTCAAGACGAGCATCGAATGATACGCGAGCACGGGCAGCCGCCGCTCGAAGGGCAAGCCCCACGCGAAGACCTCGACGCCTCTTCCAACGTCCGCGCGAACGACCGAAGCCGGGTCGCCGTAGGTGAAGCCGCGCAACTCTCGGAAGCGGGCCGTCATCGTCTCGCGCCCCGCGTCGAGCAGCCTCGCGCCCTCCGCGCGCGAGAGCCTTACGACGGGCAGCGCGTCTTCTTCTTTCAACTCCCGCGCGAGCGAAACGTCCCGGCGCGTGAGGAGCGGCGCGTCGTGGAAAAAGACTCGGCGCGCGCCGAGCTTCATGCGCGTCCGAGAGGCGCGCGTGTCGCCGAAGTCCCAGCGCACCCACAGGCGCAGCGAGTCGAAGAGCGCGGCCCGCTCGGACGCGGAGACGGGCAGGCTCTCGAAACGCTCGACGAGCCAGACGAGTTCGTTCCGCTCCTTCCCCCGCGCGGCGCGCAGGTATTCGCGGAACGGGAAGTAGGTCTCGACATACGCGTTCTCTTCGACGAGCGGGAGGAAGCGCGGCAGGACGGCGGCGAGTTGGCCCTCTTCCGCGTAGCCCTCCCAATCAACGCGAACGCGCGAAGGATGACGCGCGACGAGCCACCGCACCACGTCGTAAGTGAAGATGGCCGAGAAGGATGTCCCGGCGATGCCGGAGACTTCGGGCCGCTCGAACTCCGAGAAGTCTTCGGCCCCGCGCAGTTCGTCCACGCGTCGTTTGAAAGTTGAGAGAAGCTTTTCGGTCTGCGCGAGGAGCGCGCGCCCTTGTGGGTAGGCGCGCATGAAGAGAAGGATTTCGTGGAAGCGGATAAGGCTGACGGCGTCCGGGAACCTGCGCCGCGTGAGTTGCGCCAGCAGCCCTCTCAAGCGCGCCCGCCCCCGCGCGTCCGTGGGGCGCTTCAGTTCGTCGAGCCGTCCGAGCAGTTGTTCGAGTGTCGGGGTCGGCAACGCGCGCTACTCCCCGCCGTCGAATTGGAGTTCGAGCTTCCCGTCCTTCTCGTCAACCGTCACCGTCCCGCCCGTCTGCAACTTGCCGAAGAGGATTTCCTCGGCGGCGGGCGCTTTGATTTCGGTCTGGATGAGGCGGGCCATCGGTCGCGCGCCGAACTGGCGGTCGTAGCCGCGCTCGGCGAGCCAGCGGCGCGCGCCCTCGGTCAGTTCTATCCTGACGTTCTTCTCGGAGAGTTGCGCGCGCACCTCCTTGATGAATTTATCCACGACGCGCTCGATGGTCTCGAACGAGAGCGGCGCGAACGCGATCCACGCGTCGAGGCGATTGCGGAACTCCGGGCTGAAGGTGCGCTCGATGGCCCCGCGACCGATGCCGGTGCCGGTGCCCTCCTGCTGCTTCTGAAAGCCGATCTTCGCGTCGCTCATCTCGCGCGCGCCCGCGTTGGTCGTCATGATGAGAATGACGTTGTGGAAGTCGGCGCGCTTGCCGTTGTTGTCGGTGAGCGTGCCGTGATCCATGACCTGCAAGAGGATGTTGAAGAGGTTCGGGTGCGCCTTCTCGATCTCGTCCAAGACGAGGACGGAGTAAGGCGTCTTGTTGACGGCATCGGTCAGGAGGCCACCCTGATCGAAGCCGACGTAGCCGGGCGGCGCGCCGATGAGACGCGAGACGGTGTGCGGCTCCATGTACTCGCTCATGTCGAAGCGGAGGAAGCCGACGCCGAGCGCGTGCGCAAGCTGCTTGGCGAGTTCGGTCTTGCCGACGCCGGTCGGGCCGGAGAAGAGGAACGAGCCGATAGGTTTTTCCGCCGCGCCGAGGCCAGAGCGCGAGAGCTTGATGGCGTTGACGACCTGCGTGACGGCGTGGTCTTGGCCGTAGATGACCGAGCGCAACTCGCTTTCGAGGTTCTGCAAGCGGTCGCGCTCGCTGCCGACGACGGTGCGCGGCGGAATCTTGGCGATGCGCGCGACGACCGTCTCGATCTCTCTCAGCCCAATCTCCGAGGGGCGCTCTTCCGGCGGAAGAAGTTTGACCGACGCGCCCGATTCGTCAATCACGTCAATCGCCTTGTCGGGGAGGAAGCGGTCGTGGATGTGCTTGGCCGAAAGCTCGGCGGCGGCGCGCAGGGCTTCCGCCGTGTAGCGGACGCCGTGGTGCTCTTCGTAGTGCGTCTTCAAGCCTTCGAGAATCTGGACGGTCTCTTCGACGGACGGCTCGCCGACCTCGATCTTCTGGAAGCGGCGGGCGAGCGCGCGGTCGCGCTCGAAGGCGGCCTTGTATTCGGGGTAGGTGGTCGAGCCGATGCAGCGTATCTCGCCGGAGGCGAGCACGGGCTTGATGATGTTCGAGGCGTCCATCGAGCCGCCGGAGACCGCGCCCGCGCCGACGATGGTGTGTATCTCGTCAATGAAGAGGATGCAGTTCGGCCTCTTCTTGAGCGCCGTGATGACCGCCTTGAGGCGCTGCTCGAACTCGCCACGGTACTTCGTCCCGGCCAAGAGCGCGCCCATGTCGAGCGCATAGACTTCGACGCCCTTCAAGACTTCGGGCACGTCGCCCTGCTGAATCTTGAGCGCGAGCCCCTCGGCAATCGCCGTCTTCCCGACGCCGGGGTCGCCGACGAAGATGGGGTTATTTTTGCGGCGGCGGCAGAGCACCTGAATCGTGCGCAGGAGTTCGGGGCCGCGACCGATGAGCGGGTCAATGCGCCCCTCGGCGGCGCGCTCGACGAGGTTCGAGGCGAAGGCCGTGAGCGGGTCGCGCGCGCCTTGCGCCTCGTCCGTCCCGGCGTCGGCGTCGCCGCCCTCGGCGATGAAGTCGCCGTCCCCGCCCGCGCCGCCGTTAATCTTCGAGACGCCGTGCGCGAGGTAGTTGAGCACGTCGAGCCGCGTCACGCCCTGCTTCTTCAGGAGATAGACGGCGTGCGAGTTCGCGGCCTGAAAGAGCGCGGCGAGGACGTTCCCGCCGTCAACCTCCTTCTGCCCGGAGCCCTCGGCCTGCAAGACGGCGTACTCGACGACGCGCTGGAAGGCGGCGGTGTATTCCGGGAGGAGGTCGCTCGACTCCGGCACTCTCTCCAACTTCTCGCCGAAGAAGGCTTCCAGCTCGCGCGCCAGAGGCTCGACCTTCGCGCCGCACTGGCGCAGCACGTTCGACGCCGTCTTCTCGTGCAGGAGCGCGTAGAGCAGATGTTCCAGCGTCACGTACTCGTGCCGCCGCGTAATCGCCTCGGTCGCGGCGAAGTTGAGAGTCTCTTGTAGTTCTTTGGTAATCATTGGTAAATGGTGAATGGTAAATGGTAAATCGTGGTTGAGCGCCGTCCCGCTTGAGCAGTAAACCGGGAGTTTGTCGAGGCTCAACTCCTATTCACCATTTACCATTTACTAGCCTTCCGGTTCCTCTTCGAGCGTGCAGAGCAGCGGGTATTCGGCGGCGCGTGCGAGTTGGGTGACGCGCTCGACTTTCATCTCGGCGACCTCGAAGGTGTAGGTTCCGGCGACGCCGATGCCTTGCTGATGCACTTGGAGCATGATGCGGACGGCTTCCCAGTCCGACTTCTGGAAGACGGTCTCCAAGACATAGACGACGAACTCCATCGTGGTGAAGTCGTCGTTGTGCAGCAGCACCCGGTAGAGCGGGGGCTTCTTGAGCTTCTCCCGGCTCTCGGTTGCGACCTCCTCCCCGAATCCGTACTCGCGCTCCGGCATGGGACAAGTTTAGGCGGCGGAGGGCAAAAGGCAAAGTGCCGAAAGAGGTGCGGGGAGGGTGAGAGGAGCGAGGCGCGCTTCCGGCGTGCGCCTCAACGGCCTTTGTTCGGCGGGCCGGGCTTGGCGATGACGAGCGGCTGCGACTCCGGCTCGCGGCGGTAGAAGACGCGCGGGCGCTGTCCGGCGCGGCGCGTGAGGGACAACCCGCGCTCGTCCTCGGCGAAGGACAAGTCCGCGCCCAACTCGCGCGCCTGCTGCATCTTGTCGAGCTGCATTTCGGGGACGCGCCGCGTCGCGTAGTCGAACCACTCGCGCGTCACCACTTCGCCGTCCGTGGGCTGCGAGTCGGCGAGCGCGCGGCGCAAGCCTTCCTCGACGAGCGCGTAAGTCAATAAACCGTGGCCGAGTTGCGAGGCTTCCTGCGCGGCCTGAAAACTCTGCGCGGCGGTGAGGACGTACATGCCCTTCTCGTAGGCGAGCTGCGCCAAGCCTTTCGAGTTCATCGGCCCGCGCCGCTTCTCCTCGGCTTCGAGCGCCTGACCGGAGTTGCAGGCGTCAATGACGAGGAGCAGTTGACCGGCGTCGAGCCGCTCGAAGGCGCGCTCAAGCTCTTCGTCACTGATGCTGTGATCGAGGATGGCTTGCACGCCCGCGGCGTCCACCTCGTCGCGCGGCCCCGTGTAGCCGAGGTCGTGCGGGATGAGGTAGAAGCGGTTGCCTTTGGCCGTCCCGTGACCGGCGAAATAGACGACGACGGTGTCTTCGGGCTGCGTCTTGTCGGCCAGTTCTGAAAGAGCGCGCAGGATTCCCGCGCGCGTCGCCTGACGGTCGAGCAGCGTCGAGACTTCGACGGCAGCGCCGCGCCGCAGCTTCTTCTGCTGGTTCGAGACTTCCGCCGAGAAGGCGCGCGCGTCGGCGACGGCGTAGCGGAGGTCGTAACGCGGGTTGGCGTAAGAGTTGAGGCCGACGGCGAGGACGCGCGTCGTGCCCGCGCGGCGGAGCGAAGGAGCGCCGCCGACTTCGAGCGTCGCGTCGGCGCTCTTCACGTTGTCGCGGTTGAAGGCGTAGGCCGTGAAGCGGTTCTCGCCCGCGACGACGCGCACCTCAGCCGTGAGCGTCGCGCTCTCTTTTCCCGCGAGCACGTCGCCGCGCCACATCTTCACGAGCGAGCCGTTGCGGAAGAGGCGCACGTCCTGCGCGCCGCCGCCCTTGCCGCCTTCCCTTCGGACGGCGTGGGCGGGCGACTCGGCGACTTCGATCTTGAGAGTCACGGTGCGCCGCGTCTCGGCTGCGCCTGAGCGCGCCGCGTCGGCCCGCGCGAGCGTGACCGAAGGCTGGCGGATGTCTTTACTGGCGATGTCAACTTCGGCCTTCGGCTCCTTGCCCGAAAGGATTTCGTGGAGCAGGCCGGGGCGGTAGAAGTCGGCGAAGAAGGCTTCGGCGGGCGCGTAGTTGAGCGTGTCGCCGAAGCGCCAGATAATCTGCCGCCAAGTGGCGGGCGAGCCGTCGAAGAGGCCGTCGGGCGTGACGACCATCCAGTCGGCGTCGCCCGCCGAAAGCAGCGAGGCCGCCTCCGCGCCGTCGCGCACGCGCCAGAGCTTCATCGTCGCGTCGTCGCTGCCCGTGAAGACGAACTTCCCGTCCGCCGAGTATGCGACGACCGGGACTTTCACGTCATGCCCCGCGAGCGTGTGGAGCAGGCGGCCCGTCGCCACGTCCCAGACGAGAGCCTTGTTCGTCATCCCGCCGTGCGCGAGCGTCTTGCCGTCGGGACTGAAGACGACCGAGCGGACGTAATCGCCGTAGCCCGCGAGCGTGCGCAGGAGTCTCCCCGACTCGACATCCCAGAGCCGGACGGTGCGGTCGTTGCCGCCGCTCGCCAGAAGTTTTCCGTCCGGGCTGAAGGCGAGCGAGCGCACCGACGAGCGGTGCCCCGTGAGAGTCCGCACCTCCTTGCCCGTCGCCACGTCCCAGAGCTTGGTGAACCCTTCGTCGCTCCCACTGGCGACGAGTTTTCCGTCGGGGCTGAAGGCGGCGGTGTAAACCTGCGACGCGTGCCCCGCGAGCGCGTGGACGTTCTTTCCGGTCTGCGCGTCGCGGAGGAAGACCGTGCCCCGCGCCTCCGGCTCGATGGCCGCGAGCGTCTTGCGGTCGGGGCTGAAGAAGAGATTGTCGCTGTAGTTCATCCGGCTCAGGCTGTCGCCGATCTTCCCGAAGGCGGCGATGAGATTGTCCACCGGGTCTTCCTTGCCGCCCTTCGGCGTCGGCTTCGGAGTCGGCGTCGGCTTCGGCGTCGGTGTCGGCTTCGGCGCTCCGGCGGGGAAAGTCTCGCGGCGCGCGGCCACCTCCCAGAAGCGCGCGGGCTCCATGAGGCCGGTGCTGGTGAGCGTCCTCCCGTCGGGGCTGAAGGCGAGGCCGATGACCTGCGATTGGTGGTCGCCGAGCGCGAGCCCGCCCTGCCCGGCGGCCAAGTCCCAGAGCCGAATCTTTCTGTCCTCGCCCCCGGCGGCCAGAGTCTTCCCGTCGGGGCTGAGCGCCAAAGCTTCGAGGCTCGTCGAGGGCGCGGCGTCGAGGCGCGTCTCCTTGAGCGTGGCCGCGTCCCACGTCGAGACAAGCGGCCTCAGGCCGAGAGTCTGCTTCGTCACCTCGCGCCCGCCGCCGACCAGCGCCTTGCCGTCGGGGCTGTAGGCGATGGAGAGATAATCGCCGCCCTCGGCCTTGAAGCTGGCGCGCTCCTCGCGCTTCTCCACGTCCCAGAGGCGCACCGTGCCGTCGAGGTTCGCCGTCGCCAGAGTCTTGCCGTCGGGGCTGAAGGCGACGGAGTTGGCGACGCAATCGCGCTTCTGCACGAGCGTCGTCTTGAGGTTGTAGAAGATGAGGTAGTCGCTCCCGGCGCTCACCATCGTCTGGCCGTCGGGACTAAAGGCCACGTCGCGCACGTCCGCGAGGACGAAGTGGCTGTCGAGGTCAATAACCTTGTTGCCGGTCGCCGCATCCCAGACGACGAGCCGGTTGCCGAACCCGGTCGCCAGTTGCAGCCGTCCGCCCGGCTCCGTGACGGGCCGGAAGGCGACGCCTTTGGCCCGCTTGCCTTCGTAAGTCAGGACGCGCGGCTCGCGCTTCACCAAGTCCATCAACACGACCCGATCCCACGCGACGAAGGCGAGGTACTTCTGGTCTTGGCTCAAGGCCATCGAGTTAACCAGACCGGGCGAGGGTATCTCACGCAAGACCTTGCCCGTCCTCACGTCCCAAGACCTGATTGACCTCCCGCCGCCGGTCAGCAGATTTTTGTCGGAGACGAAGAGGAGCGAATAGACCTGCCCGCCGTGCCCGCCGAGCGTGCGGACGACCGAGCGGTTGCGCGTGTCCCACAGCCTGACCGTGCCGTCCTCACCCGCGCTCGCCACCAGCCGCCCGTCCGGGCTGAAGGCCACGGCCCGCACCGTCCCCGCGTGCGCGCGCTGGATGTAAAGCTCTGGCCGTTGCGCGGAAACGGACGGCATGAAAGAAAGGAAGAGGGCGACGAGGAGCAGAAGTTTTTGGTGTGGGGGCATGGCGAATCTGTGACGGTCGGATTTATCGGGCCGAGACGCCCGACAAAAAGTAGCATAGAAATTTCGCGGCCTCCAAAAAATTCTCCGCGCCGCGACCTCGCGTGTGAAGAGCCTGACGAACTGACGAACGCCCGGCGGCT
>DASTQX010000124.1:0-25076 GCA_035761505.1 Pyrinomonadaceae bacterium
ACGATGCGGCGCAGCACCTCCGGGTCGAGCCGCTCGGCGAGGACGGTCGAGTCGGCGAGGTCGCAGTACACGACCGTGACGTGCTTGCGCACGGTCTCGCCCGCGGCGTCGTCGCCGAGCCGGGCGCCGCACGCCGCGCAGAAACGCGCCCCTCGATTCATCGAAGCCCCGCACTTGATGCAGTTATCCATACTCTTCAAGTCCTCACTCACTCAAGTCCCGCGACGCCTCGCAGCGCGTCGAGCAGTTCCAACGGGTCGTAGGGCAGTTTGACGACGCTTCCGGCTCCCGCGCCGAGCGCCTCGCCGCGAAGCCCGTCACCGACGCCCGTCGGCAGCAGCAGCACGGACGGCGGCGGCGGGCTCGCGCCCGACTGTTTGCCGAGACGCCTCAGCATCTCGATGCCGTCCATCCCTTGCAACTCGTAATCAACGAGCAAGAGGTCTGGCCGGTCAATGCGCAGCAGGTTGAGCGCGTGTTGCCCGTCGAAGGCGGCGCGCACCTCGTAACCGGCGGAGCGCATCAGCAGATTGATCTGCGCCATCCGCGCCGCGTCCGAGACGGTCAGGAGCAGGCGCTTCGACTTGGACGGCCCGCGCGCCGCGCGCCACTCACCTCCGGCCCGGCCTTCGACGGCGACTCCGACCGGCGTGGTCGTCGTCGCGGCCTTCGCGCCCTCGACTCTCCTCGACGTTGACGTGGAAGGAACGTTTCTCGCTCCGCTCTTCTCGTAAACGTGGACGCGGTGCGGCGAGTTCTCCGCGCGCGCCGAGTCGAGCGCGGCCTCCGCCTTCTCGATGAGCTTCTCCACTTCGACGCCGTCCGCCGGGAACGAGGCGATGCCTGCGAAGAGGTCTGCTTCCGGGCGGGCCTCGACGAACTCTTCGCGCAGGCGCGCGAGCGCTTCCTGCGCCGCGTGCGAGTCCATGCGCGGCAGGTGCGCAAGGAGAATCGTCGGGCCGTAGAAGGCGACCGAATCCACGCGGCGCAGGTTGAGCTTCAAAAATCCGTGCGCCTCGGCGAGCGCGCCTTCCGCGCCGCCCGCTTCGACGAGCGCCACCGCGCCCGTCGCGCCGCGCCGCGCGTCGGCGCTCACCGCGTCGAGGAGGAACATGAAATTGTCTATCTCGGAGCGCTGCTCGGCGACGACGGGCGCGGCCCGCCTTCCGGCTTCGACGCGCCAGAAGAGCACTTCGAGGCGCGCGCGCATCTCCGCGGCGGGCGTGTCCCGCGCGAAGTAGTCGTCCGCGCCGATGCGAAGCGCTGCGCTGCGCAACGTCCGCTCGTCCGCGCGGAAGAGGAAGACGACGGGCAGCGCGAAGGTCTTCGGCTCGGCCCGCAGGCGGCGCGCGAACCCGACGAGCTTGCTCTCGCCCTCGCGCTCGCTGAAGGCGACGAGGACGACCGAAGCAGCGTCCGGCGTGCCGAGAGCGCCCGCCGCTTCATCCAACGTCACGCAGGTCACTTCGAGCCCGGCGGCTGAAAGTCTCGCCGACAACTCTTCGCAAGGGTCTTCGGCCACGAGGAGCGCGCGGCGGCCCGCTCCCCGCGCGGTCGTTTCAGAGTTGGTCGCTTCCGTCGTCATCGAGCGAGAGTCCGTCGCGCATTCTTTCGCGCACGCTTCATGAAGAGTTTAGTCAGCACGTCCTTCAACATCATCATACCGCGAGAGCCTTGACCTTCAAAAAAAGAAAAGGGACGGAAGTCTTCCGTCCCTTCAATCCGACCGCTTGTCAGTCCTGCGGAATCTTTACTGGCTGACGAGTCGCAGCTTCCCGTCCGGCATCCGCACCGCGAAGACGTTCGTCTCATAGACGGGCGCGGGCGCTTCGGCGTTCCTGATCTTGGCGAGCTGCGTGCGCGAGGCGACGGGCGCGCGTCGCGCCGTCTGCGGGTCGCGCATCAACGCGTAGCGCTCGGTGATGCGGCGCACGTACTCGGTCGTCTCCCTGTAAGGCGGGACGCGCCGCCCGTACTTCAAGACCGCTCCCTCGCCCGCGTTGTAACCGGCCAGTGCGAGCGGGACGCTGCCGTCGAACATGTTCAGCAGCACGCGCATGTAACGCGCACCGCCCTCGATGTTCTGGCGCGGGTCCCAGATGTTGGTGACGCCGAAGCGCCGCGCCGTCGCGGGCATCAACTGCATCAGCCCGCTCGCGCCCTTGTGCGAGAGAGCGCGTTTTTTGAACGAGGACTCGCGGTGCATGATGGCGTAGAGCAGCACCGGGTCAACGCCATGACGGTTGCCCGACTCGACGATCATCGAATCCACGATGCGGTCGCCCGTCGTGAAGCCGTCGAGCGACTTGCCGACCGCCATCGAAACCTCGCGCGGGAGCGCGTCCGACACGGGCGACGCCGCCGGAGTGCGGACGGCATCAACGCTGCGCGCCGTCAACTTCAGACGTTTCACCGACCTCGGACGCACGGCGGGCGCGGGCGGTGCTTCGACGCTCACGCCCTCGCGCGTGTCGAAGTTGTCGAAGCGGTAGCGCGAGCCCTGTGCGGCGGCGGTGAACGTGCAGGAGAGCAGGAGGATGCAGAGGAGGAGGTATTTCTTCATAAAAATTTGCCAAGTCCGGCGGCGTCGCAAAGCGTTGACGACGGTCGCCCGGAATCCCTTATTCAAATGGCGGGGCGCTCGGTTTTCAGAGAGAGTTTGAGGATGGGCCGTCCGCCCTTATCAGCCGGAAATACGCGCGGGCGGCACGCGAGAAGAAGGATAACACAGCCGCCCCGCTTGTTCAACAGGATTTACTGTAATGTTTAACTTGCTGTGGATTGAGGTTTTAAAGAGGCAGGAGGCGGTTCGTACTTCAAGCCGAAGGGCTTTTC
Source organism: Pyrinomonadaceae bacterium (assembly GCA_035761505.1). Classification (GTDB taxonomy): domain Bacteria; phylum Acidobacteriota; class Blastocatellia; order Pyrinomonadales; family Pyrinomonadaceae; genus JAIVJM01. The sequence continues at coordinate 2,836 of DASTQX010000124.1, forward strand.
GGGAGTCTCCGGCGCGTTGTGGCGCGAGGGGTTGACAGGGCGTGTATGATAAACGGGCTTCACCCACCAGACCCGCGCGAAACCCGCCGCGCGCCGCAACCCCTTATCAGGAGACGAAAATGAAAAGAACACTTGTGGCCGTCCTCACGGCTGTGCTCTGCCTCTGCGGCTTGGCCGCCGCGCAAAACACCACCTCCCCCACGACCAGCAGGAACGACAACGCCTCTGCCGCCGCGCCGAAAAAACGCGGCCCCGTCTTCCGCGCGACCAAAGAGCAGATCAAACAGGCGCAGGGGATTCTCAAGCAGCGCGGCTTTTACGCCGGAGATGCCACCGGCAAACTCGACCCGGACACGCGCGGCGGCCTCAGGAAATATCAAGAGGCCGAAGGCATCAAAGCCACCGGCACTCTCAACCGCGTCACGTTGGAGAAGATGAGCATCACCCTGACTGACAGGCAGAAGGCGATACCGGCGGCGGGAACTTAAGGAAACGACGAACGCGGAACGATGAACTGAAAGATAAGACTTTTGTTTTCAGTTCATCGTTCCGCGTTCCGCGTTTCTTCAGGCGCTCTGACCGCCGAGGAGGCGTTCGACGACTTGATAACTGGCTTCCAGAGCCTCGGCGAGTTTCTGCGGTTCGGGGCCGCCGCCTTCGGCCATGTCGGGTTTGCCGCCGCCGCGCCCGCCGATGATCGGCGCGAGTTCTTTGATGACCGTCCCGGCGGGGACGCGCTTCAAGAGGTCGCTTGAGGTGCGGACGATGAGCGAGGCTTTGCCTTCGGCGCGGCGGCCCAAGACGACGACGCCGGACTTGAGCTGCGAGAGCAGCGTATCCGAGAGCTGACGGAGCGCGGGTGCGTCGAGGTCGCTCGCCTCGCGCGCGATGACGAGGACGCCTCCGGCCACCTCGCGCGCCTCGCCGTGGCCTCCGTTGCCGCCGGAAGCGCCCGCGCCGAGCGCGCTCTTTAAGCGCAACTCGTCGGCCTTGCGCCGCGCCTCCTTCAAGTCCTCGCGCAGCTTCTCGATGGCGGCGGGAAGGCCCGCGCGCGAGGTGCGAAGCTCCGAGGCGAGTTGATCCACGAGCCCTTCGGTCTCCTGAAAACGGATGAAGGCGTCTTTGCCGGTCACGGCGCGGATGCGTCGCGTGCCGGAGGCGATGGACTCATCGCTCACGATCTTAAAGAGGCCGATGTCGCCGGTCGCGCGGACGTGCGTCCCGCCGCAGAGTTCCTTCGAGAAGACTTCGCCCTCGGAGACGCCCGGCACGGTCAGGACGCGCACGCGCTCGGCGTACTTCTCGCCGAAGAGCGCCATCGCGCCCGAACGCATCGCCTCTTCGAGCGTGAGCACGTCCGTTCGCACGCGCTCGTTGCGCAGGATTTGGAAGTTGACGAGCCGTTCGATCTCCGCCAGCTCGTCGCGCGTCAGAGGTTGGTAGTGCGAGAAGTCGAACCGCAGATAGTTGGGCGCGACGACCGACCCGGCCTGCTTGACGTGCGTCCCCAAGACCTCGCGCAACGCGGCGTGCATCAAGTGCGTCGCCGTGTGGTTGCGCCGCGTCGCGTCGCGCTTCTCCGCGTCAACCTGCGCCGAGACCGTATCGCCGACGCGCAAGCTGCCGCGCTCGACCGTCACGCGATGGACGACGAGGCCGCCGACGGGTGCGGGCGGCGTGTCGTTGACGACGGCGTGCGTGTCGCCGCCGGAGATTGTTCCGGTGTCGCCGACCTGCCCGCCGGATTCGGCGTAGAAGGGCGTGCGGTCGAGGACGGCTTCGCCCTCCTCGCCTTCCTTCAGCTCTTCGACTTCTTCCTCGCCGCGCACGAGCGCGACGACGCGCGCGCCGTCCGTGCGCGTCTCTTCGTAGCCGGTGAACTCGCTCGCGCCGACGCGCTCGGCAATCGCCGCGTAGATCGGGTTGGTCTTGACGGTGCGCGCGGAGGTGTGTTCCTTCACGCCCGTGCTCTGGAGTTCGCGCAGCGCGCGGTCGAACTCTTCGTTGAAGGTCTCCTCTTCGAGTTTGAAGCCGCGCTCTTCGAGCCCGACGCGAATCAAATCTCGCGGCGTGCCGAAGGTGTCGTAGAGGCGCGCGAGTTCTTTGTATTCGGGCATCTGGCCTTCGGGCGTCGTCGAGAAGAGGGCTTCGAGCTTCTGCAAGCCGGTCGTGAGCGTCGAGGCGAAGCGCTCCTCTTCGAGCTTGACCATGCGCTCGATGAAGGGGCGCGCGGCTTCGATCTCCGGGTAGGCTCCGCGCATCTGCTCGACGACGAAGTCGGTGACTTGATTGAAGAAGAGCCCGTCGAGGCCGAGCGCGTGGCGACCGTGATAGATGGCGCGGCGCATGATTTTGCGCAGGACGTAGTTGCGCCCCTCGTTGCCGGGCAGGATGTTGTCGGCGATGGAGAAGGCCGTGGCGCGCGCGTGGTCGGTGATGACGCGCATGGCGTGGCCCTCTTTGGTCTCCGGCTCGTAGTGGCGGTCGGCGAGGCGCGCGACGAAATCCACGATGGGCCGCAGCAAGTCCGTCTCGTAGTTGTTCGGCGCGTTCTGCAAGACCGCCGTCACGCGTTCAATCCCCGCGCCCGTGTCCACCGAAGGCTTCGGCAGAGGCGTCATCGTGCCGGAGGCGTCGCGCTCGTACTGCATGAAGACGAGGTTCCAGATTTCGACCGTCGGGCTGCCGTCGAGGTTGACGTACTCGGCGCGGTTCTTCTCCGGGTCTGCGGGGTCTTCGCCCTTGTAGTAGTGAATCTCGCTGCACGGGCCGCACGGGCCGGTGTCGCCCATCTGCCAGAAGTTGTCCTTCTCGCCGAAGCGCAGCACGCGCTCGGCGGGGACGCCCGCCTCGACCCAGAGCGCGGCGGCCTCGTCGTCCGTCTCATAGACCGTGAACCAGAGGCGCTCCAACGGCAGCTTGTACTCGTTCAGCAGGAGGTCTAAGGCGAAGCGGATGGCGTCGCGCTTGAAGTAGTCGCCGAAGGAGAAGTTGCCGAGCATCTCGAAGAAGGTGTGATGCGTGGCGTCGCCCACGTCGTCGAGGTCGTTGTGCTTGCCGCCCGCGCGCAGGCACTTCTGCGAAGTGACGGCGCGCGCGTAGTCCCTCTGCTCCGCGCCCGTGAACACGTCTTTGAACTGGTTCATCCCGGCGTTGGCGAAAAGGAGCGTCGGGTCGTTGGCCGGAAGCAGAGGGCTCGAAGCGACGCGCTTGTGCCCCTGCTCCTCGAAATAGCTCAGAAATTTCTCTCGAATCTCGTTCCCGGTCATAGTCATATAGCTTCAGTCCTGAATCCTGTCCTCAAACGAAAAGGGAATTTTAACACGCGCGGGGGGGAGGCGAAACCGGACAGCGGAGCGTGCTTTTATTCGTCGGAGGCGGCTGCCGTTTCGTCAGCGGCTTCTTCATCAACTTCGTCAGCGGCTTCTTCATCAACTTCGACGGCGGCGGCGGCTTCGCGCACCTTGCGGATGATGAGGTCGTAGGAGAAGCCGAGGCGTTGGAGGTGTTCGTAGAGGCTCTTGGTCGCCTGCCGGGTCGAGGGCAGGCCGCGCAGCCGCACGCGCTTTTCGATGGCGCGCGCGATCAACTCTTCTTCGGGCGTCTCTTGATAGACGAGTTCGAGCGCGGCGTCGGCGGTCTCGCGCGGGACTTGCTTCATTTGCAGGTCACGCGCGAGCCGCCCGCGCCCGACCGGCTTCTGCCGCACGCGGTAGGAGGCGAAGCCGAAGGCGAAGCGCTCGTCGTCGAGGTAGCCGTACTCCTTGAGGCGGGCGAGCGCCGCGTCCACGGCCTCTTCGCTCGCCCACTCCTTTTCGAGCAGGCGCTCGCGCAACTCCGCCACCGAGCGCGGCTTCGCGGCGAGGAGTTTGACGGCGCGTTGGAGCGTCCGCTCGCGCACGCGCTCGGCGTCCACGGGGCGGACGGGCCGCGCCTTCCGCTTCTCCTCTTCGAGGTCGCTGTTAATCTGCCTCTCGGACTTCGGCGACCTCGGCTTGTAGTTCCTGCGCTTCTGCATCCGGCCTCTACTTTAGATTGCGCGCCGGGCAGTTTCAAATCGGCGGGCGCGGATTTAAGATTGAGCGGGACGACGTGAAATCCGAAATCTGAAATCCCCGATCTCAAATCCGAAGATGGACGGCATCATCATCATTGACAAGCCCGCGGGCTGGACTTCGCACGACGTAGTGGCGCGCGCGCGGCGCTTGCTGCGCGAGAAGCGCGTCGGGCACACGGGGACGCTCGACCCGTTTGCGACGGGCGTGCTCGTGCTGCTCGTGGGGCGCGCGACGCGGCTCGCGCAGTTTCTATCGGGCGCGGAGAAGGAGTACGAGGCGCGAGTCCGCCTCGGCTTCGCGACCGACACCGGAGACCTGACGGGCGCGCGGCTCGCGCGCGAAGGCGAAGACGAAGGCTCGTTTGATTGGGCGTCCGTCGGCGCGGAAAGAATCGAGGCGGCGCTCAAGCCCTTGCGCGGCGAGATCGAGCAGGTGCCGCCGATGTACTCGGCGAAGAAGGTGCAGGGGCGGAAACTTTATGAACTCGCGCGGCGCGGCGAGGAGGTCGAGCGCAAGGCCGTGCGCGTCTTCGTCCGCGAGTTCGAGGCAGTGCCGCGCGCGGACGGCACGCTCCTGAAAATCAACGAAGACGGGACGTGCGAACTCGACGCGCGCGTCGTCTGCTCGGCGGGAACTTACGTGCGGACGCTGGCCGAATCGTGCGGCGAAAACCTCGGAGTGGGCGCGCACCTCTCGGCGCTCAGGCGCACGCGCGCGGGAGAGTTCTCGCTCTCTTCGGCGGTCGGGCTGGAAAAGTTGGAGGCGCTCTCGGAGCGGGACGCGTGGGGCGAAGTTCTTATTTCGATGAAAGCGGCGCTCTCGCGCTTCGCCGAAGTGCATCTAACGGGTGAGGAGTCGCGGCGCGCGCGCCACGGGGCCGCCGTTTCGCCTTCGCGCGCCGCGCTCGCTTTGCAGGACGGCGAGCACGTCAGCGTGATTGACGAGTCGGGAGAATTGCTCGCGGTCGGCATCTACGACGCGGGCGTCGGGAAAGTGAAGCCGCGCGTGATGTTGGCGGCGGCGGAAAAATAAGTGTTGACGGAGCGGGTCGAGTGCTGTGCTATACTTGTCTCCAACAGAGGGTCGAGCACAACTTTTGCGCTGGCCGCGTCGGAGTTAAAAACTTCCTTTCCCCGTTTTGAAAATCTAGCTCATTGAAGTACCGAACGAGTTTCGACGGCGCGCAGGGCGCTTCCCGCGCGAGTCGCCCGCCGCACGCGCATCGAGACTGTTTCCGGGAGCGATTGTCGAACACACTTGAATCCCGCGCGCCGTCGCCCGATGGGCCGCGGCCCGGCACTCGCTCCTGAGAAAAGGGCGTGATTCCCAGCACGCCGTCCCAGCGCGCGAAGCCTAACGAGAGGTTTTAACGAGGCTATGCAAGAGCAGGATGGCAGCAAATTCGACATCAGCAAGCGGCTCGAAGAGCTGCGCCGCGACCACGAGGCGTTGCAGTGGGAAGGCACTTTCCGCGACTACTTCGAGCTGGTCACGCAGAACCCGCGGCTCGCCGAACTCTCGCACGCGCGCATCAACGACATGATCCACGCGGCGGGCGTCGAGCGCCTCAACGAGGGCACGCGCGACGAACTCATCCGCTACAACTTCTTCTCCAACGAACTCTTCGGCATCGAAGAGCCCATCGCGCGCATCGTCGAATACTTCAAGTCCGCCGCGCAGCGCCTCGAAGTCCGCAAGCGCATCCTCCTTTTAATGGGGCCGGTCGGCGGCGGCAAGTCAACCATCGTCACGATGCTCAAGCGCGGGCTCGAAGAGTGGACGGGCACGGAGGCGGGCGCGGTCTATGCCATCAAAGATTGCCCGATGCACGAGGAGCCCCTGCACCTCATCCCGCACGAACTGCGGGCCGAGATCGAGAAGCATTACGGCATCTACATCGAAGGCGACCTCTGCCCGCAGTGCCGCTACGCGCTCGAACACATCTACGGAGGCCGCCACGAGGACGTGAAAGTCCATCGCGTCGTCTTCTCCGAAAAGTCGCGCGTCGGCATCGGCACGTTTTCGCCTTCCGACCCGAAGTCGCAGGACATCACGGAACTGACCGGCTCGATTGACCTCTCGACCATCGGCGAGGTCGGGGTCGAGAGCGACCCGCGCGCCTACCGCTTCGACGGCGAACTCAACATCGCCAATCGCGGCGTCATGGAATTCATCGAGATGCTCAAGTGCGACGAGAAGTTCCTCTACTCGCTGCTCACGCTCTCGCAGGAACAGTCCATCAAGACGGGCCGCTTCGCCATGATCTACGCCGACGAAGTCATCCTCTCGCACACAAACGAGAACGAGTACGTCTCCTTCGCGGGCAACCGCAAGAGCGAAGCCCTGCAAGACCGCATCATCCTCGTCCGCGTGCCTTACAACCTGCGCGTCTCGCAGGAGGAGCGCATCTACGACAAGCTCCTCAAACAGTCCGACATCCTGCGCAACGTCCACATCGCGCCGAACACTTTGCGGGTCGCCGCGATGTTCGCCGTCATGACGCGGCTCGAAGAGCCGAAGCGCGCCAACGTAGATATCCCCAAGAAGATGAAGCTCTACGACGGCGAGGACGTGGAAGGCTACAAGTCGAAGGACGTGCGCGAACTCAAGGACGAGACCGCCCGCGAGGGGATGGACGGCATCAGCCCGCGCTATGTCATCAACCGTCTCTCGTCGGCTCTGGTGCGCGACGGCGTGACCTGCATCAACCCGATTGACGCCCTGCGCACCATCAAGAGCGGCTTTGAGCAGCACACCGGCATCACCGCCGAACAGCGCGAGCGCTACCTCAACTTCATCTCGGCGGCGCGCAAGGAGTACGACGAACTCGCCAAGACCGAGGTGCAGCGCGCCTTCGTCTATTCGTTCGAGGAGATGGCGCGGACGATGTGCAACAACTACCTCGACAACGTCGAAGCCTACTGCAACAAGGAGCGCATCAAAGACCCGATCACCGAAGAAGAGGTCGAGCCCGACGAGCAGCTCATGCGCTCCATCGAGGAGCAGATCGGTATCTCCGAGAACGCCAAGAACACCTTCCGGCAGGAGATTCTGATTCGCATCTCTTCTTACGCGCGCAAGGGCCGCTCCTTCGAGTACACCTCGCACGAGCGCCTGAAGGAAGCCATCGAGAAGAAGATTTTCGCCGACCTCAAGGACGTGGTGAAGATCACGACCTCGGCCAAGACGCCCGACCCCGACCAACTGCGCCGCATCAACGAGGTCGTGGATCGCCTCGTCAAAGACGGCGGCTACTGCCCCGTCTGCGCCAACGAACTCCTGACCTACGTCGGCACCCTCCTCTCGCGCTAAACGAAGCGCGGGCGGCGACGAACGTCCGAAGCAGCAACGCCCGCCCTTTCCGCCGGAGGTGCGGGCGTTGCATGTTTTGCAAGCCGAGCAGTTAGAGAAAGGAGTGCGCCAGAGATGGATGAAGGAGAGATTAAAGACCCGGCACTTTTAGAACTGGCGAGAGTGATTGAACGTCTGTTGCTTTTAAGCGAGAAGCGCGTCCTCCCGGTCGTGGAAAAGTTATCAGAACGGGTTGAGGCGAACGCCGAAGAGTCAAGACGTAGCTCGGAAGAGACACGGCGTAACATCGAGTTCATAATACGCCAGCAGGCGCAGTTCACTTCCGACATGCAGCAATTACGCGAGTCACAAGCTAACTCTGAGCGAAGGTGGGAGCGCACGGAAGAGAGCGTCCGCGCCTTACTGGCTATCGCGCAGAGCCATGAGGACGAGACCAACGCCCTCAGGGAGTCACAGGCCAGACTGACCGAGGCGCAGGCGCGGACCAGCAATCAGATGGCGGAGACCGACGAGCGGCTCAACGCGTTAATTAACGTCGTGGAGCGACACATCACCGAGGGTCGGAACGGCGGCGCGGCGTAAGGTTTAAACCCATGAGCGATTCGCAGATTTCGGGGACGATTCAGCGCAACGACTGGTCTTTGCAGCGCAAGGGCGTGATTGATCAGGACAGGCACAAGGAGCGCGTGAAGGAGGCGATTCGGAAGAATCTGGGCTCCATCGTCTCGAACGAGGCCATTATCCTTTCGGACGGGAGGCGGACGGTCAAAGTACCTATCCGCTCGCTCGACGAGTACAAGTTCCGCTTCGACCACCGCAAGCGCCGCCACATCGGGCAGGGCGACGGCAAGACCCGCGTCGGCGACGTGCTGGCGCGCGAGGGGCAGACGGGGCAGGGCACGGGGCGCGGCGCGGGGCCGGCGGGACAAGAGGCGGGCGCGGACTACTACGACGCCGAAGTGGACATTGACGAGCTGGCCGCGCTCATCTTCGAGGACTTGCAGCTCCCCTTTCTCGAAGAGAAGGCCAAGAAGGCGATGCCCGCCAAGACGACGCGCTTCAACGAAATCCGCCGCACGGGCGTGATGGCGAACCTCGACAAGCGGCGCATGATTCTCGAAAACATCAAGCGCAACGCGCGCGAGGCGCGGGACGCGCGCTTCGGCAACGTCCGCAAGGAGGACTTGCGCTTCAAGTCCTGGGAGGAAGACAAGCGCTACGAGTCGAACGCGGTGGTGCTCGCCATCATGGACGTTTCGGGCTCGATGGGCGAGTTCAAGAAGTACATCGCGCGCTCCTTCTTCTTCTGGATGGTGCGCTTCCTGCGCACGAAGTACGACAACGTGGAGATCGTCTTCATCTCGCACCACACCGAGGCGCGCGAAGTTACCGAGGAGCAGTTCTTCACGCAGGGCGAATCGGGCGGGACGGTCGTCTCCTCGGCCTACCAACTCGCGCTCGACGTGATAAAGGCGCGCTACCGCCCCGCCGACTGGAACATCTATCCCTTCCACTTCTCGGACGGCGACAACTACTACTCGGACAACGAGGAGGCCGTCCGGCTCGCCGACGAGTTGATCTCGACGTGCAATCTGTTCGGCTACGGCGAAATCGGCGAGGAGGGCGGCGCGGGCTACCGGCGCTCTTCGGGCGCGCTGCTCTCGATCTTCAGCGACCGCTTGAAACAGAAGGAGCGCTTCATCGGCGTCCGCATTGACGACAAGGAGGATGTCTATCCGGCGCTCAAGCAGTTCTTCGGTCGGCGCGGCGTCGAAGTCTGAGCGGTAAGTCTTAAAGCCCCTCTTCCGAGGACTGTTCCACCCGCCTCTCCGCCTCATTCCCGCCCGATACGCCCGCGCGTTTGATACAAAAAAATGGATTATCTTCAAAATAATAACGCGCGGCGTGTCTCTCGTGACCGCCTCGCGCGGCGGGCCTCCGATTTTAAGCTCAAGCGCCTCACGACTTAGCCCCGGCGACGCTCCGGCGCGCGGGCGGCGGAATAAGTTTTGCTGTTTTCGACCGACAAGCAGGCGACACACTCAGGCGGGTTCTTCTTCATAATCATTCCAGCAAGCCCTGAGAGCGAGTCGCGCGGATTCTTCCATCACGCACTTTTCGGACAAGCGGTCTTCAAGGCGGTCAGCGCACCTTACCTCGCCACAGTCAACGGGTGCGCCGGGGAACTAACTTCGACAAAGCGGCGGCCTCGCTTCCAGGCGAGCCCCGGCGTCTCTCACCCGGCAACCGAGCCGGCAGTCGCCGTCTGACGCGGCCTCCGCACGCAACACACCTCTTTGCAAACAAAATTGAATGAGGAGGCTTCCGATGAATAGCGGAAAAGTGAAAAGGGCGTTTTCGTCCGTCTGCGCTGCCGCCCTTCTGGCGCTGGCGCTCGGCGCGTCGTCGCCCGCGGCGGCGCAGACGGCGAGCACGGGCGTCATCACCGGCACGGTGCAGAACGAGAAGGGCGAGGTGGTGTCCGGGGCGACCGTCAGGGCGGTCAACATCGGCACGAACGCCACCCGCGAGACCACTTCGAGCGGCGAGGGAACTTACGAGATCGCGCAGCTCGTGCCCGGCACCTACCGCCTCGAAGTCGAGGCGCAGGGGTTCTCCAAGCTGGTGCAGGAGAGCGTCGTCGTTAACGTGCTCCAGCGCACGACCGTCAACCCCGAACTGCGGGTCGGGGCCGTCACCGAGACGGTCAACGTCACCGCCGAGAACGCGCCGCTCGTCGAGACGACGAAGACGGACGTGGGCGGCGTTGTTGACCAGCGGCGGTTGGAGAACCTGCCCGTCAACGGGCGCTCGTTCGCCTCGCTCGCGATCCTGATTCCGGGCGCGACCTTGCAGCCCTCGTTCGACCCGACGAAGTCGCGCGTCGGCACCTTCAGCGTCGGCGGCTCGACCGGGCGCAACCTCAACATCACCGTCGACGGCGGCGACAATAAGGACAACGCCGTCGGCGGCATCCTCCAGAACTTCTCGATGGAGGGTATTCAGGAGTTCGCGCTCTCCACGCAACGCTTCTCGGCGGCCAACGGTCGTTCGGGCGGGGCGCTGCTTTCGGTCATCTCGAAGTCGGGGACGAACGACTTCCACGGCTCGCTCTTCGGCTTCTTCCGCCACGACAAGCTGAACGCAAACGCGCCCGCGCTCTTGGCCGAGGCCAACCCAGACCTCTTCGCGCCGGGCACGGCCATCAAGCCGCCCTTCAACCGCCAGCAGATTGGCGGCTCCATCGGCGGCCCCATCAAGCAGGACAAGGCCTTCTTCTTCGGCACGGTCGAGCGCACGCGCGAGCGCGGCAACTCCATCGTGCCGGGCGTCGACCGCGAAAAGATCGCCTTCCTCGAACCCTTCGGCTACGAGGCCGTGCCGTTCCTGCCGCAGCCCTTCAACGACTGGCAATACACCATCAAGGGCGACTTCAATCTCTCGTCCAAGCACACGCTCGTGACGCGCTTCTCCGGCCAGAACAACAACTCGCTCAACGATCAGGCCGGGTTCCTCGTCGTCCGCACAGACCTCTCCGGCGGCAACGAGACTTTGAACACGCTCTACAGCTTCCTCGGCTCGCTGACCTCCGCCTTCAACCAGAGCACGGTCAACCAGTTCACCTACCAGTACTCGACCTTCGACAACCGCATCAACGCGACGACCGACCTCGACCTCCTTTTCTTCCCGGACGGCCTCGCCATCGGGCGCAACGGCAACGTCCCGCAGCAGACCATCCAGAAGAAGCACCAGTTCCGCGACGACCTGACATGGAATCGCGGCAACCACGGCTTCAAGTTCGGCGGCGACATCACCTTCGTCCCGACTCTGGGCGGCCTCTTCGCCTTCAACTCGGCACCGGAGTACGACTTCAACTTCAACGCCGACGAGATTGCGCTCAACCCCGGACAGTTCCCGCAAGGGTTCCGCACGACCCAGATTTTGCCCGGCCCGATCACCTGCCCGGCCATCGCCGGAACGGCGACCTGCACTCCGGCTGACCTCGCGGGCGTCGGCGTCGTCGGGGCCGTCGTGCTCTCCGGCGGAGACCCCAGCTTCAACCTGCGCGAGGGCGCTAAGCAGTTCGCCTTCTACGTGCAGGACGACTGGAAGATCAGCCCCAACTTTACGCTCAACTTCGGCGTCCGCTACGACGTGGACTTCGGCTTCGTGGATAACGCGCACGCCGACGAGAACCGAACCTTCCGCGCGCTGCAAATCATCGGGAGCCCGTTCGCGCGCAAAGTCGTCGAGGACGACCTCAACAACTTCAGCCCGCGCATCGGCTTTGCGTGGGACTTCGGCGGCGACGGGCGCTCGGTCTTGCGCGGCGGCTACGGCATCTACTTCGACCAGTCGTTCCTCAACGTGCCGCTCTTCGCCGTCCAGCAGGCGAACCCGGAGATTTACGCCACCTTCCTGAACGACGCGCCGAACCTCAGCATTGACTCGCCGCCGCCGACCATCCCACGCCCCTTGAACACGCTGCTTTCAGGCACGCGCGGGCGCATGCTCGACCCCGACTTCGAGTCGCCCTACACGCAGCAGTGGAACATCGGGTTTGCGCACGACCTCGGCAACAACATGGCTCTGGAGTTCGACTACGTTCACATCCTCGGCCTCCACGAGTTCGGCGCGCTCGACATCAACCCGCGCATCGGGCCGCTTCTGAACTCGCAGCGCAGCGACCCGAATCCGGGCCGCCTCCTGACGGCGCAGTTCGCCGCTCACGCCCCGGCGCTCATCGCCGAGTTCGGCACGGCCACGCCTCTGGGGCGCATCACGGTCGCACAGTCCGACGGGCGCTCGCGCTACGACGCCTTCACGGCGGCGTTCCGCAAGCGCTACGCGAACCGCTACCAACTGAACATCCACTACACGCTGGCGAAGTCGCAGGCGTGGTTCGGCGGAGCGGCGGACTTCGGCTTCCTGCCGCAGAACCAGTTGAACAAGTGGGATCCGATTAACTTCGGCCCGACCGGCGAGGACGAGCGCCACCGCTTCGTGCTCTCCGGCATCTTCGACCTCCCGTGGTCGTTCCAGCTCGCGCCCATCTTCCAGATGTCTTCGGCGAGGCCGTACAGCGTCTTCCCGGCCTGCCTCTGCGACATCAACCGCGACGGCGTGAACAACGACCGCGACTCGGTTAACCCCGGCGTCAACGACCAGTCGAAGCTCCCGATCAACAGCCAGCGCGGCGACAGCTTCACGCAGTTGAACGTCCGCGTCTCGAAGTTCTTCAACTTCGGCGAGTCCAAAAAACTTGGGCTCTTCTTCGAGGCTTTCAACGTCTTCAACACCGGCAACTTCGGCAATCAGTTCCAGAACGTGACGGGCGAGCCGGACTTCGGTCGCCCGGTCAACTTCTTCGGCGCGACGGGTTTCTCCGAGCCCATCGGAATCCCGTTCCAGGCGCAATTCGGGCTGCGGTTCAGCTTCTAGGCCGCGAGCCCTTCGACCGCGTGGGCCGGGCGCGCTCGCCTCCGTGGCGGGCACACGCCCGGCCCTTCTTTTCGACTTGAACCCGCACGGGCCGTTCTGTTATAGAGCCCCCATGCGGAGGACGATTTAAGATGAACAAGCGGCTCCTCGGCGCGGCACCCGCCGCGTGCTTCCTCTTCCTGCTCTTTTCCGCCGCCGAGGCGCGCGCGCAAGGCTCGCACACGCTCGAAGGCCGCGTCGCTCTGCCGAACGGATCGCAGCCCGCGCAGCCCGTCCGCGTGACGCTCACCTACAACGGCAGGCGCGTCTATGAGACCTTCACCGACCTCAGCGGGCGCTTCAGCTTCACGGGGCTCGGCGGCGGGACGTACCAGCTCACCGCCGCAGGCGACGACCGCACCTTCGAGACGACGAGCGTCACCGCCACCGTCTCCGGCTTCGGCCCCGCGCCGCAGAGCTTCACCCAGAACATCCAGCTCAGGCCGAAGGCCGCGGCCAAGAACGCGCCCGCCGGGATAGTCTCCGCCGAGGAGCTTGACCCCGACGTGCCGGAGCGAGCGCGTGAGAAGTACCGGCAGGCCGTCAAGAGCGCCGCCGAGGAGAAGCCGGAGCAGGCCATCGAACTCTTCGGCGAGGCCGTCAAGGCGCATCCGACTTTCTACGCCGCGCAACTCGCGCTCGCCGACCAGCTCGGCAAGCGGCAGCGCTACGAAGAGGCTTTGGCCGCCTATCAACGCGCCGGTGAACTCAAGCCCGACCGCGCCGAGCCCTACGTCGGCGTCGGCGTCACGCTCGTCAACCAGAAGAGGTACGAAGAGGGCGCGCGCATGCTGCGCGGCGTCTTGGAGTTGGATAAGGAACTGGTCACGCCGTACCTCTCGCTCGGCTACGCCGAGATGATGCTGGGCGATTACAAGTCGGCGGAGGAGCATCTCCTGCGCGCCCACGAACTGGGCCGCAACCCGGTCGCGCACATCTACCTCGCCAACATCTACGAACGGCGCGGCGAGACGGCGAAGGCGCTCGAACGGCTCGAAGCCTATCTCAAGGAGAGCCCGGAGTCCGCCAACGCCGCGTCTGTCCGTGGAGCCGCCGAGAAGCTGCGCAAAAAGCTCAAGGAGAAAAAATAGGGGCGACGCGCGGCGGCGGCTCGCGTGTGATAAAATCCGGCCTCCCCGTTCCGCTCCGCCCGTTCCGAATAGCTCCCGAACAGGCTCGCTTTAAAGATGGAGGTTTTTATGATGAAGAGAGAAGCGCAACTGCTGCTCGGCGTCGCGCTCGGCCTCGGCGTCGCGCACGGCCAGAGCGCGCACGCGCTCGCCTTGAAGGCCGACCCGTCGGCCTCCTTTGTCGCCGCCCAGCAACTCAGGAGGAACAGCATCAGCGGCCACGTCTTCGGCGAGTCGCGCCGTCCCATCGCGGACGTGTACGTGGAGTTGCTCGACGACTTGGGCGTGACGATTAACCGGACGCGGACGGTCTCCTCAGGCCGCTACGAGTTCGCGGGCCTCCCCGAAGGCCGCTTCAAGGTGCGGGTGCTGCCTTACGGGACGGATTACAGCGAGCAGGTGCAGGAGGTCGTCATCGCCAACGTCTCGGCGCTCGGCGGCGGCAGCGGGGGCGAGATTCAGCAGCGTGATTTCTACCTCAACCTGAGGCCGGAGTTGAGTTCCGGCCCGTTCGTCGCGCCCGGCACGGTCTTCGCGCAGGAGGTTCCGGACGCGGCCCGAAAACTCTACGAGAAGGGTGTCGGCGAACTGCGTGCGAAGAAAGAGAAGGAAGGCTTCGAGAGCCTGCGGAATTCACTCGACGTGTTCCCCGACTACTTCCTCGCGCTCGACCGTCTGGGCACGGAGTACGCGGTGCGCGGCGGCACCAACCCCGCCTACTTCGAGGCGGCGCGCGTCCTCCTCACGAAGGCCGTCAAGGTGAACCCGGCGAGCTTCTCCAGCACCTTCGGCCTCGGCTTCGCGCAGTACCATCTTGGGCGCAACGAAGAGGCCGTCGAGAACATGCAGCGCGCCGTCAAACTCTACGGCAAGTCGGTCAACGGCCATCTCTGGCTCGGAATAGCGCTCAAGAAGGCGGGCAAGCTGTCGCAGGCCGAAGAGTCCCTCACGCGCGCCAACAAGGCCGCCGACGGTAAAGTGGCGGAGGTGCATCTGCGGCTCGCCGAGTTGTATAGCGACCAGAAGCGTTACAAGGAGTCGGCGGACGCGCTGGAGCTTTACCTCAAGTACGAGAAGGAGGCCCGCGACGCGGAAAAGATCAGGCAACTCATCAAGCAGTTGAGGGAGAAGGCGAGTACGAAGGGATAGCCGCGCAGCTCGCCGAAGGGGTTTGAGATGCGGCCCGCGCGGCGAGAGGCGTGGGTTAAAAAAAAGGCCCAGCCGGTTGTTCCGGCTGGGCCTTGAAGTTGGTGGCAGTGTCGCCGTCTTTAGAACAGCAACCGGAAGCCTAAGCGGACGCTGCGCCCCCCTTGGAAAGTGGTGGGCAGACCGAAACGGTCGTCGCGCGCGTCCTCGGAGTTGATGACGCTAAGGATAGCGTCGCGCGTGGCCTGACGCTGGAACTGCGCCTCGGCCTCCGGCGTGTTCGACGAGAGGCCGATGTCCTCGCCGGAGAAGTTAATCCCGGAGATGTTGTCGAAGATCGCCAGCACGTTGCTCTCGTTGAAGACGTTGAGCACGTCAACCTCAAAGACCATCGTGAACCGCTCGTTGCTGCCGAAGCGGTACTTGTGCCGGACGGCGAGGTCGGTCTGCGTGAACGCCTCGGTGCGGCCCAAATCGCCGCGGCCATTCAGGATCGAGTTGTCAATGCTGAACAGGGTGAAGCGCGTCGTGAGCGGCGTGCCGCTCTGCGCCGTGGTGAAGCCGGAGAACTCGGTGGAGTTGCCGCCGCCGAAGCCCAGTTGCCCGTTCCAGTCGAGCGTGTAAGCGCCGTAGAACTTGAAGACGTGCGGGCGGTCAGTCGGGAGCCGTCCGTTGTCCGGCACGCCGAGCGCCGTGAAGCCGACAATCGGGAGGTCGAAGTTGCGGTTGACGTTCGGGCTCGTGCGCCCGTCCTCGTCGGAGCTGGCGAGGCCGGAGTAGTTACCGAACAGCCGGCTCAGCGTGTAGCTCGCATTGAAGTAGTAGCGCTTGGTCGAGTACTTGTCGAGGCGAATCTCGAAAGCATCGTACTTGCGCTCGGCCTCCAGCGGGATGAAGCCGAATTCCTGCGCCACCTCCGCGGCCAGCCCGCGACCGGGGTTGCCGATGATGAAGGCCTCGCTGCCCGTCGGGCTGGAGAAGCCGATGTCCTCGACGGCGCGGTCAACCTGCTTGTGCGTGAAACGCCCGCTCATGAGGAAGCCGCCGCCCATATCGCGCTCCGCGCCGACGGTGAATTCGCTCTGGCGGAAGGGTTGGAGGTCGGGGTCAATCGCGCCGAACTCGATGCCGAGACCGGCGTTGGACGGGATGCGGAAGTCGAGCGAGCAACGGCTGCGGCCCGTGCTGTTCAGGATCGGGCAAGTGCCGCCGATGACATCGGGGTTGCTGCCGATGATGCTCCGCGAAGTGAAGTTCGTGAACGGCCCGTCTCCGGGGAAGATTTCAAAGTAATCGTTCCGGAAGAAGTCGCCGCCGAAGGAGCCGCGCGGCAACTCGTACTTGAAGCGGTCGAAGAACCAGCCGTAGCTCGCGAAGAGCTTCGTCTTGCCGTCGCCGGTCAGGTCGAAGGCCAAGCCGAGGCGCGGGGCGAGCTTGTCGGCGAAGCTGAAGACGATGCTCTCCTGCCCCGGCGTGAAGCTCGGCGCTTCTTCGCGCTCGGTGCGGATGCCGAGGTTCAGGGACAGGCGGCTCGTCGGCTGCCAGCTATCCTGAAAGTAGAGCGCGTGGTTGCGGCTGCTCGCGTTGCCCTTGGTGCTGAAGCGCTGGACGAGCCCGGAGCCGATGGCCCCCGGCGTCGGCGGCAGGATCGAGGCGGGAACGCCAGAGGTCTGGTTGATGGTCAGCCCGTAGCGAACCGAGACCTGATCAATGAACGTCGTGAACACGTCGTTCGAGAGGGCGTTGAGCTGGTAGCCGCCCTTGAAGAGGTGGCGACCGCCGAAGTTGCTGACGAAGTAGCTGGCGTCGGCGTCGAAGGTGCGGCGGCGCGAAACGTCGAACAGGAGCTGCTCCGAGAACGGGCGGTTCTGCGAGCCGCGCACGCCCTGCGCCTCAGGCGGGGGCGTTTGGCTCAGGCCACTGATGAAGATGCGCTCGCTGCCGACGACGTTCGGGACGCCGTAGGAGCCGATCTTCTCGTTGAGGAAGCTGTAGCCGCCGCGCGCCGTAATCACCATCTTGCTGTTCGGCGTGAAGGTGAGCTGGCCCGTGACGTTCTGCGAGTTCTGACGCCCGCCCTCCTGATTGATGAGGTCGGCACCGGTGCGGAAGCCGATGGGCGCGCCGAAATCTACCGACGGGATGACGCCGCCGAGCCCCTCGGAGAGCAGGGGCAGGATGCCTTCCTGGTCAATCGGGTTGTAGGTGTAGGTTCCGGAGAAGCGCAGGTTGTTGAAGATGTTGGCGTCAACGCGCGCGAAGTCGTACCAGTCAATTCGCCTCTCGACGTAGCGCTCCGTGCCGACGATGGAATTGTCGGCCACGTCAATGTAAGTGATCGGGCGGGTAGTCCGGCGGTACTGCGGCGAGTGGCTCAGGAAGAACCACGCGCGGTCGCGGATAATCGGCCCGCTGAAGTTGAGGGTCGGGAACACGTCCGTGCCCTCGTCGCGCCCCGGCTGGACGAAGCGCGCGTCGCCGAAGGCGTTGGTCAGGAAGCGGCGCGGCCCCGCTTGCAGGCTCTGCGGGCGGAACGAGAGGCCCATCTCGCCGTGCCACTCGTTGCTGCCGCCCTTGGTCACGACGTTGATGACGCCGCCCGTGGCCCCGCCGAACTCGGCCTCGAAGCCGGAAGACTTGACCTGCACTTCCTGAACGAACGAGAACGGGATGTTGTTGTTCTGGTTCAGCGTGCCGGTGCGGAAGTTGGTCACTTCCTGCCCGTCAATGACGAAGGTGTTCTCCGAGCCGGAAGCGCCGTCCACCTGAAAGCCGCCCGAAAGCGGCTCGTTGCGGACCGCCGGGGCGACCTGCAAGAGGCTCGTGAAGTTGGTGCCCTTGGGCAGCAGTTCGGCGGCCTGCGCCGTAATGTTGGTCTGGATGCGGTTGCTCGTCGGGTCAATGGAGATGGTGTCGCTGGCCGTCACCGTCACGGTCTCTCTCACGTCGCCCGCTTGCAGGGTGACGTTGACCGGGGTCGTGCGTCCGAGCGTGACTTCCACGTTGGTCGTCGCCGTCGGCGCGAAGCCGGAGACCGCGCCGGTCGAAACCGTGTAGAAGCCCGGCGGGATTTGAAGGACGCGGACGAAGCCGCTCTCGTCCGTCGTGACCGTGCGGTTGAACGCACCGGCGGCGACGGCTGTCGGGTTCGCGGCGTCGGTCAGGGTGGTGCGACTCTGGATGGTGACGGCCACGCCCGTCACGACGTTGCCCTGCGGGTCTTTCACCGTGACCTCGATGTTGCCCGTCGTCTCCTGCCCGAAGCTGAGCGTGGAGAGGCTCAGCACGAGGGCGGCGACGAAGGCCACCATTCTGGATGTTATCTTCATTACGTTTGTGCTCCTCTGCAAAACAAAAAGGTGAGTTCCTCTGAAACTGACTTATGGCTCTCTGTATTCCCCGTGCTCTCGGCCCGCGCACAGCCTGTTTCCGGCGCGTCCTCAGAAAGCTTTTGTCACGGGGATAACTAACCCCACGCAAATCTGAAACCGAAACTCGCCGCCTCCGCTTGGCCGAGCGTAAGTGTTGCAATAACTCGGCTAAGCGACGGGGCGAGATGACTTCTCCGGCCCTCCGGCGGGGCCTTCTTGCGAAACCGGGGATGGAAATCTGAATAAAATCCAAATTTGTGGATAGAAGGCGGAACGTCCCTCCTGCCTCGCGGCGCGCTCGCCCGGCCCGCGCGAGAGGCGCGGCGAACGTTTCACGAAGGCGAGAGGGCCGGATTTTGGAGGGCGGCGCGGGAGCGTTTCGGGGCGTCAAAATAGTTGAGAGAGAAAATCTTGCCCGTGGGGGCGGCGGGGGGCAAAATGGCTTTATGGAAGACCGCGAAATCAAAGAACTGGAAAAGACGCTCGAACAAATCTGGGAGATCGCGCGCAAGTTCGGCCTCGACCCGTTCCCGACCCGCTTCGAGATCGTGCCCGCGACCGTCATGTACGAGATCGGCTCCTACGCGCTGCCGGGCCGCTACTCGCACTGGACTTTCGGCAAGGCTTACCACCGGATGAAGACGATGTACGACTTCGGGCTCTCGAAGATTTACGAGGTCGTCATCAACACCAACCCGTCTTACGGCTTCCTCTTAGAGACCAACAGCCCCGTCCAGAACAAGCTGGTGATGGCGCACGTCCTCGGCCACGTGGACTTCTTCAAAAACAACGCCTACTTCTCGAAGACCAACCGGAGGATGGTCGAGTCGGTCTCGACGCACGCCGGGCGGATGGCCGGGTACGAATTCCGCTACGGGCACAAGCGCGTCGAGCGCTTCCTCGACGCCGTGCTCTCCATCGAAGAGCACATTGACCCCGACTTCTTCATCCGCCGCGAGGAGCCGCAGACCCGCGAGCAGAGCGAGCAGGCCGAGGCGGAGCGCAAGCGCCAGCCCGCGGGCCGCTACGACGACCTCTGGAACATCGGCGCGCGCCCCGACCCGGAGGCCGAGCCCGGCGACGAAGCCCCGCTGCCGCCGCGCGGCGAGCGCCTCCCCGAAAAAGACCTCCTCTTCTACATCATGCGCAACTCGCCCGCCCTCGAAGACTGGCAGCGCGACGTGATGGCGATGGTTCACGAAGAGATGGAATACTTCGTCCCTCAGATGCAGACCAAGATCATGAACGAAGGCTGGGCTTCCTACCATCACGCGCGCATCATGCGCGAGCTGGACTTGCCCGACAACGAGATGCTGGAGTTCGCCGACCTCCATTCGGGCGTGGTCTCGCCGCAGAAAGGGCAGTTGAACCCGTACTATCTGGGGTACAAGATTTTCGAGGACATCGAGCGGCGCTGGGACAACCCGACCGAAGAGGAGCGGCGGACGCTGGGGCGCAAGGGGGGCGAGGGGCGCGCGAAAATCTTCGAGGTGCGCGAGCTTGAGTCGGACGTGTCCTTCCTGCGCAACTACCTGACCGAGGAGCTGTGCGAAGAACTCGACCTCTTCGTCTATGAGCTGGTGGACGACGAGGAGTGGACGGTGACGGAGAAGCGCTGGGAACGCGTCCGCGACCAACTCGTGGCGAACATGACCAACTTCGGCTTCCCCTACATCGTCGTCGCTGACGGCGACTACGAGGGCCGCCGCGAACTCTACCTCAAGCACTCCTTCGAGGGCGCGGAACTCGACTCCTCCTACGCGCGCAAAGTCCTCGAACACGTCCACACCCTCTGGGGCCGCCCCGTCCACCTCGAAACCACCGTCGACGACGAGCGCGTCCGCATGCACTACGACGGCGAAGAGCACGACGAAGATTGAAGGGAAGGGTAAAAGGGGAAGAGGGTAAAGGGGAGAGACAAAACCGGGAAAGGCTTCTCTTCCCTTTACCTTTTTCCCCTTTACCCTTTTCCCCCTCTTCTTATATCGTCGGGTTCCAGGAGTTCATGCAGAGCGTGTTGACGGATTCGCGCTGGCCGACGCGGTAGATGTTGAGGCTGGTGAGGGGCGGGGCGTAGAGGTGGAGCGTGACGAGGTCTTGGCCGCTCACGTCGGGATTGCCGAGTTGGTGGATGTCGGGCACGTCCGCGCCGGTGACGAGGCCGGGCAGCCACTCGCGCCCGCGCGCGTAGGCGAGCCCGCGCTCGCCTTCTTCGAGCGTGAAGACGGTCTCCCACATCACGCCTTCGAGGACGCGCACCGCGCCGTAAGAGCCGTTGTGGTCGTGAATCGGCGTCCGCTGTCCGGGTCGCCAGCAGAGGACGAGCAGCTCGGCGAACTCGTTGACGAAGACGCGGTGGCGCGCGTATGTGCTCTCCTTGAAGCCGACGTAGGGGCGAAGCTCCGCGCGCTCCGGACTGACCTCGCGCATCCAGCCGTCGAGTTCCGCGAGTTGCGGCTCGCGCCGCAGGGCGGCCAGTTCGCCGACCAGCGATTCGAGCGAGAAGCGGCCCGACGCCGCGCCCGAAGAGGGCCGCGCCGGAGTGTTCGACTGTGCTTCGGGCGTGGACATAGAGCCTCGGAAACCTCTCAGAAAATTGTGGGAAACTTTTACGCCGCCCATGATAAATCCAATCCGTCGTATTCCAAAGAGGCGGCGGGCGCGGCGGCTCTCTTCGGCGGGCTCGCTTCCGACCGCCGCGCCGCGTTGATTTGAGAGTCGCGGCGGAGGCTTGAAGGATGAGCGAGAAACGGTCATCCTCTCTTCAAGAGAGATGAGATTCGTTAAAGAGAGTTTGATACAGGCCGCGCCGGAGCGCGTCTTCGCCTTTCACGAGTTGCCGGACGTGCTCGCGCGCCTGACGCCGCCGTGGGAGCGCGCGCGCGTCATCCAGCACCCGGCGAACTTGCAGGTCGGGGCGATTGCCATCATCGAGACTCGCCTGTTCGGCCTCATCCCCGTGCGCTGGGTGGCGAATCATTCGGCTTACGACCCGCCGCGAATGTTCGAGGACGTACAGTTGCGCGGGCCTTTTCGGAGCTGGCGTCACCGGCATCTCTTCGAGCCGCACGAAAACGGTGCGTTGCTGCGCGACGAGATCGAGTTCGAGCCGCCGCTCGGCCCGCTCGGCAGACTCTTCGCGCCGCTCCTCATCCTCCCTCGGCTGCGTAAGCTCTTCGAGTACCGTCATCGCGTGACGCGCGAGTGGTGCGAGCCGGAGGGCTTGGCACGCGGATAGCAGGGTCACGCTCACATGACGCGTAAAGCGACTGGAAACAAAACGCACCGGACGCGCGGCCTGCTCATCGCGGGCGTCTCGCTGGCCGTCCTTTTCGGGATGGCCCTTCTCAAGGGGCGCGCGGATTCCGGGTCGGAACTCGATTAATTTCTACAGAGCACAAGGGAGATGGAGTAACAATGGCAACAGCAGCGACAAAGGTCACGCAGGGTAACACGGGAACGAGCACGGGGACGGGCAATCAGAACACCGCGATGATGGGCGGCAACAGCGACGTGGTGGAATCGGCGCTGGTCACGGTTGACGATTCCACGAAGTCGGCGACGGGCGTGAGCCTGTTTCATATCTTGACACTGGCATCCATCGGCGGCTCGCTCGCGCTCTTCTTCGCGGGCAAGAAGTCGGCGGCGATCTTCGTCGGACTCTGGCCGCCGACCTTTCAGGCGCTCAAGTCCGTGGCCGACACGAACAAGAATAAGAACCAGTAACCGCTCACGGTTCGCAC